>NZ_JAJHGO010000008.1:0-316172 GCF_020805625.1 Microbacterium sp. cx-59
GTAAAAGAAAAATACTGACCAACCGGAATAAGGTCGGACAGCGAGTTTGAACTGACCAAAAGGATGCCATTACTGACAATCCATAACGCCAACCCCCAAAAAGGAGATTGGACTTGATCCAAAGGAATCTCCCTAGCCGAAGCTAGACGAGGTTATTTGGCATTTGACAAGTGCACGCTGTTGAGTTCTCAAGGATCGGACGCTCCCACCAGCTGACCTCACGGCCAACCCCGCAGGGCAACTTCACAATCGTATGGTCCGTTTCAGTCTCTGTCAAATCGGCGTTTCCGCCGGTTTGCGGTCACGTACCGGAGTACTCGACCGACTGAATCGGGCCTCCCTTCACCGACACACACCAGGAGGCGTGATCTTCAGAAGGGGGTTGTCGCTACTTGAGGGGAACGGGGCTTCAGCCTCTCCGTTCTTCCCTGTGGGGCGAACAAGTAAGAATTTACGTGGATCCCGGGGAGCGGGCAAATCCCGCCATCCCCCCGGGCGTGTCGCCCGTCTTTCCGCGGATCCGGTCCGGTTCGTGCCGGATCCTCCCCTGTTACGGCTCGGGACTCGACGATGGCGGTCACTCCCCGTGGCCGGTCGCACCGCCCGATAACGCAAGAAGACCCCCGACAAGCGGGGGTCTTCTTTTCGTTGGTGGACCTGAGGGGATTCGAACCCCTGACCTCCTCGATGCGAACGAGGCGCGCTACCAACTGCGCCACAGGCCCAAGAACCTCAACTACGTTAGCACGCACGAAACGGGCGTTCGTGCCACCGATCAGCCGGCCGCGCGGTGCTGCAGCATCCGGCGCACGTGCTCTTCGATCTCCGCGTCATCGACGTATCCCATCCGGGAGAACGCGGATGCGGCGGGCGCTGCTTCGACCGGACGCGCGGTCTCGATCGGGGTCGGCGCGGCCTTCTCCGCCTGCACGCGCTTCGCCTCCTCGAGAGCTGCTCGTCGGAGTCGCTCTCGCGCGTCGGCGGCATCGCGCATGACCGCCGCAGCGGAACCCGCGGAAGAACTCAAGGGGCGCGGCAGCGTCCGCGGCTGCCAGGTTGGGCGAGGCTCCACGGGCAGCGCCACATCCTGCACCTCGGCCGTTCGCACCGCCGGCTCGACGACGGTCGCCCGCACCGCGGCACGGACGGCCACTCTCGCCATCCGGTGGAGGGTGTACGCGCTCAGCAGCACGCCCACTCCCCCAACCCACGCGAGTGTCGTCGCCCCCGCGGATATCCAGAGCCACACTCCGACGCCGGCCGCGAGCAGGGAGAGCCCACCCACTGTCGTCGCCGTCAAGCGGGCTGCTCGACGCGCTCGCACGATTCGCGCGGCCGGCGCCGCACGAACGGCTCTCGCCTCGGCCTTCGCCAGCTCGAGTTCGACGCGCGCACGTTCGAGTTCCGCTCGCTCCTTCTCGGCCTGCGTGCGACGGGCAAGCTTCTGCTGGGCGAGCGCGGTCCGTGCGTTCAGCTCCAGCCGCACTTCCTGCGGGGTCTCACTGGTCTCCGCGAGAACGCGGAGCGCCTGATTGAGTCGCACGGCATTGCGCTCGGACGCGTTGAAGAGGTGCCGACTGTGCCAGCTCGGCAGCAGATAGAGCATCCAGAGCGCGACCGCGACGAGGAAGATCACCCCGCCGCCCCACACCTGTCCGCCCATGCGGTCAACGCTAGGCGACGAGGCCGCGCACATCGCGCAGGGCGGGGCGTGTCGCGACGCTCATTCTCCGGCGGCCGCGCGGTCTTCTGGCGGAATGTCGGCCCAGTCCTTGGGCACCCGGTTCTCCGCCCAGCGCGCCAAGACCCCCTGCGGGACGTCTTCGCGCACCAGGGCGAACGCGTAATGGTCTCGCCAGTCGCCATCGATGTGGATGTACCGCCGACGAAGCCCCTCGTACCGGAACCCCAGCTTCTGCACGATGCGGAGGCTCGCGTGGTTCTCCGGACGGATGCAGATCTCCATCCGGTGCAGACGCATCTCCTCGAAGCACATGTCGGTCGCCATCGCCACTGAGATCGGCGTGATGTCGCGGCCGGCGTACTCCCGTGAGATCCAGTAGCCGATCGTCGCGGACGCGAGCGAACCGCGCGCGATGCCCCACACGTTGAGCTGACCGGTGACCTGCCCGTCGTACTCCATGACGAACGGCACCCCGGCGCCGTCGCGATGCTGCTGCAAAAGGCGCCGGATACCGATCTTCATGTCGAGCGAGACCGCACCATCCGGGCTCGTCGCCTCCCAGGGGCTCAACCAGGACCTATTGGTCATCAGGTGGTCCTGAAGAACGCGCGCATCGCGATTGCGGATGAGCCGGATCGACACCGGCCCGTACGTCCGCGATGCCGTCAATTCCACTGTGGGGTGTCCTGACTTGGTCAGAGACCGGCCGCGAAGTCCTTCAGCCACGGACGCAGCTCCGGGCCGAGGTCGTCGCGATCGGAGGCGAGCTGCACGATCGCCTTGATGTAGTCGAGCTTGTCGCCCGTGTCGTAGCGACGGCCACCGAAGATGACACCGTACACGCCCTTCTCCGGATCGATCGCCAGTTCCTGCAGCGCATCGGTGAGCTGGATCTCGCCGCCCTTGCCGGGTTCCGTGTGCTCGAGCACCTCGAAGACGTCGGGCCCGAGGACGTACCGGCCGATGATCGCGAGGTTGGACGGAGCGTCTTCCTTCTTCGGTTTCTCCACCAGACCGGTGACCTTCACGATGCCGTCGTCATCGGTCGCCTCGACCGCGGCGACACCGTAGAGGTGCACGCTGTCGGGGTCGACCTCCATGAGGGCGATGATGCTGGCGCCGCGCTTGTCGTACTCCGAGAGCATCGTGGTGAGCAGCGGATCGCGCTCGTCGATCAGGTCGTCGCCGAGCAGAACCGCGAACGGGTGGTCGCCGACGTGGGCCTGCGCACGCAGCACGGCGTGCCCGAGTCCCTTGGGCTCGCCCTGACGCACCATGTGCACGTCGGCGAGGTCGGAGGAGTGCTCCACCTTGGCGAGCTTGTCTTCGTCGCCCTTCTCACGCAGTTTCGCCTCGAGCTCGGGCATCGAATCGAAGTGGTTCGCAATGTTGTTCTTGTTGCGACCGATGATGATGAGCACGTCGCTGATGCCGGCATTCGCCGCCTCTTCGACGACGTACTGGATGGCGGGCTTGTCGACCACCGGCAGCATCTCTTTCGGCATGGCCTTCGTGGCCGGCAGGAAACGAGTGCCGAGACCGGCAGCGGGGATCACGGCTTTGAAGGGCTTATGCGACATGGGCCGATCCTATCGGGCGGGGGAACTTAGACTCGTCTGCATGTCGGACGTGATAGATCAGGCCAAGCGGGCGCTGCGAGCGGACCTGAGGGAACGTCGTCAGAACCTCACGGATGCTGCCCGGGAGGCCGCCGCCGTGGGTATCGCCGAGCAGCTCGACGCGCTCGTGGCCGCCACCGGTGCGACGAGCGTCTCGTGCTTCCTGTCGATGACGACCGAGCCCGACACCCGGCGTTTCGTCCGCGAGGCCGTCGGACGCGGCATCCGCGTGCTCCTCCCCGTCACCCGCGTCGACGGACTGCTCGATTGGGCCGTCGCGACCGCCGACGGAGAGATCGCCGAGGGCCTGTTCGGACTGCCCGAGCCCGTCGGCGAACTGCTCGGGCCGATCGCGGTCAACGACGTCGACCTCATGATCATCCCCGCCGCCGCCGTCGACCGACACGGGATGCGGCTCGGCTGGGGACGTGGATACTTCGACAAGACGATCGGCTCGATGGAGGGCTGCCCGCCGGTGTACGCGGTCATCTTCGACTCCGAGCTCGTCGACGACGTGCCCCGCGACAAGCACGACCAACCTGTTTCCGGCGTCGTGACGCCGACCCGTACCGTTGACCTGCGTCGCGCAGGCTGATTACCCGTTCCAGGAGCACGATGCCCACCTACGCCTACGCCTGCAAGTCCTGCGGCCACCGTTTCGACGCCGTCCAGGCGTTCTCCGACTCGGCGCTGACCGAGTGCCCCGTCTGCGGGGGTGAGCTGCGCAAGCAATACGGCTCGATCGGTGTCACCTTCAACGGATCCGGTTTCTACCGCACCGACTCCCGCGCAGCGGCCGGCGGCTCGTCGAGCTCGAACGGCTCGTCGAGCTCGAACGGCTCGTCGAGCAGCGAGAAGAAGTCCGACTCCGGCAGCTCCACGGGTGGTGGGTCGGGCGCGAGTTCGGCATCATCGACGTCAGGGACGACGTCGTCTTCCGCACCCGCGGCATCCTGACCGTCTCGCGCGACATCGATAGGAGCTTCTGATGATCAAGGGTTTCAAAGAGTTCATCATGCGCGGCAACGTCATCGACCTCGCGGTCGCTGTCGTCATCGGAGCGGCGTTCACCGCGATCATCAACGCGATCGTCACGGGGCTCATCAACCCGCTGATCGGCGTGATCTTCCAGCTCGGCGACATGTCGACCTGGGTGTGGGCCGTGCCGACGCTCTCGGGCAGCACATCGAACTTCCTCATCGGACCGATCCTGACCGCGCTGATCAACTTCGTGGCCGTTGCGGCGATCGTGTACTTCGTGTTCGTCTTCCCGATGAACAAGTGGAAGGAACGCCAGGCGGCCCGCGCGGGCGTGACCGAGCCCGAGGAGTCGAAGCTGCCGACCGAGCAGGAGCTCCTCATCCAGATCCGCGATCTGCTCGAGAAGCAGAACAAGCCCTCGCTCTGAGACCGCTCAGCGCCGCGCGATTCTCCCCGCGAGCGCCTCAGTAATGCGGGGGAACGTCACGCCGCATCCGCTCATCGTTCGGACCTCCGTCCGACGGAGCGGATGCGGCGTCGTCGCGTTCGGGAAGGTCGGGGGCGTCGACGGCCCCGGGCGCCGAGGTCAGCTTGGCCCGTCGCGATCCGCGCACCCGTTCGACGCGCTGACGCGGCTCACTCGATGACATCGATCGGCTGGGTCGAGGCGTGCTCTCCGCCGCCGATCCCGAGCAGACCCGCGACGCGTGCCGCGACGGAGGCGGGATCGCTGTACAGGTCGAAGGCGTGCACGCGCACGTAGTGCCAGCCGAGGCGGCGCAGGATCTGGGGGCGCAGACGCAGCGATTCGCGGAGCGACTCGTCCCGGGTCTCCGGATCGCACTCCACCACGACGGCCTTGCCCTCGTGGTGGGCGACCAGCGGCAGGAGGCCGCGGTAGTCGATGTCGACGTCGACGCCCAGGGCCCGGAGCTCGCGGGCGAGGACGCGCGTGGTCGCGTCGGCGAGATCTTCGAGTCGGTGCTCGCGATCGCGCGCGGCCACTCCCCCGAGGATGCTCATGAGTGTGGCGGCGCCGTGCTCGAGCCGGCCGTCTTCGAAGGCGGTCGGTCGGATCGACGAGACCACGACCATCGAGCGACGGGCGCGGGTCATGCCGACGGTCAGCAGTCGCTCACCGTCGGGGGTGGAGAGGTCACCGAAGTCGCTGAGGACGCGGCCGTGCTTGGTGAGGCCGAACCCGAGCGACAGAATCACTCGGTCGCGGCTCTCGGCGACGGATTCCTCGAGGGTGAGCACGGCGAACGGCTCGGCGGTGTCGCGCGAGACGAACTCGGCGACATCGGAGCGTCCCGCGAACGCCGCGTCGACGGCCGCACGGATGCGTTCCGCGTGCCGGCGGCTGGGAGTGACGACCATGAGCGACTCGGCGCCGCGCTGCACAGCGTGCTCGATGACGAGCGTCACGATGCGGCGGACCTCCGCATCCGGACTCTCGACCGCGCCGGAGATGGGATCGGGGGTTCCGGTGCCGCCCTCGACGTAGTCGATGCTGAGGCTGCCGCGTCCGAGATAGGACCCGGCCCACGGGAGGGAGACGATCTCGCCGCCGTAGAACGCGTCGTTCACAAGCCGGGCGAGGTCTTCGCCGCCGGCCCGGTACGAGCGCGTGAGGGTGGCGACGTCGACGAGTCCGGCGAGGCGCTCGAAGACCGAGGTCTCATCGAACGGCTCATCGAATTCGTCGGACTCGGTGCGAACCCCGGCCCCCACCGCGAACGGGGTGGGCTTCTGCGTCACCGGGTCACCGAACACGACGACCTGGCGGGCGCGGCGAAGCGCGGGGGCGGCCTCGGCGAGACAGAGGGCCGCCGCATCCGCGATGATCACGACATCGAATGCCGGGGCCTCGGGAATGTCGGGTACTTCGTAGGGCGATGCGAGCCACACCGGCGCGAGGACTTTGAGGAGCGTCGGCGCCGTGCGGACGAGCTGTTCGGGATCGGAGACACCGTTCTTCAGCGCCTGCTTGAGCGCGGCCGCTTCACCGGCGTAGTCGACGATGCCGATCTTCCACTGCGTGGCGAGCTGGGCAGCCAGGAGCGGACCGGATGCGGCCGCGTGCGCTTCGTCGACGAGTCGGAAATCCCGTTCGAGCCGGTCGAGCACCGCAGTGTTCGCGCCGAGGAGCGCGCGGTCGGTGCGCAGCAGGTGCTCGAGGGCCGACTGCCACCACGCGAACTCGAGCTCGGCGGAGACGTGCTCTTCGGGCACGTGCCGCACCGAGAGCTCAGTGAGAAGGGGGGCGAGGCCGGCGCGATCGAGCTCGCTGCGGAGCGTGGCACGCTCGACCAGGTTCTCGAAGTACTCGGACTCTGCGCCGAGGCCGGCCAGCGTGCGCATGAGGTGGGCGACGGGCAGCGAGGCGAGGCGCGCAGACTCCCGGCGACGCAGGATCTCATCGAGTTCGCCGAGCTGCGCGTGCACGCGCTGCCAGGCGACATGCACGTCCGCAAGGCCGGTAGGCACCTCGGGCATGACGCCCGCCTCGACCAGCCGCTGCCAGTCGGCGCGCTGCTGCTGGATGCGGACGAGGGCTTCGTACATGTCGCCGACGTGGACGCCCGCACGCACGTACTCGCGCGACAGCCGCTTGAGCCGGCGACGGTTGGCACTGCTCATCGACGCGGCGTCGCGCTTGGGTGAGTGCGCCTGGATGAGCTCGATCAGGGGGCGCTCGAACACCGACGGCGAGAACTTGTCGAGCGTCTCGCGGATGCCCTGCAGCAGGCGCAGGTACTCGCCGAGTTCGTCGACGGTGCGGAATGGCCGCATCCGGGTCTGCGCGATGAGCTCGTAGCCGCGCTCGAGCAGGTTCGGCACGTCCTGTCCGCTGAGTCGACCGGCGACCGCGTGCGCGGCGCGGGCCGCAACGGTCGTTTCGAACGAGACGCCGTACCAGGGCGAATCGTCGGGGCCGAAACGGAACTCGCCGAGTTTCGCCGCGGCCACGAGCTTCGCGGCTGCGATGTGACGGTTGTCGCGCAGGCGCTGCAGCGTCGCGATGTCGAAGCGCGCGGTGGTCGAGGGCGCCGTGTCGAGAGTGGTGAGCTCGGTGAGCCGGCGCACGACATCGAGCGCGGACGCGCCGAGGCTCGGATGCTGCACAGTCAGGGCACCGCGGTAGTCCCGGAGCACCGTGCGCAAACGCACGAGCGCGTCGTCGATGTCAGACACCTTCGGCTGCGTGGCCTTCTCGTTGCGGCCGATCGCCCGGATGAGGTCGCGGTGCAGCTGGCGCGGGGTGACCGCGAGGCCGTCGAGACCGATGCCGGCGAGCCGGTGGCGCACGCCGTCGAGCGTCGAGCGGCGAGCGCTGACGACCAGCACCCGCTTTCCGCTCTGCACGAGAGCACCGACGGCGTTGATGACGGTCTGCGTGCCGCCCGTTCCGGGCAGCGTGTGCACGGCGAGCGAGTGCCCGGCGGCGATGCGCGCCAGCACGGCTTCCTGCTCCGCATCCGCGTCCAGAAGAAGCGTGTCGGCGGCCGGGGTGCGGTCGTCGGGGCTCGTCACCGTGGGCAGCGCCGGACGCAGCGAGAGTCGCTCGCGATCCGCGATGTGTCCGCCGAGGGCGTTCAGCACCGGGTGGTCGAGGTCGGCCGTATCGCGCGCCATCCCCGAGCCGACGTCGGCGAAGGTCGAGACGACGAGCCGCGGCGTGACGGTGAAGGTGGGCACGTGCGTCGTCAGCGCGCGCAGGTGGTCGATGACCGGCTGCGGGCGGAAAACGTTGCCGTCGTGCGCGAGAGACGCGAGCGCCACCGGATCGAGGTGGATGCCGAAGTGCGTGCCGAGCGCGCGAACCAGCTCCGGGTTCACGGTGAACGCGCCGCGGAGCTTCAGCTCGAAATCGGTGTGATGGCGGCGGATGGCGAGCGGACGGAGAAGCACCGGCGCCGTGCAGACGATGCCGCCGATGCGCCAGGACGCCATCCCGACGGCGAGCGCCACCGTCTCGAGGCCGCGGGCCGTACGCAGTTCGACGTTCTTCGCCGTGATGCGCTCGGCCGCCAGCCGTGCCGTGCGAAGCGCCACCTCGTCGCGGTACAGGTTCGACAGAAGAGTGGAGCGGCCGGTCAGGAACTGCGGCAGGCTCCCCGGGTGGGCCTTGTTGATGTCGATGCCGTGCTCGGACGTGTCCTCGTAGAAGAGGAGTGTCGACTTGCCACCCAGTAGCGCCGCCTGCGCGCGCACGCGGGCGCGCTCGGGCTCCGCCGCATTCGTCACGCTGACCCCGGGCTCGGCGACGCCAAGATCGCCGGGGCGAACGGGATGCGTCGCCTCGACGTCGTCCTTGCCGGCTGTCGCCGTACCTTCTCCACGCCACACACGAGTCACCTTAGGCGTGAGAACGCCGCCTACCGCTCATTCCCGCCCGGGTTTCGCGCTATTGGGCGACTCGCCGGTCTGATCGGCTGTTCCTCCCCAGGCGACGAATCGTCCCGATCCATCCCCCACTCGCCGCTTCGCCGATCGGATGCGAGTGTCCGCCGCAATGATGGGGATATGACGACCGCGACCTTCCGCATCCACCCGACTCCGGTGGGCGATGCACTGCTTCTCCATTCGGATGCGGGCCTGATCGGGCTCGAGATCCTCGACGCACCCCTCGGTGCCGCGCTCGAACCGTGGGTCGGCGCGCTCCGTTCCGTACCCGTGCACGACGAGGCCGCGGGAGATGAGACCGCCCGGCAGCTCGATGAGTACTTCGACGGCGATCGGTCGGATTTCGATCTGCCGATCGACCTGTCGGCGGTGAACGGGTTCCATCGGCTCGCGCTCGAGGCCGTGCGCCGCATCCCGTACGGCGAAACCGCCAGCTACGGCGAAGTCGCCATCTCGGCCGGCACCGCAGGCGCCGCGCGCGCCGTCGGCACCGCCTGCCGGTTGACCCCGATCTCGCTCGTCGTTCCCGTGCATCGCGTCGTGCGCGCCGACGGGTCGATCGGCGAGTACGGCGGGCGACCCGAGATCAAGCGCTACCTGCTCGATCTCGAGGACACGCATCGTCCGGCGGGCGTGTAGGCCGCCCGCCGGACGATGTCGCTCAGTGGTCGGTCGCCTTCTCGGCGCCGAATCCCGTCAGCGATCGCACGTCCATCTCCGCCGCCTTGCGAGGATCTTCGACCCGGCGAGACGTCACCGATCCGAGCCAGCCGAGGAAGAAGCCGAGCGGGATCGACACGATGCCGGGGTTGTTCAACGGCCAGATCGCCACGCCGACGTTCTTGAACACGCTCGTCTCCGTCCCCCAGAACACGGGCGACAGCACGATGAGGATGATCGCCGCAGCGAGGCCGCCGTACATGCTCCACACCGCACCGCGGGTCGAGAACCGACGCCAGAACAGCGAGAACAAAATCGTCGGCAGGTTGGCCGATGCCGCCACCGCGAACGCGAGTGCCACGAGGAACGCGACGTTCTGACCCTGCACCCCGATCCCACCGATGATGGCGAGGATGCCGATGACGATCACGGTCCGTCGCGCGACCTTCACCTCACCATCCGGCGGCACGTTGCCCTTCTTCACGACGCTCGCGTAGATGTCGTGAGCGAAGGATGCCGCGGCCGTGATCGTGAGACCCGCCACCACCGCGAGGATCGTCGCGAAAGCGACCGCGGAGATGAAGCCGAGTAGCACCGGGCCTCCGAGGTAGAGCGCGAGGAGCGGCGCCGCGGAATTGACCCCGCCCGGAGCAGCCGCGATGGTCTCCGGCCCGACGAGCGCACCGGCGCCGTATCCGAGCACGAGGGTCAGCAGGTAGAAGAGGCCGATGAGCCAGATGGCCCAGACGACGGATCGCCGCGCCTCTTTCGCGGTGGGCACCGTATAGAAGCGCATCAGCACGTGCGGGAGTCCGGCCGTACCGAGCACGAGGGCGATCGCCAGCGAGATGAAGTCCCACGGGTTCTTGCCGTACTGGAGTCCGGGGCCGAGCACCTTGTCGCCCTGCGGCGACGCGGCGACCGCGCTCTCGAGGAGAGTGTTGAGGTTGAACCCGTTGATCGCCAGCACCCACACCGTCATGACGACCGCGCCGCCGATGAGCAGGAACGCCTTGACGATCTGCACCCAGGTGGTTCCCTTCATTCCGCCGATCAGCACGTAGACGATCATGAGGAGCCCCACCACGGCCACGACGATCGACTGACCGATCTTGTCGTTGATTCCGAGCAGCAGCGACACGAGGCCACCGGCGCCGGCCATCTGCGCGAGCAGATAGAAGAAGCACACGGCGAGTGTCGTGATGGCCGCCGCCATCCGGACCGGGCGCTCTTTGAGGCCCAAAGGAATCTCCCTAGCCGAAGCTAGACGAGGTTATTTGGCATTTGACAAGTGCACGCTGTTGAGTTCTCAAGGATCGGACGCTCCCACCAGCTGACCTCACGGCCAACCCCGCAGGGCAACTTCACAATCGTATGGTCCGTTTCAGTCTCTGTCAAATCGGCGTTTCCGCCGGTTTGCGGTCACGTACCGGAGTACTCGACCGACTGAATCGGGCCTCCCTTCACCGACACACACCAGGAGGCGTGATCTTCAGAAGGGGGTTGTCGCTACTTGAGGGGAACGGGGCTTCAGCCTCTCCGTTCTTCCCTGTGGGGCGAACAAGTAAGAATTTACGTGGATCCCGGGGAGCGGGCAAATCCCGCCATCCCCCCGGGCGTGTCGCCCGTCTTTCCGCGGATCCGGTCCGGTTCGTGCCGGATCCTCCCCTGTTACGGCTCGGGACTCGACGATGGCGGTCACTCCCCGTGGCCGGTCGCACCGCCCGATAACGCAAGAAGACCCCCGACAAGCGGGGGTCTTCTTTTCGTTGGTGGACCTGAGGGGATTCGAACCCCTGACCTCCTCGATGCGAACGAGGCGCGCTACCAACTGCGCCACAGGCCCAAGAACCTCAACTACGTTAGCACGCACGAAACGGGCGTTCGTGCCACCGATCAGCCGGCCGCGCGGTGCTGCAGCATCCGGCGCACGTGCTCTTCGATCTCCGCGTCATCGACGTATCCCATCCGGGAGAACGCGGATGCGGCGGGCGCTGCTTCGACCGGACGCGCGGTCTCGATCGGGGTCGGCGCGGCCTTCTCCGCCTGCACGCGCTTCGCCTCCTCGAGAGCTGCTCGTCGGAGTCGCTCTCGCGCGTCGGCGGCATCGCGCATGACCGCCGCAGCGGAACCCGCGGAAGAACTCAAGGGGCGCGGCAGCGTCCGCGGCTGCCAGGTTGGGCGAGGCTCCACGGGCAGCGCCACATCCTGCACCTCGGCCGTTCGCACCGCCGGCTCGACGACGGTCGCCCGCACCGCGGCACGGACGGCCACTCTCGCCATCCGGTGGAGGGTGTACGCGCTCAGCAGCACGCCCACTCCCCCAACCCACGCGAGTGTCGTCGCCCCCGCGGATATCCAGAGCCACACTCCGACGCCGGCCGCGAGCAGGGAGAGCCCACCCACTGTCGTCGCCGTCAAGCGGGCTGCTCGACGCGCTCGCACGATTCGCGCGGCCGGCGCCGCACGAACGGCTCTCGCCTCGGCCTTCGCCAGCTCGAGTTCGACGCGCGCACGTTCGAGTTCCGCTCGCTCCTTCTCGGCCTGCGTGCGACGGGCAAGCTTCTGCTGGGCGAGCGCGGTCCGTGCGTTCAGCTCCAGCCGCACTTCCTGCGGGGTCTCACTGGTCTCCGCGAGAACGCGGAGCGCCTGATTGAGTCGCACGGCATTGCGCTCGGACGCGTTGAAGAGGTGCCGACTGTGCCAGCTCGGCAGCAGATAGAGCATCCAGAGCGCGACCGCGACGAGGAAGATCACCCCGCCGCCCCACACCTGTCCGCCCATGCGGTCAACGCTAGGCGACGAGGCCGCGCACATCGCGCAGGGCGGGGCGTGTCGCGACGCTCATTCTCCGGCGGCCGCGCGGTCTTCTGGCGGAATGTCGGCCCAGTCCTTGGGCACCCGGTTCTCCGCCCAGCGCGCCAAGACCCCCTGCGGGACGTCTTCGCGCACCAGGGCGAACGCGTAATGGTCTCGCCAGTCGCCATCGATGTGGATGTACCGCCGACGAAGCCCCTCGTACCGGAACCCCAGCTTCTGCACGATGCGGAGGCTCGCGTGGTTCTCCGGACGGATGCAGATCTCCATCCGGTGCAGACGCATCTCCTCGAAGCACATGTCGGTCGCCATCGCCACTGAGATCGGCGTGATGTCGCGGCCGGCGTACTCCCGTGAGATCCAGTAGCCGATCGTCGCGGACGCGAGCGAACCGCGCGCGATGCCCCACACGTTGAGCTGACCGGTGACCTGCCCGTCGTACTCCATGACGAACGGCACCCCGGCGCCGTCGCGATGCTGCTGCAAAAGGCGCCGGATACCGATCTTCATGTCGAGCGAGACCGCACCATCCGGGCTCGTCGCCTCCCAGGGGCTCAACCAGGACCTATTGGTCATCAGGTGGTCCTGAAGAACGCGCGCATCGCGATTGCGGATGAGCCGGATCGACACCGGCCCGTACGTCCGCGATGCCGTCAATTCCACTGTGGGGTGTCCTGACTTGGTCAGAGACCGGCCGCGAAGTCCTTCAGCCACGGACGCAGCTCCGGGCCGAGGTCGTCGCGATCGGAGGCGAGCTGCACGATCGCCTTGATGTAGTCGAGCTTGTCGCCCGTGTCGTAGCGACGGCCACCGAAGATGACACCGTACACGCCCTTCTCCGGATCGATCGCCAGTTCCTGCAGCGCATCGGTGAGCTGGATCTCGCCGCCCTTGCCGGGTTCCGTGTGCTCGAGCACCTCGAAGACGTCGGGCCCGAGGACGTACCGGCCGATGATCGCGAGGTTGGACGGAGCGTCTTCCTTCTTCGGTTTCTCCACCAGACCGGTGACCTTCACGATGCCGTCGTCATCGGTCGCCTCGACCGCGGCGACACCGTAGAGGTGCACGCTGTCGGGGTCGACCTCCATGAGGGCGATGATGCTGGCGCCGCGCTTGTCGTACTCCGAGAGCATCGTGGTGAGCAGCGGATCGCGCTCGTCGATCAGGTCGTCGCCGAGCAGAACCGCGAACGGGTGGTCGCCGACGTGGGCCTGCGCACGCAGCACGGCGTGCCCGAGTCCCTTGGGCTCGCCCTGACGCACCATGTGCACGTCGGCGAGGTCGGAGGAGTGCTCCACCTTGGCGAGCTTGTCTTCGTCGCCCTTCTCACGCAGTTTCGCCTCGAGCTCGGGCATCGAATCGAAGTGGTTCGCAATGTTGTTCTTGTTGCGACCGATGATGATGAGCACGTCGCTGATGCCGGCATTCGCCGCCTCTTCGACGACGTACTGGATGGCGGGCTTGTCGACCACCGGCAGCATCTCTTTCGGCATGGCCTTCGTGGCCGGCAGGAAACGAGTGCCGAGACCGGCAGCGGGGATCACGGCTTTGAAGGGCTTATGCGACATGGGCCGATCCTATCGGGCGGGGGAACTTAGACTCGTCTGCATGTCGGACGTGATAGATCAGGCCAAGCGGGCGCTGCGAGCGGACCTGAGGGAACGTCGTCAGAACCTCACGGATGCTGCCCGGGAGGCCGCCGCCGTGGGTATCGCCGAGCAGCTCGACGCGCTCGTGGCCGCCACCGGTGCGACGAGCGTCTCGTGCTTCCTGTCGATGACGACCGAGCCCGACACCCGGCGTTTCGTCCGCGAGGCCGTCGGACGCGGCATCCGCGTGCTCCTCCCCGTCACCCGCGTCGACGGACTGCTCGATTGGGCCGTCGCGACCGCCGACGGAGAGATCGCCGAGGGCCTGTTCGGACTGCCCGAGCCCGTCGGCGAACTGCTCGGGCCGATCGCGGTCAACGACGTCGACCTCATGATCATCCCCGCCGCCGCCGTCGACCGACACGGGATGCGGCTCGGCTGGGGACGTGGATACTTCGACAAGACGATCGGCTCGATGGAGGGCTGCCCGCCGGTGTACGCGGTCATCTTCGACTCCGAGCTCGTCGACGACGTGCCCCGCGACAAGCACGACCAACCTGTTTCCGGCGTCGTGACGCCGACCCGTACCGTTGACCTGCGTCGCGCAGGCTGATTACCCGTTCCAGGAGCACGATGCCCACCTACGCCTACGCCTGCAAGTCCTGCGGCCACCGTTTCGACGCCGTCCAGGCGTTCTCCGACTCGGCGCTGACCGAGTGCCCCGTCTGCGGGGGTGAGCTGCGCAAGCAATACGGCTCGATCGGTGTCACCTTCAACGGATCCGGTTTCTACCGCACCGACTCCCGCGCAGCGGCCGGCGGCTCGTCGAGCTCGAACGGCTCGTCGAGCTCGAACGGCTCGTCGAGCAGCGAGAAGAAGTCCGACTCCGGCAGCTCCACGGGTGGTGGGTCGGGCGCGAGTTCGGCATCATCGACGTCAGGGACGACGTCGTCTTCCGCACCCGCGGCATCCTGACCGTCTCGCGCGACATCGATAGGAGCTTCTGATGATCAAGGGTTTCAAAGAGTTCATCATGCGCGGCAACGTCATCGACCTCGCGGTCGCTGTCGTCATCGGAGCGGCGTTCACCGCGATCATCAACGCGATCGTCACGGGGCTCATCAACCCGCTGATCGGCGTGATCTTCCAGCTCGGCGACATGTCGACCTGGGTGTGGGCCGTGCCGACGCTCTCGGGCAGCACATCGAACTTCCTCATCGGACCGATCCTGACCGCGCTGATCAACTTCGTGGCCGTTGCGGCGATCGTGTACTTCGTGTTCGTCTTCCCGATGAACAAGTGGAAGGAACGCCAGGCGGCCCGCGCGGGCGTGACCGAGCCCGAGGAGTCGAAGCTGCCGACCGAGCAGGAGCTCCTCATCCAGATCCGCGATCTGCTCGAGAAGCAGAACAAGCCCTCGCTCTGAGACCGCTCAGCGCCGCGCGATTCTCCCCGCGAGCGCCTCAGTAATGCGGGGGAACGTCACGCCGCATCCGCTCATCGTTCGGACCTCCGTCCGACGGAGCGGATGCGGCGTCGTCGCGTTCGGGAAGGTCGGGGGCGTCGACGGCCCCGGGCGCCGAGGTCAGCTTGGCCCGTCGCGATCCGCGCACCCGTTCGACGCGCTGACGCGGCTCACTCGATGACATCGATCGGCTGGGTCGAGGCGTGCTCTCCGCCGCCGATCCCGAGCAGACCCGCGACGCGTGCCGCGACGGAGGCGGGATCGCTGTACAGGTCGAAGGCGTGCACGCGCACGTAGTGCCAGCCGAGGCGGCGCAGGATCTGGGGGCGCAGACGCAGCGATTCGCGGAGCGACTCGTCCCGGGTCTCCGGATCGCACTCCACCACGACGGCCTTGCCCTCGTGGTGGGCGACCAGCGGCAGGAGGCCGCGGTAGTCGATGTCGACGTCGACGCCCAGGGCCCGGAGCTCGCGGGCGAGGACGCGCGTGGTCGCGTCGGCGAGATCTTCGAGTCGGTGCTCGCGATCGCGCGCGGCCACTCCCCCGAGGATGCTCATGAGTGTGGCGGCGCCGTGCTCGAGCCGGCCGTCTTCGAAGGCGGTCGGTCGGATCGACGAGACCACGACCATCGAGCGACGGGCGCGGGTCATGCCGACGGTCAGCAGTCGCTCACCGTCGGGGGTGGAGAGGTCACCGAAGTCGCTGAGGACGCGGCCGTGCTTGGTGAGGCCGAACCCGAGCGACAGAATCACTCGGTCGCGGCTCTCGGCGACGGATTCCTCGAGGGTGAGCACGGCGAACGGCTCGGCGGTGTCGCGCGAGACGAACTCGGCGACATCGGAGCGTCCCGCGAACGCCGCGTCGACGGCCGCACGGATGCGTTCCGCGTGCCGGCGGCTGGGAGTGACGACCATGAGCGACTCGGCGCCGCGCTGCACAGCGTGCTCGATGACGAGCGTCACGATGCGGCGGACCTCCGCATCCGGACTCTCGACCGCGCCGGAGATGGGATCGGGGGTTCCGGTGCCGCCCTCGACGTAGTCGATGCTGAGGCTGCCGCGTCCGAGATAGGACCCGGCCCACGGGAGGGAGACGATCTCGCCGCCGTAGAACGCGTCGTTCACAAGCCGGGCGAGGTCTTCGCCGCCGGCCCGGTACGAGCGCGTGAGGGTGGCGACGTCGACGAGTCCGGCGAGGCGCTCGAAGACCGAGGTCTCATCGAACGGCTCATCGAATTCGTCGGACTCGGTGCGAACCCCGGCCCCCACCGCGAACGGGGTGGGCTTCTGCGTCACCGGGTCACCGAACACGACGACCTGGCGGGCGCGGCGAAGCGCGGGGGCGGCCTCGGCGAGACAGAGGGCCGCCGCATCCGCGATGATCACGACATCGAATGCCGGGGCCTCGGGAATGTCGGGTACTTCGTAGGGCGATGCGAGCCACACCGGCGCGAGGACTTTGAGGAGCGTCGGCGCCGTGCGGACGAGCTGTTCGGGATCGGAGACACCGTTCTTCAGCGCCTGCTTGAGCGCGGCCGCTTCACCGGCGTAGTCGACGATGCCGATCTTCCACTGCGTGGCGAGCTGGGCAGCCAGGAGCGGACCGGATGCGGCCGCGTGCGCTTCGTCGACGAGTCGGAAATCCCGTTCGAGCCGGTCGAGCACCGCAGTGTTCGCGCCGAGGAGCGCGCGGTCGGTGCGCAGCAGGTGCTCGAGGGCCGACTGCCACCACGCGAACTCGAGCTCGGCGGAGACGTGCTCTTCGGGCACGTGCCGCACCGAGAGCTCAGTGAGAAGGGGGGCGAGGCCGGCGCGATCGAGCTCGCTGCGGAGCGTGGCACGCTCGACCAGGTTCTCGAAGTACTCGGACTCTGCGCCGAGGCCGGCCAGCGTGCGCATGAGGTGGGCGACGGGCAGCGAGGCGAGGCGCGCAGACTCCCGGCGACGCAGGATCTCATCGAGTTCGCCGAGCTGCGCGTGCACGCGCTGCCAGGCGACATGCACGTCCGCAAGGCCGGTAGGCACCTCGGGCATGACGCCCGCCTCGACCAGCCGCTGCCAGTCGGCGCGCTGCTGCTGGATGCGGACGAGGGCTTCGTACATGTCGCCGACGTGGACGCCCGCACGCACGTACTCGCGCGACAGCCGCTTGAGCCGGCGACGGTTGGCACTGCTCATCGACGCGGCGTCGCGCTTGGGTGAGTGCGCCTGGATGAGCTCGATCAGGGGGCGCTCGAACACCGACGGCGAGAACTTGTCGAGCGTCTCGCGGATGCCCTGCAGCAGGCGCAGGTACTCGCCGAGTTCGTCGACGGTGCGGAATGGCCGCATCCGGGTCTGCGCGATGAGCTCGTAGCCGCGCTCGAGCAGGTTCGGCACGTCCTGTCCGCTGAGTCGACCGGCGACCGCGTGCGCGGCGCGGGCCGCAACGGTCGTTTCGAACGAGACGCCGTACCAGGGCGAATCGTCGGGGCCGAAACGGAACTCGCCGAGTTTCGCCGCGGCCACGAGCTTCGCGGCTGCGATGTGACGGTTGTCGCGCAGGCGCTGCAGCGTCGCGATGTCGAAGCGCGCGGTGGTCGAGGGCGCCGTGTCGAGAGTGGTGAGCTCGGTGAGCCGGCGCACGACATCGAGCGCGGACGCGCCGAGGCTCGGATGCTGCACAGTCAGGGCACCGCGGTAGTCCCGGAGCACCGTGCGCAAACGCACGAGCGCGTCGTCGATGTCAGACACCTTCGGCTGCGTGGCCTTCTCGTTGCGGCCGATCGCCCGGATGAGGTCGCGGTGCAGCTGGCGCGGGGTGACCGCGAGGCCGTCGAGACCGATGCCGGCGAGCCGGTGGCGCACGCCGTCGAGCGTCGAGCGGCGAGCGCTGACGACCAGCACCCGCTTTCCGCTCTGCACGAGAGCACCGACGGCGTTGATGACGGTCTGCGTGCCGCCCGTTCCGGGCAGCGTGTGCACGGCGAGCGAGTGCCCGGCGGCGATGCGCGCCAGCACGGCTTCCTGCTCCGCATCCGCGTCCAGAAGAAGCGTGTCGGCGGCCGGGGTGCGGTCGTCGGGGCTCGTCACCGTGGGCAGCGCCGGACGCAGCGAGAGTCGCTCGCGATCCGCGATGTGTCCGCCGAGGGCGTTCAGCACCGGGTGGTCGAGGTCGGCCGTATCGCGCGCCATCCCCGAGCCGACGTCGGCGAAGGTCGAGACGACGAGCCGCGGCGTGACGGTGAAGGTGGGCACGTGCGTCGTCAGCGCGCGCAGGTGGTCGATGACCGGCTGCGGGCGGAAAACGTTGCCGTCGTGCGCGAGAGACGCGAGCGCCACCGGATCGAGGTGGATGCCGAAGTGCGTGCCGAGCGCGCGAACCAGCTCCGGGTTCACGGTGAACGCGCCGCGGAGCTTCAGCTCGAAATCGGTGTGATGGCGGCGGATGGCGAGCGGACGGAGAAGCACCGGCGCCGTGCAGACGATGCCGCCGATGCGCCAGGACGCCATCCCGACGGCGAGCGCCACCGTCTCGAGGCCGCGGGCCGTACGCAGTTCGACGTTCTTCGCCGTGATGCGCTCGGCCGCCAGCCGTGCCGTGCGAAGCGCCACCTCGTCGCGGTACAGGTTCGACAGAAGAGTGGAGCGGCCGGTCAGGAACTGCGGCAGGCTCCCCGGGTGGGCCTTGTTGATGTCGATGCCGTGCTCGGACGTGTCCTCGTAGAAGAGGAGTGTCGACTTGCCACCCAGTAGCGCCGCCTGCGCGCGCACGCGGGCGCGCTCGGGCTCCGCCGCATTCGTCACGCTGACCCCGGGCTCGGCGACGCCAAGATCGCCGGGGCGAACGGGATGCGTCGCCTCGACGTCGTCCTTGCCGGCTGTCGCCGTACCTTCTCCACGCCACACACGAGTCACCTTAGGCGTGAGAACGCCGCCTACCGCTCATTCCCGCCCGGGTTTCGCGCTATTGGGCGACTCGCCGGTCTGATCGGCTGTTCCTCCCCAGGCGACGAATCGTCCCGATCCATCCCCCACTCGCCGCTTCGCCGATCGGATGCGAGTGTCCGCCGCAATGATGGGGATATGACGACCGCGACCTTCCGCATCCACCCGACTCCGGTGGGCGATGCACTGCTTCTCCATTCGGATGCGGGCCTGATCGGGCTCGAGATCCTCGACGCACCCCTCGGTGCCGCGCTCGAACCGTGGGTCGGCGCGCTCCGTTCCGTACCCGTGCACGACGAGGCCGCGGGAGATGAGACCGCCCGGCAGCTCGATGAGTACTTCGACGGCGATCGGTCGGATTTCGATCTGCCGATCGACCTGTCGGCGGTGAACGGGTTCCATCGGCTCGCGCTCGAGGCCGTGCGCCGCATCCCGTACGGCGAAACCGCCAGCTACGGCGAAGTCGCCATCTCGGCCGGCACCGCAGGCGCCGCGCGCGCCGTCGGCACCGCCTGCCGGTTGACCCCGATCTCGCTCGTCGTTCCCGTGCATCGCGTCGTGCGCGCCGACGGGTCGATCGGCGAGTACGGCGGGCGACCCGAGATCAAGCGCTACCTGCTCGATCTCGAGGACACGCATCGTCCGGCGGGCGTGTAGGCCGCCCGCCGGACGATGTCGCTCAGTGGTCGGTCGCCTTCTCGGCGCCGAATCCCGTCAGCGATCGCACGTCCATCTCCGCCGCCTTGCGAGGATCTTCGACCCGGCGAGACGTCACCGATCCGAGCCAGCCGAGGAAGAAGCCGAGCGGGATCGACACGATGCCGGGGTTGTTCAACGGCCAGATCGCCACGCCGACGTTCTTGAACACGCTCGTCTCCGTCCCCCAGAACACGGGCGACAGCACGATGAGGATGATCGCCGCAGCGAGGCCGCCGTACATGCTCCACACCGCACCGCGGGTCGAGAACCGACGCCAGAACAGCGAGAACAAAATCGTCGGCAGGTTGGCCGATGCCGCCACCGCGAACGCGAGTGCCACGAGGAACGCGACGTTCTGACCCTGCACCCCGATCCCACCGATGATGGCGAGGATGCCGATGACGATCACGGTCCGTCGCGCGACCTTCACCTCACCATCCGGCGGCACGTTGCCCTTCTTCACGACGCTCGCGTAGATGTCGTGAGCGAAGGATGCCGCGGCCGTGATCGTGAGACCCGCCACCACCGCGAGGATCGTCGCGAAAGCGACCGCGGAGATGAAGCCGAGTAGCACCGGGCCTCCGAGGTAGAGCGCGAGGAGCGGCGCCGCGGAATTGACCCCGCCCGGAGCAGCCGCGATGGTCTCCGGCCCGACGAGCGCACCGGCGCCGTATCCGAGCACGAGGGTCAGCAGGTAGAAGAGGCCGATGAGCCAGATGGCCCAGACGACGGATCGCCGCGCCTCTTTCGCGGTGGGCACCGTATAGAAGCGCATCAGCACGTGCGGGAGTCCGGCCGTACCGAGCACGAGGGCGATCGCCAGCGAGATGAAGTCCCACGGGTTCTTGCCGTACTGGAGTCCGGGGCCGAGCACCTTGTCGCCCTGCGGCGACGCGGCGACCGCGCTCTCGAGGAGAGTGTTGAGGTTGAACCCGTTGATCGCCAGCACCCACACCGTCATGACGACCGCGCCGCCGATGAGCAGGAACGCCTTGACGATCTGCACCCAGGTGGTTCCCTTCATTCCGCCGATCAGCACGTAGACGATCATGAGGAGCCCCACCACGGCCACGACGATCGACTGACCGATCTTGTCGTTGATTCCGAGCAGCAGCGACACGAGGCCACCGGCGCCGGCCATCTGCGCGAGCAGATAGAAGAAGCACACGGCGAGTGTCGTGATGGCCGCCGCCATCCGGACCGGGCGCTCTTTGAGGCGGAAGGAAAGCACGTCGGCCATCGTGAATCGGCCGGTGTTGCGCATGAGTTCGGCGACGAGCAGCAGCGCGACCAGCCACGCCACGAGGAAGCCGATCGAATAGAGGAATCCGTCGTAGCCGTTGATGGCGATCGCGCCGCAGATACCGAGGAAGGATGCCGCCGACAGATAGTCGCCGGCGATGGCGAACCCGTTCTGCGGTCCGGTGAAAGAGCGGCCCGCGGCGTAGTAATCGGCTGCGGTCTTGTTGTTGCGTGATGCGCGAATGACGATGAACAACGTCACCGCCACGAACGCCGCGAAGATGGAGATATTCAGGACGGGGTCGTTCTCCACGGTCTGCACGGCCGTGTGGATGGCGCCGAATACGTCGTTCATGCGTTGCCTCCGGTGCGACGCTCGAGGTCTTCACGGATTGCGCGTGACTGCGGGTCGAGTTTCTTGTTCGCGTATGCGACGTAGCCCATCGTGATGGCGAAGGTCGTCACGAACTGCCCGAGTCCGAGCAGAAGCCCCACGGTGATGTCTCCCGATACGCGCTGCGACATGAATTCCCCCGCGAAGGAGGAGAGCAGCACGTAGGCGAAATACCAGACGAGGAAGGCGATGGCGAGCGGGAACACGAAGCTCCGCTGACTCTTCTTCAACCTCTGGAACTGTTCGGACTCTTCGACCGCGATGTAGTCGACACCGTCGTGCGATGCCGATCGATCATGCTCGTCAGTCATGTGGCCTCCTTGCCTCATGGCGGTGGCGCATCGTTGCGCCGTCACCCCCGCGGCAGGTTCTTGCCCGGTGGTATGGTCGACGCTACGAAGACCGGCGACGATGCCGACACCTCCGGAAGTAGGTAGCGCAGCGTGGTGCACCTCGGCTCCATCAGCGATCAGCAGCTCCTTTCTCGTGCCGTCCACGACCTCGTGCGACGCACGCGCTTTCCCGTGGCCTTCGGCGGACTCGTCGAAGATCACGCCGTCCGCGTGACGTCAATCGTCGGCGCGCGGGGGCGCAGTATCGAAGGCCTGATCGTCGAGAAAGCCCGCGGACTCGGGGGGCGCGCGCTGATCGAGGGGCGACCACGGCTGACGCTCGACTACCGCACTGCGCGCGGCATCACCCACGACTACGACCGGGCGATCCTCGGCGAAGGGATCGCAACGCTGTTCGCGGTGCCGGTGGTCGCGGCCGGACGCGCGCGGGCGATGGTCTACTGCGGATCGTGGTCGGAATCGGCGGTCGACGAGGGCGCCGCTCGACCCGCGCTCCGGATCGCCGACGAGTTCGCCACCGAACTCCGCATCCGGGATGAAGTGTCTCGCCGCCTCGACCAGGCGTCGTCGGGAACGGCCCCCGACGCGGACGGGCTCGACGGTGCCGCACGGGAAGAGGTGCGCGAGAGCTTCGCCGAACTGCGCAGCATCGCGGCGACCGTGACGGATGCGGAATTGCGCGCGCGCCTGACACATGTCGAGCAGCGCCTCGCCGCTGTCGCCCGCGGCGACGCCGCACCATCGGACCCGGCAGTGCAGCTGTCACCGCGCGAAGTGGATGTGCTCGCCTGCGCCGCGCTCGGCGCGACGAACTCGGAGATCGCCGCGGAGCTCGCGCTACGAGAAACGACGGTGAAGTCCTACCTCGGCGCCGCGATGTCGAAACTCGACGCGTCGACGCGGCACGCAGCGGTTCCAAAAGCGCGCCGCGCGGGCCTCCTCCCCTGACCCACTCCCTTCACGCGCCACAGCTGCACGCTTTCCACGTCGTATTCCGCGCATTCACGACACAGGAACCGGGGAATGCCGGGTGCGGAGAATGCGAAAAGCCATACCGCACAGGAAACGATGTTGTGCAATTCGGCAAGCGCTCATAATTTGCGCACTAAGGTGGCGACATGGCACGCAGAATTGTTCATCAGCTTGTAGACGACTTCGACGGATCGGTTCTCGAGGTGGGTGAGGGCGAGACCGTCCTTTTCTCCCTCGACGGCACCGCATATGAGATCGACCTGTCCAGCGAGAATGCGACCGCTCTTCGTGAGGCGTTCGCCCCGTACCTCTCCGCCGCACGCAGCGTCTCATCGTCGCGTTCTAGCGGGTCGAGCAGCGCGGGTCGCCCGCGTCGCCGCGCGGAGCAGCGCGACTACACCGAGATCCGCGCGTGGGCGAAGGCCAACGGGCACCAGGTCTCGGAGCGCGGTCGGGTTCCTTCCGCGGTGCTCGAGGCATACGACGCCGCGCACTGACCGCAGTGTTCGCGCGCAGCCCGTTTGCGGTTGACGCGCGAGCACTGATCTGTTCGGAACGGGCACCCGGGTGTCGTGCGGGGGACCTCAGCGGCGGGCGCGCAGCGCATCCTCGACGCGGCGCACGGCCGCGACGCCACCCTCGGCGAGCGCGACGCGCTCCGCGGGGCGTTCGAGGTAGAACCGCACGATAGCCGCGACCTCGTTCGGATCAGAACCCAGCGCGAGCATCGGCGCGAGAACCGGGCGCCCTGCTCCCCCGCGCGGCACGAGCGACAGCTTCGCCACGGGGCCGGCGGCGACGCTCACGTCGGCGAGATCTTCCCAGCGCCAGTCCACGCCCGCGGAGCCCCGGATGCCGCGCAGCCGCTCGGTCGTCAACTCCAACCCGGCGGGCACCCGCACCCGCCACAGCTGCACCGCGAGAGTCACGAGCCCCAGGATCCCAAGCGCGTAAGGGGCGCGGGAGACGATGCCGCCCGACATCGTCGGAAGGCCCTGGGTGTCGACGACAAGCTGCGCGATCCCGGGAAGAAGAAGCGCGACCGCGACGGCGAACATCGGGAGGGTCGCTGCGGCGGGAGGAGCGAATCGCAGGCCGGCCGCATCCTCGTCCACGCGCACGACCCGGGGTTCGATCGCACCGAACATGCGGTGGAGCGAGATGCCGATTGTCAGGATCGTGACCGCCAACGCGCCCATCACCAACCGGAATCCCCCTCGGCCATCGGCGACGGCGAGGAACGCCGGCAGCAGGGCGACCGCCGTCACCAGCCACGCCAATGCCCGCGGGTTCCGACCGTTCGGGTACACCGGCGCCCGCTGCCCGTCGGCGGGCAGCACCCGGGGACTCATCCGCTGCAGGCTCATTCGCTCATCATCCCCCGGGCACCGGGCGAGAACGGGGCGAGGGAGGGGTGTATCCCTCGAGACGTGGCGGTCCGCCGGTGAAGAAGTCGTCGATCGTCTCACGGGAGTCCAGAGGCACCGCCGCTTCCCACAACCAGCGCGCGCCCGATCCGACGGCGATGCCGCCGACCACGACACCGCCGATGACCCAGCCGACCGGGTTGCTGCCGAGCGCGACCGCGATGCCGCCGGCAGCGGCGCCGCCGGCGAGCCCTCCCGCCGCCCCGCCCGCTGCCTCGGCGACACCGGAGCTGAGCGAACCGCCATCCGCCACATCCGAGGCGATCGAGACGACCTCGAGAACCGTGCCCGCGACGGGGATGACCTTCGCGAACCGCGAGACGCGACCGATCTGCTCGGCGATCTCTTCGGCACCCGCGGCCATCGCTCTCGGGTCGGCCGCCTCGGCTGCCGCACGAACCGCAGGGTTACCCGACCGCAGCTGGTTCCGGAAGGTCTCGGCCGAATCCTGCAGCGTGTCGTGCTGCGTGCGCCACTCGCCGAGGGTGTCGCTGTTGAACCGGTCGTAGCCGTCCAGCACCGCACCGGCCAGATCGTCGTTGCCGGGCGCAGACAACGCGTCGACGGTTCCGGAGAGTTCTCGCAGCTCCTCGACCCGCTCGACGAGCGGAACGATGTTCTCACCGATCCAGACGTCCAGCTGACCCATGGTCGTTCCGACCTGGGTGCCGAGGTCGTTGTAGCTGGCGACCTTGTCGGTGTAGTCCTCGTACTCCTCGAGATCCTCGGCGGGAGCGCCGGGCGCCGGGCAGTACTGCAGATTCGTCGTCGGCGGGAAGACCGTGTCGCCCACGACCTGGAGGCCCACCTCCCCCGCCTGGAACAGAAGCGTCTCGAAGTCCTCCTGTGCGCGTTCGAGACGGTTCGCGTAGGCACGGAAGACCTCGGTCGCGTCGCCGAGGAACCCGGGAACGCCCATCGCGCGGCTCCGCACCGTCCCGACCGTGTCACGCCAGGAGCTGCCCGATTCTCCGGTCCAGTAGTAGTTCGAGTCGCTCCAGACGGCGGTCAGCTCGACGTCCGTGTCGGTCATGCTCGATTTCACGGAGTCGAGCCAGTCCGCGACGGCACGCACGCTCTCCGGCGAGCCCGGCATCTTCACCTGGATCGACATCAGCCCTCCAGCTCCGCCTCGAGGCCGGACAGGTCGTCGGCGATTTCCGCGTCCGCGGCCAAGGAATCCGCCAGTACCTCGTTCGTGATCGCGGCGATCAACCGCACCGCGCCGGCGTACTCGTTCGCCGCTTCCGCGCCGGCAGACGAGATGAAGCCGATCATGGCGGATGCGGCGCCTGCATCCGCCGGTCCCGGAATGTCGGCGAGAGCCGCGTCGAGGTCGTCGACGTAGGTCACGACGTCGCCCATCCGCCGTTCCATGTTGTCGCGGTCGATGTAGATCGGATCGCTCATGCGAGACGCCCGTCGACGATCTGGGTGAACGGGATGTCGAGGTCGAACGCGACGACGTCGAACGGCTGACCCTCACGGATGGTGCCGAGTTCGGAGGTCATCAGCAGCATCCACGGCTGGTTCTTGCCGCACTTGTCAGCGAGGCGATCGAGCGCCGTGTACGCGAGGAGTCCGCGGCGACCGTCGGCGAGCTTTCGCACGACGGCCATCTGCCCCTCGCTCTCGGGGTTGTCGATCAGCGGCAGATAGAGCGCCGGCGGCACGATGACCTCCGGCTGCTCGATATGTGCGTCTTCTCGGATCCAGCGCGCCATCCGGTTCCCCCACCTCGACTCGTGTGCCGACGAGTCTAACCAGGGCGTGCGGCCCGGAAGACCCCCTGTGCACGAAGCGTGCACCGTCGGCAAGTCCGCGCGCGCAGGTGCGCGGACCGCCTACCGTTGCATTACCACCTCCTCTTCCGAAGGGATCTGATGAGCGACTCCGAGGACCAGCTGCCGGACGAGATCAGCTACGACGAACAGCGGTATCCCGCTCGTCCGCGTCGGCTCCGTCCCCGCGATCAGCTGAAGCGGAGTGCGGTCAAACGCTTCACGGCCGACCCGCGCACCGCGAACGGCACGAACCCGGCGTACGTCGAGTGGCTGGTGCGTCAGTCGATGCTGAAGGATGCGGACGTGCTCGGCCGTCAGCTCTCGGGTCAGCCGTCGATGTGGCGGAACCCCTATGCGCGCCCGGATGCGCGCCGTGCGATCGAGACCACGAACGTCTGGTTCACGGCCTACCCGATCTCGCTCATCACCCGCCCCGGCGAATCGTTCCTGCAGTCGCTCGGCGACGAGGCCCTGTGGGAGGCGTTCGAGGCGATCGGTATCACCGGCATCCACACCGGTCCGGTCAAGCGCGCCGGCGGCATCTCCGGGTGGCAGGAGACGCCGAGCGTCGACGGTCACTTCGACCGCATCAGCACGCAGATCGACCCCGAGTTCGGCGACGAGAACGCCTTCCGCCGCCTCGCGGACGTGGCCGATGCGCACGGCGGCAGCGTCATCGACGACATCGTTCCCGGCCACACGGGCAAGGGCGCGGACTTCCGTCTCGCCGAGATGGCGTACAAGGACTACCCCGGGATCTACCACATGGTCGAGATCCCGCCGGAGGACTGGAGCCTTTTGCCGGATGTGCCGGAGGGGCACGACTCGGTCAACCTCGATCGCGACCGGGAACGCGAGCTGAGCGAGCGCGGCTACATCATCGGCGAGCTGCAGCGCGTGATCTTCTACACGCCCGGTGTGAAAGAGACGAACTGGAGCGCCACCTCCCCCGTCATCGGTCCGGATGGGGTCGAGCGCCGCTGGGTGTACCTGCACTACTTCAAGGAGGGCCAGCCGTCGATCAACTGGCTCGACCCCACTTTCTCGGGCATGAAGCTCGTCATCGGCGATGCCCTGCACTCGCTCGGCGACCTCGGCACGAGTGCGCTGCGCCTGGACGCGAACGGCTTCCTCGGGGTGGAGAAGAGCGCGGAGGGTCTGCCGGCGTGGTCAGAGGGGCACCCGCTGTCGCAGGCCGCGAACCACATCATCGCCGGCATGGTGCGAAAGGTCGGCGGCTTCACCTTCCAAGAGCTCAACCTGACGATGGAAGACATCCGCGACACGGCGGCCGTCGGCGCCGACCTCTCTTATGACTTCGTGACGCGTCCCGGCTACCACCACGCGCTCGCGACCGGCGACACCGAATTCTTGCGCCTCGCGCTCACCACATCGCTCGCGACCGGAGTCGAGCCGGCCCAGCTCGTGCACGGGATGCAGAACCACGACGAACTGACCTACGAGCTCGTGCACTGGGCGACCACGCACCACGAGGACGTGTTCCCGTTCCGACACGGCGAGATCACCGGCGGCGAGCTCGCGCGGCTCGTGCGCGCGGAGCTGACCGAGGTCCTCACCGTCCGCGCCGACTACAACCTGGTTTTCACGCAGAACGGCATCGCGTGCACGACGGCGTCGCTGATCGCGGCGACGCAGGGCTTCGAGCGGCTCGGAGACATCACCCCGGATGCGGTCTCCGGCATCCGGGCCGCGCACCTGCTGCTCACGAAGTACAACGCCTGGCAGCCCGGCGTGTTCGCGCTCTCCGGCTGGGACCTCACCGGGTCGCTGACGCTGCCGGCCAGTGAGGTCGCCGGACTCATCGCCTCGGGCGACACCCGCTGGATCGAGCGCGGCGCGCACGACCTGCTCGACGTCGCTCCCGAGGCGACGCGCTCGCTCGCCGGTGTGCCACGCGCGCAGGCGCTCTACGGGCCGCTCCCCGACCAGCTCGGCGACCCGGACTCGTTCGCCTCGCGGCTTGGCGGGCTTCTCCGCATCCGCGAAGAGTCGGACATCGCGATCGCGTCGCAGATCGACATCCCGCAGGTCGCGCACCCGAGCATGCTCGTGATGGTGCACCGCCTCGACGGCGGGGATGCGGCGAAGCGGGACGCGGCGATCCAGATCACCGTGCTCAACTTCTCGGCCGAGGCCATCGATGGCACGGTGCGCTCGGAGAGCCTCGTGCCGCGCTCCCCGGTCACCGATGCCGAGAGCGGCGAGAACGTCGGGCGCGTGGACGATCTGCAGAGCTTCCCGCTGCATCTCGGCCCGTACGAGGGGCGGTTCCTCGTGCTCGGCGAACCCGAGGTGGAGGAGTTCCACCCGATCACCCGGGCGATGCCGATCATCACGGGCGTCTGAGCGTCGGGCGCCTCCCGTGCTTAAGCACGGCGCCGGCCCTTTTGCCGAGCCGGGCCGGCGGGTACCGTATCTGCCATGCAACGTGAGACCGATGAGGCTTCGCAGATCGACGCCGTCGTCCACCGTCTGGGCGAACGTTTTCCCGATATCGATCCCCCAGTCATCGAGGCCGCGGTGTCGTCGAGTCTGAGAGATCTCGCCGCCGCACGCGTGCGTGATTTCGTGCCGGTACTCGCGGAGCGTTCGGCGAAGCAGAAGCTTCGGCTCCAGGCGTCGGCGTAGCGCGGCGGTCGCAGCGTGAGTGTCTGGGACGCTCGCGCTGACGTCGCGCAACTGAGCATCGACCGTTTCTTCGGGGCCGGCGAGCGCCGGATGGTGCACACGACCTACCCGCCGCGGCTTCGCGAGCCGTTCCACTACTGGTGGCTCGCACACCTCGTAGACGTGCGCCTCGACGCCTTCGCGCGCACGGGGGCGAGCGCCTGGGCGGGTAATGCGCGTCGGGTGGCGCGCAGCATCCGGCGTCGCAATCACGGGTCGCTGTTCAACGACTACTTCGACGACATGCTCTGGTACGCGCTCGCGCTCGACCGGATGCACACGCTCACAGGCGATGAGCGCGCGGGTGAGAACGCTCGGGCGCTCTGGGAGCACTGCGTGCAGCACGGCTGGAACGACACGCACGGCGCGAGCATGGCGTGGCGGAAGCAGCAGCTCGACTACAAGAACACGCCGGCGAACGGTCCGTTCGTGATTCTGTCGGCACGGCTCGGGGCACGCGGCGACGCGCGGGCGCTCGAGTACGCGGGCCGGGGATTCGAGTGGCTGACCACGCGGATGCGGGGTGCGGACGGCATGGTGCTCGACGGTGTGAACCGTGCGGGCGACGGCCGCGTTGATGGGTGGCGGTTCACCTACAACCAGGGTGTGTACATCGGTGCGGCCAGCGCCCTGTTCGAGGCGACGGGTGACCGTGCGCTTCTCGGGCGGGCCTCGGAGACCGCATCGGCTGCTATCGCGCAGTTGACGGCGGGCGCGGTGTTCGTCGGCGAGGACGACGGCGGAGACGCCGGGCTGTTCCGCGGGATCTTCTACCGCTACCTGGGTGGGTTATTGCCTCACATGGGGGCGGATGCGGCGGCCCCGCTCGCCGACTTCGTTCGCGGGAGCACGGATCAGCTCTGGGCGCACGGGCTGCGCGACGGGCGACTGCTCGCGGGCGATGACTGGCGCGAGCCGGCGACGGGGCGCATCGCGCTCTCGACGCAGTTGAGCGCGGTGATGGCGTTGGAGGTGCGGGCAGCTCTGGAGCGATCCGAGCTCACGCCGCGCGAGTCGGCCGCACGATGACGCTGATCTGCCGTCGAATCTGCTCGAGGATTTCCGACGGGGTGCGCGGGAGGTACACGCTCGCGGTCGTGGTGACGTGGATGATCGACGTGATCACGCGGGCAAGGGTCACCGCATCCGGCGTGGTGATGCCGACGTCACCGGCGAGGATGCCCGCGATTCCTTCTTCGAGTTGCACGGCGATGGCGAGGCCGGTGCGGCGATGGGTTTCGGTGGGGTCGCCGAAGACGAGTTCGTTGAGGTAGGTGCGGCCGTTCTCGGGGTGCTCGCGGATGCATCCGACGACCGGCTCCAAAAGCGCGAGCACGGTACCGACCGTGTCATCGCCCGGGCAGCGACGCGCCGCCGCGAGGCCGTCGTCGATGGCGTTCTCGAACTTCTGGTTCTGCACCAAGATCAGCAGCTCCGCCTTGGTCACGGCGTAGAGATACAGGGTGCCGATGGCGACATCGGCGCGGTCGGCGATCTGCTGCGTCGTGACTCGCCCGACGCCGCGTTCGGCGAACAGCGCCCGCGCCGCATCCATGATCCGTCGCTGTTTCTCTGCCTTCGCTCGTTCTCGGCGGCTCGGCCGAATCAGATTCTCGGTCATGACGTCCTCCTCTTGACAACTTTACTGAGTCGCCTCATAATTGAGCTTACTCGGCTTGCGGCGCGAAGGCCACCGCAGAGTGAGGTCTGGTGCTGGTCACAGCGGCAGAGCGTCTCACCATCCGGCCCGATCAAGGAGATTTCTCATGAGCAGCACCCCCGCCATCACCTCTTATGCGCTGGCCCCGGCCAAGACCGTTGCGGTCGGCGGTCAGACCTTCGCCTACCGCGAGTACGGGCCGGAAGAAGAGGTTCCCGTCGTCTTCTTCGTGCACCTCGCCGCAACGCTCGACAACTGGGACCCGCGGATCGTCGACGCCATCGCGAAGACCCGCCACGTGATCACCTTCGACCAGCTCGGCGTGGGCGCCTCGAGCGGCACCTTCCCCGACACTCTCGAGAAAGCGGCCGACGACGCGTACTCCTTCATCACGAAGGGGCTCGGCTACACGAAGATCGACCTGTTCTCGTTCTCGATGGGCGGGATGATCGCCCAGGACCTGGTCGTGAAGCACCCGACGCTCGTCCGCAAGCTTGTGCTCACCGGTACCGGCCCGCGCGGCGGCAAAGACATGGACAAGGTCGTCGGCACGACCTACTGGGACATCCTCCGCGCCACGCTCACCCGTTCCGACCCGAAGGAATTCCTCTTCTTCAACCGCGACAACGCCGGCAAGAAAGCCGCCAAGGCGTTCGTCGAGCGCCTCAAGGAGCGCACCGTCGATCGCGACAAGGCCATCGCGACGAAGGCATTCCAGGCCCAGCTGAAGGCCATTCAGCGCTACGGTCGGTCCGCCCCGTCAGACCTCTCTGTCATCACGCAGCCGACCCTCATCGCCAACGGCGACAACGACCGGATGGTGCCCTCCGTGCTCTCCGAAGATCTGCACGCGCGGATCAAGGGGTCCGAGCTGATCATCTACCCGAACTCCGGCCACGGCGCCATCTTCCAGTACTGGGAGAAGTTCGCCCCCGTCGCCGCGAAGTTCCTGAGCAAGTAAGTCCGGTGCCCGCCGACGGCGCCCTCACGACGGTCACGACCGGCGTTGGGCGCCGGCGGGGCGGGCAGGGTCTGGGAGCTACAACGCAGGCGCCGACCGCATCAGCGATTCGATCTCGTTACCGACCTGCTCCATGCGGCGGTTCCCGAATCCGAACTGCCCTCGGAATCCGGGCAGCGCCAGGGTCGCCTCGAAGGCTCGGCCGTCGGAGAACCGGATGCGGATGAGTGGCGAGGTCAGGACCGCTCTCCATACGCGAACACGCTCGACGCCCACGACTTCGCCCGCGGTGAAGACGCGCGCGGGCGCCCCCGGCTGATTCAGATCCCAGAGCGAGAGTTCGCCGTCGTGGATGAGAAGCCATCCCCTTCCGACCTTCTCCACATGCGGCCACGGCTCTTCCGCGCCTTGGGCTGAGGTCAGAGCGGCACCTTCGAAGAGGTAGGGCACGGTTCCGAACGATCTCACGGAACGCTCGGCCGCGGCGGCGAGCCTGCGCATACGACCACGCATGATTGCCGCGAATGCAATGGCGAATCCGATGCCCGGAATCACCCAGGTAAGGACGTCTGCTGGTCCGCGATCCCGCAAAATGCCGACGACACTCCCCGCGAGGCAAAGAAGAACGACAACACTCGCGATCGAGGTCGACACGACACCCCGCCACCTGAACTCGAGTGGAGCGAATGCTCCATTAGCGTCGACAGTCACCACTCGCGCATCCCCCATCAGTCAGAGTCACAACAGCGAGCTGCGCCGGGAGTCGACCCTCGCACTACCCTGCGTTGCGGCCGTCGCCGGCGTCATCCCCGGATCCCTCGCAGATCCTGGTACTCAGCATGGTCCATCCGGCACGGGATCGGACATTCACCTGCACGGCCTCACCGACGCCGTGCGCGCCGGTGAGGGTGCCCGGTTGCTGTGGGAGCACTGTGTACAGCACGGCTGGAACGACACCCCGACCAACGAGCATTCGCCGCGATGAACTGAGTGTCCTCGACCGATCCCGTGGCCCGCGTCTTCGGCGAGCCGTGTGCGAGCATGACTACTCCGCGGCCGTGGTCAGCAGCGGTTTGACCCACCGGGTCTTGAAATCCCGTTCGAGCCGCTTCGATAGGTCGAGGCGAGCGGCATACGGCTTGAGCTCCTCGTTCAAGCGAACTCCGCGGCGCCCGTAGGTCGGACCGGTGTGCCGGAGAACGAAGACAGCACTCTCCTGCTCGGTCCGGTCACCGCGGACCAGCCTGTCGAGCAAGGCCATGACGGCCTGCGGGTCTTGAGAATATGACTTGCCGAGTTCAACGTGCGACTGGCGACGAATCTCTCCGCCAATTCCATCTCGCCAATCGTCCTCGTCCAGCCAGCCCCGTCCGACCAACACGTCGTATGCGAACCCGACGCCTTGCTCACGAATGAAACGAGGAAGTATCGCGTCCACTAAATGCAGCGCGAGGGGTGCGTCGTCGGGTCTACCGAAATCGCGGACCGCAGGCGCTTCGAACTCCGCTTTTGAGTAGTTCGCGGTCTCGCGGATAAATCTCTCCACCTCGGTCAGGAGGAGGTCCGAGCGGACGTGCCCCGAGGCAACGGCCACCCATTGATCAGCAAACGTAGCGCCCGCGCGCGCCCGCGATATGCCGTCGGCGATGCTCAGCAATTCTTGCCGTTGCCGCTCCGTTTGGACGTCGTCAGGCGCGAGCCTGCGGATCACTGGCTCGAGTACCGTCTGAAGACCACTCTCGCCGATTGTGGAGTAGCTCGGTTTGATCCATCGAAGAGCGCTAAGAAACGACAAAGTACTCTCGTCACGTTCGATAAGCCGCAACAGCAGATACGTGTCATGCGCCCCCCTCCGCGCCCCGTCGGACGGAGGCGTTTGCCCCTCAAGCTGAGCAAGAACTGCCATGCGCACAGCTGCGTTGTCCAGCGCGGCCACCCAAATTCCGGATTCTGCCCGTTGAGGAGCTCGAAGGACCGACCGGAGGATGAGCGAGAGCTCCTCCGGCGAGTTACTCGCCTGCACCAGAACTTTCGCCACGATCGCCTCGGCGAGCTCCGGGGCGAAGTCGGTCATAGCGGACAGCACGACCCTGCCAGCCGACTTGGCCGATCCGGACAGCGCGGGCGGCAGGAGTTGAAACGCAATCCCGCTCGCCCAGAGCGGGGCACTCGCCATGGTAATCGTTCCGTCGGGGGACCAGTCCAAGAGACGGGCGTCTCCGAATACGTCGACAGAGTCGTCAACGTCGTCCCGAGACAGCGGAGCGGCGCGCTGGTACAAGTCGTCGAGGCGCAGTGGCTGACCGAAGGACTCCGTGAACAGCTGGTCTAGCGCTCGCCGTACTGCCTCACAATCCCGACGCTCACCCTCTGTAGATGTGAGGTTGTCGAGCGCTTCATTCCAGTAGGCCTGGTCAAACCCGACAACGGTCCCGTCCTCAGCGGCCACGCGAGTCGCATCGACATACAGCCAAGCGTTCAACGGAACCTCGAGCAACTCCAACATCGTCTGGCCGGCGTGAGGCATTGATCCGAGTTCGCGGCGGATCAGTGCTGATCCAATCACTTCCGCAGAATCCAGGTCAGTCCACGCGGACACGGTCGGCGTCTCCCGGGAGAAAGCAGAGAGACGATCCCACCTCGGCGTGCTTTCTTTGGAAAGAACGCGATCGAGCCGCCAACTGTCGACAGTGAAAACCCAGCGCAGCCGATCATCAGATGTTTGATCAAGCATCATTTGTGTCAATCGATCGACCTCAGCCTGCGTCGGCAGGAACTGGTCAACATCGTCGACAAAAATCACTGCGCGCGCATCCAAGTCTTTCAACTCGGCTCGGAACTCCGACATAGACCCGTAACGGCGACCAGCCGCGACCTCCGCCTCCTCAAGCACCGCGGCGTCAAGGTGCCGTCCCGCCCCAGGCAATGGGCGAAGGATCAGCTGCGGCCCACGATCGTTGAGGACTTTGGAGGCAATCTCCGCTATCGCGCGACTCTTACCGGCACCCCAACGGCCGGTCAGGAGGACGGCTGTGCGAAACCGAGGTTCATTGATCTCACGCTTGAGGCGCGCGAGCGCAGCCCGTGCGTTGCGCGGCAGATTGTCGTGGTCAGATTCCGGCCGAAGGAAAACAGCCGCGTTACGCAGTTGCCCGTGTGCAGCGTCGTAGCTGCCTCGCAGGTCGATTCGATCGATCGGTCCAGCGGTACGAGATCGTCTGTTGGCCTCCACCAACGCACGGCTGAGAAGCTGCCGCTCCCGTCCCACATCGTCGCGCCACGCCTCGACGCGGACCACCTGCTTACCGAGTTGGCTCGCGATGGCGCCGTGTAGATCGCGTCCAACGTGCGGGCTTTCTATGGCGGTGACCCTCGTCGTCGAGTGGCGGCGAAACGACTCGTTAAGAAACTGTGAACGTAGGCGAGCTGCTACATCGGCGTCGCGGACGGATTCATCGGCCTGTCGCTGCTGAGCAAGGATCAGACGTCCCGTCTCGAGACGGATCGCCTCGTCGACCTGAGCCTTGAACGCAGGCATTGACAGCAACCCTGCTAGTGCATTCTCGAGGACGGTTCCAGCGATGTAAGTAACTGCATCGGACGCCAGTGGCACCCCAGCGAGGATTGCCTTCGCGACTGGCGCGGCCTCCGCGCCGTGTTCCATCACGATACGCGCATAAAGATCCGCAGATAGAGCCCCAATCGCTTTTTCGGCCGCCTCGATACCTTCAAGAGCTTCATCTCGGGATATGTGTTCTGATGCCATCCAGCGGTCCAGCCGGGACGTAGCGTTTCGAGCCGCGCGACGGACGACCGTGGCTCGGCGATATCCGAGTCGACCGGCTACATCCAGCCCGCTCTTCGTTGCCGCGACCCAATTCAGCGTGGCTACGTCAACCACTAATCTGCCGACAGCCAGTTTCAACGCTCGATCCACGCGATCAACCCCCAGATATATGCACCAAACTTCCCGCAGTATGGCATTCGAGCGCGTCCGGGGTGTTTGTCGGCGACGACAACGGTCGGAATGCCGTTTCGTTCCGCGGGATCTTCTTCCGGTACTTAGCCGGACTGCTGGCGCATTCGGCGGCGAATGCCGCGACACCGCTCGCGACGTTCGTGCGCGGACACATTGATCAGTCGTGGGGGGACGAGGCTGCGGCCGCCGGGATCGCCGCCGCTCTCGATCCGATCGAGGGCGTGATCGGCGCCGAGACGTTCGTGCGGAGCTCCACCATCACGCAGCTCGTCGTCACGACGGTGGATGTCGACACCGCGCGCCGCGTGCAGGAAATTCTGACGGCGGAACCCGGGCTGCTGCAGGCGTATCGATCGCTGCAGTTCACCGTGCCGCGAACCGGCGGGGAAGGAACCTCCTTCCCCGCGCTGAGCACCGCCGAGACCGGTTTCGTCGGGAGCCTGGAACCCGCCGCCGAACTCACCGCGACCGACGGCGTCTCGCAGTCCGTGCTCATCACCCCGAGCAAGCTCGAACTGGTGATGGAACGGGACGCGGATCCGGCGGACATCGCCCGGGCCGTGAAGGCGGTCGCCGTGCGCGGGCAGGAGGCGGAGATCTTCGGATCGACGCTCTGGGGGCGCAACGACGAGCGCGCCGCGTACGAGTTCGAGGTCGGCGCGAAGCTCCGCGACGACCTCGTCAACGGGTACGGCGAGAAGGGGCCGTTCGTCGAGGCGTGGAATGCGGCGCCGATGCCGTGATCGGCTGCGACTCAAGGTGTGGTCGTACGCATCGGATTAACCCTGCAGCGAGCAAGTGCAGAGTGACAGGTCATAGCTAAAGTCGGATGACACGACACTTCGAGACAAGTTGGTCGGTCGAAAGTGCCACGGGAAAGGGAGCCGCTACGTGAACGTTTGGGGCGTACACAACAACACACTGACCACGGAGCTTGTCGACGAGGGTTTCATCAGCCTCGGCTGGGACAACCTCCCCGATCTGACGACGATCGCAGGAGGGCGCGAAGGGATTAAAGTCGCGCTAACAGCAGCTGAGCCGGATGCGAAGGTGCGATCAATTGCGGGCCAAGCGGGGGTGCTTACCCGCTTTCGTGACGAGATGCAGATCGGTGACGTAGTCGTCGCGCCGTACAAGCCGGACTCGACGATCAACCTGGGAGTTATTACCAGCGACTACTACTTGGAGCCTTCGGCGTCAGCGCATCGTCATAGACGACGCGTCGAGTGGAAGCGCGTTGGCCTCCCCCGAACGTTGTTCTCACAAGCAGCGCTATACGAGATCGGCTCGGTTCTCGCGGTCTTTCGCGTCCGCCGGCATATCGACGAGTTTCTTACGGTGCTAGAAAGCCCAGAGCAATCACTCGACGTTCTCGCCAAGACCGTCGACTCGGTCGCTGACCAGGCCGCGAAAGACGACGAGATCGACGAGCCTCGCGCATCACGAATCGAGCGGCACACGCGTGACTTCGTGCTTGAGACACTTCACAAGCGACTAACCCATCAGGACTTCGAGGAGTTCACGGCTGCACTACTTCGCGCTCTCGGCTATCAGGCTCGCGTCACTCAGTACACCCAAGATGGGGGCGTCGACGTCATTGCGCACCGTGATCCGCTCGGCGTCGAACCACCCCTGATCAAAGTTCAGTGCAAGCACCAAACTGGCACCGTCGGTGCGCCAGAGGTTCAACAGCTGATCGGCACGCAAGGGCAGGGTGAGCTGCTGCTCTTCGTCACTCTTGGCGGCTACTCACGTGATGCTCTCGCGATCGAGCGTCAGCGTGCCGGCCTTCGGCTGCTATCTGGAGAGGACGTGGTGACGATGGTGCTGGAGAACTACACCGAGCTGCCCGAGTCGTGGCGGTCGGTTGTTCCGCTGACGCGAGTGCTCGTCGTAGCGGACATCGCGGAGGCATAGGAATGCGCTCCCGGCTGGAGGAACTCGCGATTCGCGCCGACGTCTTCCGCTGGCTAGACGAGCGCTTCAATGAGAACGGCGGATACGAACTCTCTCGAGACCTGCTTCAGTCGTACAAGTTTGAGAGTGAGCCGATCAAGCTTCTCGACACCGGCCGCGGGATTCGCAACCCGGCAACGTTCTCCTCGACGCTCACGATCATGACGTCAGCAGGTCGACGAAACCCCTATGAGGACAGCGAGAGCGCTGACGGCTGGGTCACCTACCATTACCAGTCCAGCAATGGCGGCGATAACGTGAAGCTCGCCCGGGCGGTCGAGAATCGGGATCCGATCGTCTATTTCAAGGGCGTTCGTCCCGGATTCTTCGTGCCGTTCTATCCGGTCGTGATCACCCACAACGATCCGATCGCGCGAGTGGTGCGGTTTCCCCTGGAACAGGGCCTCAGCTTCCTTGGCGACCCGATGCTGTACTCGGAGGAGCAACGCCGATACGCGGACGGCATAGTCCGAACACGACTTCATCAGCCAATCTTCCGAGCCCACGTGCTTCACGCGTATGCGGGTTCGTGCACCGTATGCGACCTCAAGCACTCAGAGCTGCTCGACGCAGCCCATATTTCCCCCGATGCAGACGCCGGAGGCGTGGCCCACGTGAGCAACGGGCTGGCCATGTGCAAGATCCACCACGCTGCCTACGATCGATCGCTCATGGGCATCTCGCCTAACTATGAGGTCCACATTGATCAAGCACTGCTCGAGGAAGTAGACGGCCCGATGCTTCGGCACGGCCTACAAGACATGCACGGGAGGCACATTCGGCTGCCGTCGAATCGAGCGGCGCGGCCCGACCGCGGTCGGCTCGCGGAGAGATTCGAACTGTTTGCCAGTCGGTGATCATGGCCGACCGGGCTTAGCGCATTGCTCGCGATAAGTCGCAGATCGACAACTCTAGTGATAGCGGTCGGCGCCGCGCCCTTCGCGAACGGGTGCGACCCGTTGTACTGCTCCTGGGGAGCATCGCAGTAATCACTCCTCCGACTACAGTGCACCCATGAGCATCCCCCGCGGCTGGGCCGCGCTCGTCGGCATCGTTGCGGCCGCGGTGACGCTGGCCGTCGCCGAACTGGTGTCGGTGATGGTCGGCCCCGGCGGAAGCCCGATGGTCGCGGTGGGCGCGTGGGTCATCGACCTCGTGCCGCCGTTCGTGAAAGACACCGTGATCGCACTGTTCGGCACGGCCGACAAGATCGTGCTCATCGGCGTGCTGGCGCTCCTCGTTGCGGGTCTCGCCGCGCTCGCCGGAATCGCACAGTACCGACGACCGCCGCTCGGCGTCGTGCTGCTGGCCGTGGTCGCGGGAATCGGCGCACTCGCGACGGTCACCCGACCCGATTCCTCGGGAATCGACGCTCTGCCCAGCGTGATCGGGATGCTCGCCGGGGCGGCCGTGCTCATGCTCACGACCGTGCGGCTGAAGGCGTGGCGCGACGTCGCCGCGCCGGCCGGTGAAGGCACCCCGGTCGCGGTGAGCACCGCGCCATCTCGGCGCGCCTTTCTCCGAATGGTCGGCGTCACGGGCGTGGCTGCCGTCGTCGTCGGACTCGGGTCGCGGGCCTTCACCGCTGCGACGGCCGCGGTGAGCGCCGTGCGCGCGTCCCGGACCCTGCCGCCGCCCGCCGTCGCCGCGCCCCCGGTGCCGGCATCCGCATCTCTTGATGTGCCTGGCCTCAGCCCGGTGATCACGCCGAACGCCGATTTCTACCGCATCGACACCGCTCTTCAGGTGCCGTCGGTCGATCCCGCCGAGTGGTCGCTCCGCATCCACGGCATGGTCGAGGAAGAGGTCGTGATCACCTGGGCGCAGCTCATCGCGCTCCCGCTGGAGGAGCATGCGGTCACTCTCTCGTGCGTCTCGAACGAGGTCGGCGGCGACCTCATCGGCACCGCGATGTGGCTGGGATATCCCCTCCGCGAGCTCCTCAAGCGCGCGATGCCACAGGCCGGCGCCGACATGGTGCTCTCGCGCAGCATCGACGGGTTCACCGCGTCGAGCCCGCTCGAAGTGCTGCAGGAGGAGGACCGGGCGTGCCTGCTCGCCGTCGGGATGAACGGTGAGCTCCTGCCTCTCGATCACGGCTTCCCGGTGCGGATGGTGGTGCCCGGTCTCTACGGCTACGTATCCGCGACCAAGTGGGTCACCGAGCTCGAGGTGACCACGTACGACGCGGAGAAGGCCTACTGGTCCACACGCGGATGGAGCGAGCGCGGCCCGATCAAGACGGAGTCGCGCATCGACGTGCCCCGCTCCGGGCAGAGCGTCACCGCGGGAACGGTGGCCGTCGCAGGAGTCGCGTGGGCACCGCACACGGGCGTCGCGAAGGTCGAGGTGCAGATCGACGGCGGCGAGTGGCGAGAGGCGCGACTCGCGCAGGCGGTCAACACGGACACCTGGGTGCAGTGGGTCCTCGAGTGGGATGCGGCGGCGGGCTCGCACGAGATCGCGGTGCGGGCAACCGACGCGACCGGGTACACGCAGACCGAGGATGAGGCGGCGCCCGCGCCCGACGGGGCGACGGGGTGGCATCGGCGGACTGTGTCGGTCAGCTGAGCAGCCTCCGGGACCATGCCGGGCTGCGGTGGTCCGGTCGTGTCTCCGCCGGGATCTGTGGTGCCCCTGGAGGGACTCGAACCCCCAACCGTTTCCTTAGGACGGAACTGCTCTTCCATTGAGCTACAGAGGCTGGCCGTCCGAGTCTAGCCGCCGGTTGGCGTCCGCATCCGTCGGCCTTTCGGGGCGCGATCCTGCGTTTGGGGCGCGAAAATCATGCCCCAAACGCAGGAACGTGCCCCAAACCCGGGAAACACAGCAGCCCGAGCAACGGGCAACAATCACCTCACCCCGCGACGGTCTGCCCAACCTTGAACCGCGCGCCGTGGTGCTCGGCCGGCAGCCGGTCGCCGCGGCCGTGCAGCTTGTGGCGGAGCGTGCCCTCGGAGTACTCCTCGGGGTAGGCGCCACGGCGGCGGAGCTCGGGGATGACGAACTTCACGATGTCCTCGAAGGTCCCGGGCGTGATGGCGTAGGCGAGGTTGAAGCCGTCCACATCCGCCTCCTCCGCCCAGGCCTGCAGCTCGTCGGCAATCTCTTGCGGTGAGCCGACGATGAGCGGGCCGAGGCCGCCGATGGCGCCGAGCCGCGCGATGTCGCGCACCTTCCACTCGGTGCCGTCTTCGTTCGCGGTCTGGAAGTTCGCGACCGCCGACTGGATCGCGTTGCTCTTCACATTGCCGATCGGCTCGTCGAGGTCGTACTGCGACAGGTCGATACCCATCCAGCCCGACATGAACACGAGCGCACCCTCTTCGCTCGCGTAGTTCAGGTAGTCGGCATACTTCGCCTGCGCCTTCTCGGCCGTCTCGTCGGTGATGATCGTCAGCAGCGTGTAGATCTTGGCCGAGTCGCGGCTGCGACCCGCGGCCTCGAGGGCGTCGCGGATCTTCTTCACCGTGCCGGCGAGCGCGGTCTTCGTCGGCGCGGCCACGAAGATTGCCTCCGCGTTGCCCGCGGCGAACGCGATGCCGCGCGGCGACGCCCCGGCCTGGTAGATCACGGGCGTCCGCTGCGGCGACGGCTCGCTCAGGTGGATGCCCGGAACCGTGTAGTGCGTGCCGTAGTGGCCGATCTCGTGCACCTTCGCCGGGTCGGTGAACACGCCCGTCTCCCGATCGCGGACGACGGCATCGTCTTCCCACGATCCCTCCCACAGCTTGTACAGCACCTCGAGGTACTCGTCGGCGACGTCGTAGCGCTGGTCGTGCTCGAGCTGATCGTCGTGGCCCATGTTGCGCGCCGCGCTCGGCAGGTACCCGGTGACGACGTTCCAGCCGACCCGGCCCTTCGTGAGGTGATCGAGCGTCGAGAGCCTGCGGGCGAACGGATACGGATGCTCGTACGCGGTGCCCGCGGTGATCCCGAAGCCCAGATGCTCGGTCACCGCCGCCATCGCCGACACCAGCAGGATCGGGTCGTTCACCGGCACCTGCGCGCCGTGCCGGATGGCGGCCTCGTTCGAGTCGCCGTACACGTCGTACGTGCCCAGCACATCCGCGATGAAGATGCCGTCGAAGCTCCCCCGCTCAAGCAATTTCGCGAGCTCGGTCCAGTACGACAGGTCTTTGTAGCGCGACGACTGGTCGTCGGGGTGCCGCCACATGCCCGAGGACTGGTGGGCGACACAGTTCATGTCGAAGGCGTTGAAGCGGATCTGCTTGGTCATGCCAGCATCGTGCGACGGCACCGTCCGTCGCGTCGAGCCGAGGGACACGGGGCGTCACATCCCGCGCCGCGAAAGCGCGCTCCACCGCGCGAAATCGCGGAATTCGGGCAGCCCAAGCCGCCCCCACCACCAGCATCCCGTGCCGCACCGAACCCATGGCCGCCCCACAGGTTTCCCTTTAACTCTTCCCAGGATCGGTCACCACGGTGAGACCTATGAGCACCCACAGATCCCCCCGATCCCTGTTCACCGGCGCCACCATGATCCTCGCCAGCGTCGCCGTCCTCACCGGCTGCGCGGCCGCCGCACCCGCCCCGTCGACCGGCGACGCATCGCCCGGCGCGACCACCGCATCCACGATCCAGGATGGCGGCACCACCGCCGACCGCACCGACAGCGCGACCGAGAACGCGAACCTCGCGATCGTCACGCGACTGATCACCGACGCGTTCGCCGACCCCTCCTCGACCACCGCGACGGGCACGGCCGAAGAACTCGTCGCCGCCGACGCCCTCGCGCACGGCGACGGCCTCGCCCCCGGCCCCGACGGACTCCTCGCCCAGTTCACCGCCGCACACACCCGCATCCCCGGCGCGCAGGCCGTCATCAAGCACACCGCGGCCGACGGCGATCTCGTCGCCGTGCACTACCAGATCACGGCCACTCCCGACGACGAGCGCACGGGCGAGGCGGCGGTCGACCTCTTCCGGGTGACCGACGGCACGGTCGTCGAACGCTGGTCGTTCGATCAGACCGTGCCCACCGGAACCCCGGCCAGCGGCAACACCAACACGATGTTCAGCGACCTCTACGAGCCCACCGACGACACCTTCGTTCCCACGGAAGAGCAGGAAGAAGCGAACCGCGAGCTCGCCGTCGGCGCTTACAACACACTGTTCCGCGACCAGGACCCGAGCATCCTCGACACCGCGTTCGACCCGGCCTACCTGCAGCACAACTCGGTCGCACCGAACGGCACCGAAGCGCTGAAGTCGTTCTTCTCCGGAGGCGCGGCATTCCCGCCGAACGAGTCGGTCATTTCCCTCTCCGACGGCGACCTGGTGTGGACGTTCTCACAGCCGGTCGGTGCCGCATCCGGAGACGCGTTCGTCGCGGCCGACATCTTCCGCGTCGACGAGAACCTCATCCGCGAGCACTGGGACGTGGTCCCGACGACTCCGGCGAGCTGACTCCTTCTCCCGGTCGTTCGGGGCCGGGCTACGGGCCCGTTCGGGGCACGAAACTGCGGTTGGGGCATGAAAATTGCGCCCCAACCGCAGTTTTGTGCCCCAAACCCCGTCGAGCGAGCGCGGGCGAGGGTCAGTGGAACAGGCGTCGCCAGAGGTTCGTATCGGCGAGGTCGAGCAGCTCGTTCCCGCGACCCGACAGCACCGTGCGCAGCGCCCACAGCGAGAATCCCTTCGCCTGCGCGAGCGTGATGGTCGGCGGCACCGACAGCTCTTCGCGGGCGACCACGACGTCGACGAGCACAGACCCCGGGGCGGCGAGAGCCCGACGGAGCGCCCCCTCGAGATCGGCTGCCTTCTCGACCCGGATGCCGGTGATCCCGACCGCCTCGGCGACCGACGCGAAGTTCGGATTCTGAAGATCTGTGGCGTAGTTCACGATGCCCGCGGCCTTCATCTCGACCTCGACGAAGCCGAGCGACGAGTTGTTGAACACGACGATTTTGATCGGCAACGCGTTCTGCGTGATCGAGAGCAGATCGCCCATCAGCATCGCAAGCCCACCGTCACCCGCGAGCGCGACGACCTGACGATCGCGGTCAACAGCCTGCGCGCCGAGCGCGTGCGGCAGCGCATTCGCCATCGACCCGTGCGTGAACGAGCCGATCAGACGGCGCTTCTTCGTCATCCGCAGGTAGCGCGCCGCCCAGATGACGGGCGTGCCGACGTCGGCGGTGAAGACCGCATCCGGATTCGCGAGCTCGTCGAGCAGCCGCGCGACGTACTGCGGGTGGATGGGCTCCTTGCCGTCATCGTTCGCGAGGCCGTCGAGCTCGCGCCGCGTCTTGGCGTAGTGCTCCACGCTGTCTTTCAGGTGCGCGCCGTCTCGACCGGTGCGAAGCAGCGGATGCAGCGCCGCCGCCGTCGCTCCCACATCGCCCACGAGGCCCGCATCGATCGGCGTGCGCCGGCCGAGCTGCTCGCCACGGATGTCGACCTGCACGATCTTCGCCTTGTCGGGATAGAACTGCCGGTACGGGAAGTCGGATCCGAGGATGAGCAGCGCGTCGCACTTCTCGATGGCACGGTAGCCCGATGTGAAGCCCAGCAGACCCGTCATTCCGACGTCGTAGGGGTTGTCGTACTCGATGTGCTCTTTGCCGCGGAATGCGTGCACGATCGGGGCTTGCAGTCGTTCGGCGAGCGCGAGGACCTCCGCGTGCGCACCGGCGACCCCGGCACCCGCGAGGATCGTGACTTTCTCGGCACCGTCGAGCAGCGCGACCGTGTGCGCGAGCTCAGCCTCCGACGGCACGATCACGGGCTTCGCCGCACGGATGGGGGCGCTGTCGCGCCGCGCGGGAGCATCGGAGAAGAACACGTCGCCCGGCACCACGACGACAGCAACCCCGCGCTTCTCGATCGCCGTCCGCATCGCGATCTCGAGCACCCACGGCAGCTGCGACGGATCGCCGACCATCTCGCTGTAGACGCTGCACTCGCGGAAGAGTTCCTGCGGATGCGTCTCTTGGAAGTAGCCGCTGCCGATCTCGGCCGAGGGGATGTGCGAGGCGATCGCCAGCACGGGCACCCGCGAGCGCTGCGCGTCGAAGAGACCGTTGATGAAGTGCAGGTTGCCCGGGCCGCAGCTGCCCGCGACGACCGCGAGCTCGCCCGTGATCTCGGCCTCCCCCGCCGCGGCGAACGCGGCGGCTTCTTCGTGCCGCATGTGCAGCCACTCGATGCCGTCCTCCCGGCGGAGGGCCTCGGTGAAGGCGTTCAGCGAGTCGCCGGGCAGACCCCAGACTCGCGTGACACCGGCGGAGCGAAGCGTGCGGACGAACAGTTCTGCGACGTTTTCGGCCATACCCTCACGCTAACCGCGGGCGCCCGGTCATGGGAGGGATGGTGAGGACCGGGCGGGGCGACTATCGTCGCCGCCCGCATCCGGGCCGCGCCCGCCGATGGCGCCCGTTTCCTGCCGTGGCGCCAGGTTCCTGTTCCGGCGCCAGATACCTGTCGTGGCGCCAGCTACCTGTCGCGGCGCCAGAAAATCGTGGCGCCGGAACAGGGAACTGTAGCCATCGCGGTCGGGGCGAGAGAGCCGGTGTCTGCATCCGGGCCGTTCCCGGCTCGTTTCGCGGACGCGCTTGTTTTCGGCTGCCGCGCCACAGATCTGGCGCGCGTCAGCAGGAAACAGGCGCGCGGTCCAATCGGGGCCCCGTGGATCGCTCCGCGTCGGCGATGCGCGGAATCACGCGGATCCTCCGGACGGACGGGTCCACTCCCGCCCGGGTGGACCGGCGAGCAGCGCGATCCGCACTGATGAGATCGGATCACCGACCCGACCCGGAGGTGGTTCCATGTTCGTCTTCGTCACGCTCAGCATCTTGATGGCCCTCGCCGCCGCCGCGGGCTCGGTGCACGCGGTCATCACCGACCGGCCGGCCGCACGGCGACACGTGGGCGACTACGACTCGCGCCGACCGTCGCCGTGAACCGGACGCACGTGTGAATAACCTCCACATCGCCGCCTGAGGTTGATCCGGCCGCGGATTCTCGGAATCGTGGCCGGTCCGCAGTCATCGATCGAAGGGAGAGCACCATGCTCACACTTACCGACAACGCGGCCACGGCGGTCAAGACGATCTCGTCGCAGATCCCCACGGAAGGCGGCGGTCTGCGCATTCGCGACACCGGCCCCGACACAGGCTTCGAACTCGCCCTCGCGACAACCCGCGAAACCGGCGACGCCGTCGTCGAAACCGACGGAGCCCGCGTCTTCGTCGACTCCTCGGCCAGCGACGCCCTCGGCGACCGTGTGCTCGACGCCGACATCGGCGAAGACGGCTCGGTGCGATTCGCCCTCGGCGTGCGCGACTGAGACCCCGCGCGAAGGGCCCGGAGACTCGTTCTTCGGGCCCTTCGCCATGTGCGGATGCGGGCGTCGCGCGGGCGTCGCGCGGGCGTCGCGCGGGCGTCGCGCGGGCGTCGTGGCGCCGCGCGCTCCCGCATCACCAGCTCACCGGAAATCGCGGGACTGGTGCTGCACCCCCACCCGCAGGTCTTCGAACCCGTCGGCGACGAGGTTCGTCACCCCCTCGACGGATCGCTCCAGCATCCCCCGCACGATCAACGCCGGGGCATCCCGCACGAGTCGCCGGTGCCGGTTCCACACCCCGACCGAGCAGATGACGTTCACGAGACCGTGTTCGTCTTCCAGGTTGATGAACGTGATCCCGGATGCGGTCGCCGGCCGCTGCCGGTGCGTGACAAGACCCGCGACCTCCACCCGACGCCCCGCCTCGTGCGTCCGCAGCCCCCGCGAGGTGAGCACCCCGCGGGCATCCAGCGCGGAGCGGAAGTGCGCCATCGGATGGTCGTCGGTAGAGATTCCCGTCGCCCACAGGTCGGACGCGAGCAGCTCGTAGCTGGACGGGTCGGGAAACAGCGGCGGCTGCACGGAGATGAACGACCCGGGTAGATACACCGCGCGGTCCTGCGCGGCCGAGCCCGCCAACCAGATGGCTTCGCGCCGCGTGTGGCCGAAGCATCCGAAGGCTCCCGCCGTCGCGAGCGCCTCGAGCTGGGCGACGGTCAGGTCGGCGCGACGTACGACGTCGTGCATGTCACGGTAGGCGCCCTCGCGTTGCCGCTCCGCGACGATGCGCGCCGCGACCGCCGCCCCGATGCCCTTCACCGCCGCGAGCCCGAGGCGCACCGCGAAGCCGCCGTCGCGGCGATGCGCGGCCGACTCGTCGGGCGCCGCCGGATCGAAGTCCCGCACCGGCGGTTGCTCCCCCCGGCACGAATCGAGCCCCGTCGCTGCCGCGGAGTCACCGATCATCTCGAGAGTCGCCTCTGCGCCAGAGAGCTGCAGGTCGGGCCGGCGCACCTCGACGCCGTGCCGTCGCGCGTCGGCCACAAGGGTCGCGGGCGAGTAGAAGCCCATGGGCTGCGCCCGGAGAAGCCCGGCGAGGAACGCACCGGGGTAATGCAGCTTGATCCACGAGCTGGCGTAGACGAGCAGCCCAAACGAGAGCGAATGGGACTCCGCGAACCCGAAGTTCGCGAACGCCTGGATCTTGCGGTAGATCGCGTCGGCGTCTTCTCCGACGATCCCGTGCCGGCTCATCCCCGCGTAGAGCTTGTCGCGGAGGGACTCGATGCGCTCCTGCCCCCGCTTGGACCCCATCGCGCGGCGCATGAGGTCGGCGTCCTCGCCGGAGAGGTCTCCGACCACCATCGCCATCTGCATCAACTGCTCCTGGAAGATCGGGATGCCGTGCGTGCGCTCCAGCACCGGCTTCAGATCCGGGTGCGGATACGTCGTTTTCTCGAGCCCCAGCTTGCGGCGCACGAACGGATGCACCGCGCCCCCCTGAATCGGACCGGGACGGATGAGCGCGATCTCGATCACGAGGTCATAGAACCGCCGCGGCTGCAGCCGGGGCAGCAGACCCATCTGCGCCCGGGACTCCACCTGGAAGACACCGATCGAATCCGCCCGGCAGAGCATGTCGTAGACGGCCGCTTCGTCTTTCGGGAGCGAGCGGAGCTCCCACTCCTCGCCGGTGGTGTCACGGATCAGGTCGAAGCAGTACTGCAGGGCGGACAGCATCCCGAGTCCGAGCAGATCGAACTTCACGAGCCCCATCCAGGCGGCATCGTCTTTGTCCCACTGGATGACGGTGCGCCCCGGCATGCGGGCGTGCTCGATGGGGGCCACCTCGCCGACCGGTCGCTCGGTCAGCACCATTCCCCCCGAGTGGATGCCGAGATGCCGCGGCGCTTTCAACAGCTCGGTCGCGTACGCGATGACCTGGTCGGGGATGTCATGGTCGGGCGCGCTGTCGAGCGATGCCCCCCAGCGTTCGACCTGCTTCGACCAGGCGTCCTGCTGCCCGGGCGAGTACCCGAGCGCACGCGCCATGTCGCGGATCGCGTTCTTCGGCCGGTACTGGATGACGTTCGCGACCTGCGCCGCCCGATCGCGCCCGTAAGTCGTGTACACCCACTGGATGATCTCTTCGCGGCGGTCGGAGTCGAAGTCGACATCGATGTCGGGCTCTTCTTCACGCAGGCTCGACAGGAACCGTTCGAACGGCAGGTCGTAGTAGATCGCGTCAACCGCTGTGATGCCGAGCAGGTAGCAGATGGCGCTGTTGGCGGCGGATCCTCGCCCCTGGCACAGGATGCCGCGGGTCTTCGCCTCTTGGACGATGCCATAGACGATGAGGAAGTACCCGGGGAAATCCTTCATCTCGATCACGTCGAGCTCGCGGGAGATGCGCTCACGCTGACTCGTCGTGAGATCGGGATAGGTGGCGGGCACGGCATCCCACACCAGTTTTCGCAGCCAGGTCATCGGCGTGTGCCCCTCCGGAACCGGCAGCTTCGGCAGCGCGGGCGTCGCCTTGCGGAGCGGAAAGGCGAGCTCGTCGGCGAGGGTCACCGTGCGCGCCACAGCACCTGGGTAGCGCGCGAACCGTGCCGCCATCTCGGCGCCCGAACGGAGGAACGCGCCGCCGTGCGCGGGCATCCAGCCGTCGAGCTCGTCCATGCTGCGGTTGGCCCGCACGGCCGCGACGGCGGCAGCCAGCAGCCTCCGTTCGGGCACGGCGTAGTGCACGTTGCCGGTCGCGAGCAGCGGCAGTCCGCGCTCCGCGGCAAGGCCCGCGAGAATGTCGTTCGTCTCGGTGTCGCGCGGATCGCCGTGGTCGATGAGTTCGACATGCACCGCATCCGCCCCGAACAGGTCGACGAGCAGATCGAGTTCGTGTGCCGCCGCCGCCGGTCCGCCGGCGGCGAGCGCATGACGGACTCCGCCCTTGCGGCATCCGGTGAGCACCGCCCAGTGCGGGTCGCGAGGCCCCCCGGCCTGCTCGGCGAGCTCGGCGAGGTCGTAGACCGGGCGCCCCTTCTCCGCCCCGCGCAGCTGTGCGTGCGTGAGCGCGCCGGCCAGGCGGTGATAGCCCTCCTGCTGCCGTGCGAGCACGACCAGGTGACGCCCGATCGGATCGGGCTGCCCCTTCTGCGGCGCGGGGAGCTCGAGCGAGAGCTCGGCACCGAACACGGTCTGCACGCGCCGTTCCTCGGCCGCTTCTGCGAACCGGACGATGCCGTAGAACCCGTCGTGGTCTGTGACTGCGAGTGCGTGCAGGCCCAGCTTCTCGGCCTGCTCCACGAGCTCTTCGGGAGAGGACGCCCCGTCGAGGAACGAGTACGACGAATGCGCGTGCAGTTCGGCGTACGGAACCACCTGTTCGGGGCGCTCGATCGGCGGCGGCACATAGGCCCCTCGTTTGTGGGACCAGGCCGGGCTGTCGCCGCCATCCGCCCCCGCGGGAGCTCCGCGCGGCCGGCGGGTGTCGCTCAGGGCGCGCTCGAGTTCGGACCACGAGATCGGGGGGTTCTGCCATCCCACGGGTCGTTCCTCTCTGGGGTGTTCGGGCTTGCGGCGGGCTGACGCCCGCCTCGGATGCGGATCAGTCGTACTTCGCCTCGGCGCTCCACCCCGCTTCTTCGTGCACGAGCAGCCACGCCTCTTGGGCGGCGTCGACGACCTGGAACCGGTGTGCAACGCGGCGGCGCACCGCATCCCACTCCCGCTCGATGACCGGCCATGGCCCCGCCCACGAGAGCACCCCGCGCCGAGCCCCCTCGACGGCGACCGCGGCGGGTGGCGCCGACAACACACCGCGGGCATCGACCGACACGCGCTCGCCCCGCGCGTCTCGCACGTCGGCCGGGCGGGGCTGGGCGTACACGGTCGTGGGCAGCGGCGAGGGAAGCGACCCGGGCCACGGGCGGGACGGATCACGCGCCGTCGTCGCCCGGTCTCCCCACGGCACGAGCACCTGGCGTTCCTCGAGCCAGCGCCCCCCGCCGACGACCGGCGTCACGACCCCACGATGCCCGAGAATCGCCTGCACGCGCGAGAGGGCGTGGTGCACCTTCTCGCGTTCCCCCGCCCCGAACAGCCCGGCGACGTGATGAGCCGCGTCATCGACCGCCTCGAGAGCGATCCGCACGCGAGTCACACCGCTCCGGAACTGCTGTTCCTCGGCCAGCTGCCAGCGCACCCGGTCGATCACCGCGGGCGCATCGAACGTGCCCGGATGCAGCCACACCCGCTCGCTGCGTTCGCCACGGTCGCCGCGCAACTCGACGCGCAGCTCGGTGCAGACCAGGCGCTCGGCGTCGAGGCGGGCGATGAACTCCTCGGCCGCCACACGCATGCCGAACGCCGCCTGTTCGGCGATCTCGACGGGCGGATCGAACGCGACCTCGCGATGCAACTCGGGCGGCGGCACTCGCGGCTCCACCGGCCGGGAGTCTCCCCCCGCCGCCATCGACTGCAGGTGCACGCCGCGCTCGCCCAGCCGCTCGCGCACCCGGTCGGCCTCGAGCGCGGCGAACGCCCCCAGCGTGTGCACGCCCAGCCGCGAGAGCAGGTGCGTCAGATCGCCCGCGATCGACGCGCCGGATGCGGCATCGACGAGCGCCGCGACCGGCAGCGGCGCGAGGAAGTCTGCGGCGCGACCCGCCGGCACCACCCGGATCGGATCATCGACACGGGTCGCCGCCCGCGCCGCCTGCTCGGCCGTGAACGGACCGTCGGCGACCCCGACCCGCACATCGCCGATGCCCTGCGCGAGCAGCGCCGCCCGGAGCGTGTCGGCCGCCGCCGACTCGCCGCCGTAGTACCGGGCGGGCCCCCGGGCGCGAAGGGCGCAGAGCCCGGGACGAATCACCTGCACGTTCGGGGCGAGCTGCTCGATCGCGGCGACCAACGGCGAGAAGACCCGGTGGTCGCGCGCCGCATCGGCCGTCACGATCTCGAGCCGCGGGCAGTGCGCCTGCGCGTCACGCCGGCGCTGCCCCCGCCGCACCCCTTCGGCACGGGCCGCCGACGAACACGCCACGACCAGGTTCTTCTCGACCACCGCGATCGGCAGATCATCGTCCGCGCCGCTGAGGTGATGCGCCTCGGGCGTTGCTGCGCCGGACGTCACGCTGCCGGGCGTCGCGATGCCGGGCGTCACGGTGCCGGGCGTCACGGTGCCGGGCACCGCCGCTCCCACCGCTGCCCTGCCAGCGGGCATCGCCGGCTCCGACTCTGCCGCCTCGGGCTCCGCCGCACCAAGGGCCGCCTCGCGCGTCGCTGCACCAACGGCGGCACGCTCGCGGCGCACCGCCACGACCGGCCAGTCGGGGATCCAGAGCACGAGACTGCGGATGGGTTCGGCCATCTCACCCCACCGCCCGCATCGGAAGGGGCACGGCCATCGGCGCGCCGAGCGGAGCCGCCATCGGGGCGAGCGCACCCTCCCGGTCGGGCAGCAGCATCCGCGCCCGACGCGGCACCGGCGAGCGCCGCGACAGCACCGAGACGGTGACGGCACGCGATGTGAGGTAACCGTGTCCGTCGCCGAGTCCGCTCCACTCCGGCTCACCGATCTGCAGCGAGGCCTCGGCCTGCGGCCAGACCCCCTGCACGAGCAGCGTGGCCCCGCGATCGCGAAGACGTGCCATGAACCGCGAGGCCTCGGCATCCGACACCCGACCGCCCGGACGCACCGCCACGACCGGCATCACCTCGGCGAGGGTCGCGGCGACGCTCAGCCATCGGGGACCGGGGTCGGGAACCAGCACGAGCCGCTCGAGCGCGACACCGAGCGAGGCGGCCGCCTCGGCGCCGAGCTCGGGCATGCCGATCGCCGCACACCAGGAACCCTCGCGCGAAGGACGCGCCATCAACGACAGCAACAGCGATGACGACGGAGAGACGGAATAGGCGGCACCGGCGCGAAGCCCCCCACCGGGAAGGAGCGCGGCGAGCGACGGATGCGTCGGCAGCACCGCCGCATCCATGCGCAGACCCTGCACGCGCTCGAGCTGCGCGCGGAGTCGGCGGACCTCGCCGACAGCGTCTTCTCGCACGATCACCTTCACTCCGACAGGCTAGAACGGATGTTCTAACTATTCAACGTCGGATTCGAAGATACGATCGACCACCGACATCGCGTCGGCGCGCCCAGGTCAGCCGGCGAGTTCTGCCGTCGTGCGGATGCGGGCGAACCCACCTTGCTGCAATACCAGAGCGGTATCGGCCATCAGCTCGGCCGCCGAACGGGTCACGGTGCCGAGACCGGGGATCTCGGCGGAGAGATCGAAGGTGCGCGTCGCGTCGAGCACCACGGTCGTGTCGTAGCCGAGGTTTCCCGCCATCCGCGCCGTCGTTTCCACACACATGTTGGTCTGGATGCCGCACACCACGACCTCGTCGATCGCCTGCGCGGTGAGCCACGCGTGCAGATCCTGATCACCGTAGAACGCCGAGTTCACGGCCTTCGAGATGCGGAGGGCCGCCGGTGCGGCCGCAACCGCGTCAACGAGCGCATTGCCCGGAGAATCCGGATGCAGCGGAGAGCCCGGTGACGCGGAATCGTGACGCACGATCACGATCGGTTCGTCGTTCGCGGTCCACGCGGCGATCAGTGCGGCGACGTTCGCCTCGCATGCCGGGTTCGCGGTCGGTCCCCAGAACGTCAGGTCGTCGAAGCCGCGCTGCATGTCGATCACCAGGAGAGCTCGAGTCATGAGCCCATCCCATCACGCCGCTCCGACCCCGGCGCCGCTCCCCCGGGATTCACTTGCGGGTCAGGCGGCGAGAGCCAGGTACGGCTCCCAGCACGGGTCGGCGCGCTCGGTGCCGCGCACGGTCCACTGTCCGCCGCGCGGCACGCCCGGCACCATCCGCAACGACCACGACATCTCCTGCGGCGTGCGGTCACCCTTCACGTTGTTGCAGCGCAGGCAGCAGGCCACGAGGTTCTCCCACGTGTCCTTGCCGCCGCGAGAGCGCGGCTGCACGTGATCGATCGTCGAGGCCGCTTTGCCGCAGTACGCACAGCGGTGACCGTCGCGACGCAGCACGCCACGGCGCGTGACCGGCACGCTCTGCCCTCCCGGGATGCGCACGTAGCGCGTCAAGACGATCACGGCAGGACGGTCGTAGACCTGCGACGTGCCCCAGACGGGGTCTTCGTCGATCTGCTCGATGATCGTGGCTTTCTCGTTCATCACGAGCACGAGGGCTCGTTTGAAGGAGACCACAGCCAATGGCTCGTAGCCCGCATTCAGCACCAGTGTGCGCATTCCTTTGTCCTTCGAATAGGCCGGGACGGCTTCGCGGATATTCGATACAGCTGACGACGAGAGGCACGGAGGGATGAAAAAAGGCGCTGTCTTATAGACAGCGCCTAGGACGCACGGGTACCCCGTGGCATCCGATCACCCGATGCCGAAGAACGAGCAGGCCGAGCGCATCCATGGTTCGGATGCGTGGTGTCCCGCCCATCGGCTCCTCCGCTTTCTCTCAGCGTCGAGATCAGGGTAACCCACCGCGACACGCGCGGGGCGCATGGCGGGATGAACGACGGGTGACGGGTGTCGAGAAAGGTCAGCCGGCGTTGGAGAGCAGCCAGGCGTACGGGTCGACGTTGCCGCCGTTCAGCCGCACCTCGAAGTGCAGGTGGTTGGCCGTGGACGAACCGGTGCTGCCCATCAGGCCGATGATCTGACCGGCTTCGACGTACTGGCCGGGCGTCACGAGAACGCCACCGTTCATCATGTGGCCGTACGTGGTGGAGACGGTCTGGCCGTTGATCACGCTGTCGAGCACGACCGCGTTGCCGTAGCCGTAGTAGTTGCCGGCGACCCGCACGGTTCCGGCGGCGGCCGCGTACTCGGGGGTGCCCTGCGCGCCGAGGAGGTCGACGCCCTGGTGGTAGCCGTCGGCACCGAATCCACGACCCACGCGGATGGCCGACATGTCGACCGGCCAGCGGACGGTACCGCTTCCCGGGGCGACCATCGTGAGGTCGACCGAGGCACGGGAGACGGATGCAGCGGATGCGGAAGACGCGGCGGTTGCGGCGCGCGCTGCGGCAGCCTCAGCGGCCTTCTTCTTCTCGATCTCTTCGGACGTCGTCGCGGAGTAGCTGTCGCGGGAGAGCTCGGTTGTCGTGACGTCGGACGCGATGACCAGGGACTGCGCGTTCTCGGCGGCGACCTGCTCGATCGTGACGGCATCGGTCGTCGGGTTCAACGCGGCGTAGGCGGGCAGCGCGACCGTGGCGACGAGGCCACCGACCATGCTCAGGATGACGACGCTGCGCAGCGGCTTGCGGAAGCTCTGGCCGAGAGCCGAGCGGGCGGATGCGGGGCGGCCGGACCGGACGATCGTCGTCGAGGTACGAGCCACTCGACGCTTCGCCGAGCGTGCGACGTCGCGCATTCCGCGGCGACTGGTCGCAGGACTCGCCGCGTCGGCGTCGGGTGCGCTCGATGACGCGTCGTTCTGATCAGCCAAATTCATCCTCCGTCGCCTCCACGCGGTTGCGTCAGCTCGTCGGCATTCGTTTCGGGCACGATATGCGAGTTTCACCGCGCGGACGACGAGCCATCAGAGGCAGTTCGAGCGGGGTCCGACGGCGGGCTTTCTCGCCTGTGGACTTTCCGAGGCTACCGAAAAATAACGAATAAGTCACGTTGCGGCCATCCGGCGAGACGTCTCCCGGCCTGGGGAGGAGGGGTGCGAACGCGCTCTCAGCGGCTCTCGTCGACCAGGAAGATGTGACCCGCGACCTCGACCGGCAGCTCCAGGCCCTCGTCGGAACCGTCCATCTCCACGAGGACGTAGCCCTCGTTGAAGCGGTACGAACCGGCGGCTCCCGGCATGACGCCCGCGGCGCGCAGCTGCTGCAGCAGCTCCGGATCGACCTGCGCCGGCTCGGCGAGGCGGCGCACCGTGCCCTGGATCGGACCCCCGGCAGCCTCGATCGCCCGGACCAGTCCGACCACGCCGTCCTCGAACGTGACCGACGGCAGATCGCCCAGTTGGTCGAGGCCGGGGATCGGGTTGCCGTACGGCGATTCGGTGGGGTGCCCGAGCAGCTCGACGAGGCGGCGCTCGACCTGCTCGCTCATCACGTGCTCCCAGCGGCACGCCTCTTCGTGCACGTAGGCCCAGTCGAGCCCGATGACGTCGCTGAGCAGACGCTCGGCGAGACGGTGCTTGCGCATCACGTCGACGGCCTTCTGCCGACCGGCTCCGGTGAGCTCGAGCGAGCGGTCGTCCGAGACGATGACGAGGCCGTCGCGCTCCATCCGCCCGATCGTCTGCGAAACGGTCGGGCCGGAGTGCCCGAGGCGCTCCGAGATCCGCGCGCGCAGAGGAATGATGTTCTCCTCCTCGAGCTCGAGGATCGTGCGCAGATACATCTCGGTGGTGTCGATGAGATCGGTCATGAATGTGTTCCTCGACGTTCGAAGCGGGGTAAGGCAAGCCTATCTGGCCGCACCGACACACGGCCGGGCTCGCGACCGGCGCAGTCATACAATCGGAGCCATGTCCCACGTCGTGCTTCCCCGCGAGATCCTGCCCGCCGACGGACGCTTCGGCTGCGGCCCGTCCAAGATCCGTCCGGAGCAGCTGGCCGCTCTGGCCGACGCTGGCACGGTCGTGCTCGGCACCTCGCATCGCCAGGCACCGGTGAAGAATCTGGTCGCGAGCGTTCGCTCGGGCCTCTCCGAACTGCTGCGACTGCCGAACGGCTACGAGATCATCGTCGGCAACGGCGGCTCGACCGCGTTCTGGGACGCCGCCGCCTTCGGGCTGATCGAGCGGCGGGCGCAGAACCTCGTCTTCGGCGAGTTCGGCGGCAAGTTCGCCTCCGCCGCGGCCGCTCCCTGGCTGGAGGCCCCCGACGTCCGCAAGGCTGCCCCGGGAACGAGCGCGACCCCCGAGGCCGTCGAGGGCGTCGACGTCTACGCCTGGCCGCACAACGAGACGTCCACCGGCGTGTCCACCGAGATCCGTCGCGTGCAGGCGGATGCGGGCGCCCTCACCGTCATTGACGCGACGAGCGCCGCCGGCGGCATCGACTTCTCCGTCACCGAGAGCGATGTGTACTACTTCGCGCCGCAGAAGAACCTGGGCTCCGACGGCGGCCTGTGGTTCGCCGCGGTCTCGCCGGCCGCGATCGAACGCATCGAGCGGATCGCCGCATCCGGACGCTACATCCCCGAGTTCCTCAGCCTGAAGAATGCGCTCGACAACTCGCGCCTGCAGCAGACGCTCAACACCCCGGCGCTCGCCACACTCGTGCTGCTCGACTCGCAGCTGTCGTGGATCATCGGCAACGGCGGGCTGCAGTGGGCCGATGCGCGCACGCACGAATCCTCCGACGCGCTGTACGCGTGGGCGGAGGCATCAGCGGTGGCGACACCGTTCGTGGCGAACCCGGCCGACCGCTCGCCGGTTGTCGTGACGATCGACTTCGATGAGACGGTGGATGCGGCCGCCCTCGCCGCGAGCCTTCGCCAGAACGGCATCGTCGACACGGAGCCGTACCGCAAGCTCGGCCGCAACCAGCTGCGCGTCGCGACGTTCACCTCGATCGATCCCGAAGACGTGCGTCAGCTGATCCGCTGCATCGACTTCACTCTCGAGAACAGCTGACCCGCGCCGAACCACCCCTGTGCCGCCGAGCCACCCCGATATGCCGCGCGCACACCGGGGTGGCTCGCGGATAAAGGGGTGGGTCGGCGGAGCGGGAACTCGCTAGCGCGCGTCGTCCTCGTCGTCCTCGTCGTCCTCGTCGTCTGCGTCTTCGTCGAGCTCGTCGATGTCGACACCGTCGACATCGCCGGCGTGCAGGATCGACGATCCGTCCTCGTCGAAGTCGGATGCATCCGTGTCGTCGAAGTCGTCGAGGTCGTCCGACTCCTCGTCGGAGTCGTCGTCGCTCTCGGAGTCGTCGCTCTCGTCATCGGCGGCGCCCGCGGCTTCGGCCAGAGCGGCCTGCTGCACGTGGTACTCGGCCAGACGCGTGGCCCACGGCACCCACTCGGGAGCCAGGAGCGCGCCCGCGCCGGGCATCAGCTCGACCTCGAGCACGGTCGGCTCGGAGCCTTCGACGACGGCGAGCGTCACGGTCCAGTACCAGCCCGGGTACCCGGGAAGCCGGTTGTGGAAGCGGAGGGAGACGGCGCCGCCCGGCTCGACCGCGTAATCCGCGGCAGGGCCGACGGTCGCGGCGGGAGTGATCTCGTGCAGCGCCGCGAGCGCGAGATCATGCGCAGCGAGGAGCCGCGGATCGGGCTCGGCGGGCGTCTGCACGATCGCCTCGGCGTCCTCGACCACCTCGGCGGCCTCGAGTTCTTCTTCGGCCTCGGCCGTCTCGACGATCTCGCCGGCAGCCTCGAGCACCTCGACGACGTCCTCGGCGATCTCCGCATCCGCTTCGGACGCCGAGACGTCGGCGGTCTCGTTCAGAGCGTCGCCCTCGTTCAGAGAGTCACCCTGCACGCCCTCGGGCGCATCGGAATCAGGCGTCGAGGTCATCGGCTACCTTGCGCAGCACGGCCGCGATCTTCTTGGCGTGCGCCGCACTGGGGTACCGGCCGCGACGCAGGTCGCCGCCCATGTCGTCGAGAAGCTTCACGAGGTCTTCGATGATGATCGCCATGTCGTCGGCGGGCTTCCGCGCGCGCTTGGCGAGGCTCACCGGCGCTTCGAGCACCCGCACCGAAAGCGCCTGCAGTCCGCGCTTGCCGTCGGCGACGCCGAACTCGAGCCGGGCACCCGCCTTCAGAGCCGTCGCGCCCTGCGGTAGGGCCGTGGCGTGCAGGAAGACATCCTGGCCGTCATCGGTGGTGATGAAGCCGAAGCCCTTCTCCTCGTCGTAGAACCTGACCTTGCCGGTGGGCATGCGAACCTCGCTGAATCATGCGCCCACGAAATGCGGGCACGACGGAACCGGGATCGGAAGACCCCTTGACCAGACTACGTCACGGGCACGAGGCACTAGGCTGAGGCCGATGAGTACACCCACTCCGACCGACGATGTGCCAGTTCGTCGTATCGACCGCATCCTGGCGTTCATCTCTCTCGGTCTGCTCATTCTGTCGGTCGCCTGCTTTCTGGCGATCATGATCGCGACCGCGACGGGTTCGGACCACGAAGATTTCGGTACCGGAATTTGGCCGGTGGTCGGCGTGATCGTCTACATCGCTCCCCCGCTCGCCTTCGTCGCCATGGTCGCGCTGATCATCATGGCTTTCACCCGAAGGGCTCGGGCCAACCGAGGGAACTAACCGGTGGGCGACTCCTCCGACGAACGCGCGCTGGCAACGATGCTGGCGGCCTCCGATGATGCTGCGCTCGCGGACCTGTTCGCCGCACGCCGCGTGCCCGTGCCGAACCCGGCGCACGACTTCTTCGACATCTCCGCGGCGCTTCTCGCGGAGAACGCGATCGACAAGGCTCTGATCCGCCTTCCCGGCTCCCTGCTGCGTGCGTTGGCGGATGCCGATGACGCGGGTGTCGCCGCATCCGATCGCCCCGCTCTCAACGAACTCGCGCTCGTCGACGCAGACGGTCGCCCCTTCCACGTCGTGGCCGCGCGCCTCCGGGCGCTGCAGAGCGCTCCGCTGCCGACCGCGCACGGTCCTGCCACCGAACCCGAGCCGTCCGACGAGCGGGTCACCGCTGCCGCGGGTGAGCGCGCGTTCTCGGCGGTCGCGGCCCTCGCCGATGTCGTGGTCGCCGCACTGTCGGCGCCGCTCGGCCGCACCGGTTCGGGCACGGTGAGCGTGGCGGAACGTCGACGCCTCGTCGATGACGGTGCCGTCGCCGACGGAGACGAACTCGACGACCTCCTCGCGCTCGGGGCGGATGCGGGACTCCTCGATGACGGTGAGCGCCTCTGGAGCGCGACCGACGATGCTGCGGCCTGGCTGAGCGAATCGACGGCGTCGCGCTGGGCGGAAGTCGCGCGCAGCTACGCCGCACGTCTGCCCTCTGCGGTGCGGACGGTCGACGGCGGGTTCCTTCCGCCGGACGCCTGGCCCGCGTCGTATCCGCTCGATCCCGATTGGCCCGCACGCGCGACCGCGCTCATGCGGCGAGGGCGCCGCTGGGGCATCCTCACCGAGAACGGCAGCGAGCCCGCCTGGACGACCGCGCTGCGTCGCCACGGCGAACCCGACATCGAGGCGCTCAGCGCTCATCTGCCCCCCGAGGTGGATCGCGTCTACCTGCAGGCCGATCTCACGGCGATCTCCCCCGGTCCCCTCGTTCCGGCCGCGGAGCAGCGGCTGCGTTCGATGGCGGTCCGCGAGACCCGCGCGCAGGCGACGACCTACCGGTTCACGGCGGAGTCGCTCACCGCGGCGGTCAGCGCCGGCGAGACCCCCGACACCATCCGCGCGTTCCTCGGCGAGCTGTCGCTCACCGGCATCCCGCAGCCGCTCGACTACTTGATCGAGACGACGGCGTCCCGACACGGCCTGCTGCGCGTGTCGACCGACCCGGCGTCCGGGCGCACGGTGGTTCGCAGCGCCGACCCGCAGCTGCTCGCGACGATCGCCGTCGACCAGGCGCTCCGCCCGGTCGGACTCGTGCACGACGGCGCGACGCTCGTCTCCCGCGCCTCGCGCGACACCGTCTACTGGTCGCTGTTCGACGCGCGCTACCCGGTGGTCGCCGTCGGCGACGACGACGGCGTGCAGCGACTCTCCCGTCGCAGTTCGCGAGATATGTCGACCTCGGCCGACGCGGCCGAACGCTACGCGCGCCTCATTCAGACCCTGCGCCTGGCGCACGGCCCCGACGCCGACGCCGCCTGGCTGGAGCGCGAGCTCGAACAGGCCGTCCGGGGGCGGACCCTCATCGAGGTGGACGTGCGGTTGCCGGATGCCTCGACCCGTACGTTCGTGCTCGAAGCGACCGGAATCGGCGGCGGACGCCTGCGCGGCCTGGACCGCGCGGCGGATGTGGAACGCACCCTGCCCCTCAAGAGCATCGCCGGGGTCCGCCGCGCGTGACGACACGTGGCGACACGGCCTTCGGGCATAGCTCTCGCCGGTAGACTGGCGCGTTATGGCTGACGGACCCCTCATCGTCCAGAGCGACCGCACGGTGCTCCTCGAAGTCGCGCATCCGCGCGCGGAGGACGCGCGGCACGAACTGGCCGTTTTCGCGGAGCTCGAGCGCGCGCCCGAGCACATCCACACGTACCGCATCACGCGCCTGGGCCTGTGGAATGCGCGGGCCGCCGGACATGCCGCAGAAGACATGCTCGCCACGCTCGACCGTTGGTCGCGTTTCCCGGTGCCGCCGTCGGTGTCGACGGACATCCGCGAGACCGTGACCCGTTACGGGCGTCTCGTGATCGAACGGGGCCCGTACGGCGACGAGGAGTCGGCGCTCATCCTCCGCTCCACCGACGCTCCCGTCCTCGCGGAGGTCGCTCGCAACAAGCGCATCCAGCCGCTCCTGATCGCGCACCCGAGCCCCGACACGTACGTCATCGACCCGTGGGCCCGCGGTCACATCAAGCAGGAGCTGCTGAAGATCGGGTGGCCGGCCGAAGACCTCGCCGGATACACGCCCGGCACGCCCCATCCGATCGAACTCCAGGAAGACGGGTGGACGCTGCGTCCGTACCAGCGGAAGGCCGTCGACATCTTCACCGATGGCGGATCCGGGGTCGTCGTGCTGCCCTGTGGCGCCGGCAAGACCCTCGTGGGCGCGGCGGCGATGGCCGACACGAAGACCACCACGCTGATCCTCGTCACCAACGCGGTCAGCGCGCGGCAGTGGCGCGACGAGCTCCTCAAGCGCACGACGCTCACCGCCGAAGAGATCGGCGAGTACTCGGGGCAGGTGAAAGAGGTCAAGCCGGTCACGATCGCGACCTACCAGATCCTCACCGCGAAGAGGAAGGGCGAGTACGCCCACCTCGCCCTGCTCGACGCGCTCGACTGGGGCCTCGTGGTCTACGACGAGGTGCACCTGCTGCCCGCCCCCGTGTTCAAGCTGACCGCCGACCTGCAGGCGCGCCGCCGACTCGGCCTCACCGCGACGCTCGTGCGCGAAGACGGTCGCGAAGGCGACGTCTTCAGCCTGATCGGGCCCAAGCGCTTCGACGCGCCCTGGAAGGAGATCGAGGCTCAGGGCTTCATCTCCCCCGCCGCCTGCTACGAGGTGCGTGTCGACCTCCCCGCCGACGACCGTCTCGAGTACGCCGCCTCGGCCGATGAGGACCGCTACCGGCTGGCGGCCACCGCATCCGCGAAGATCAGCGTCGTCCGCTCGCTCGCCGAGCGGCACGCCGGCGAGCAGATCCTCGTGATCGGGCAGTACCTCGACCAGATCGACACGCTCGCCGAAGCGCTGAACGCGCCGAAGATCACGGGCGCCACCCCCGTCGACGAGCGCGAACGGCTCTACCAGGCGTTCCGCGTGGGCGAAGTGCCCCTGCTCGTGGTGTCGAAGGTGGCGAACTTCTCGGTCGATCTGCCCGAGGCATCCGTCGCCATCCAGGTGTCGGGATCGTTCGGCTCCCGACAAGAGGAGGCCCAGCGCCTCGGGCGGCTGCTCCGCCCGAAGACGAACGGCCACACGGCGAGTTTCTACACGCTCATCGCCCGCGACACGGTCGATCAGGACTTCGCGCAGAACCGGCAGCGATTCCTCGCCGAACAGGGATACAGCTACACGATCCTGGATGCGGACGCCCTCGCCGCCGCATGAGAGGCACGTGACGGCGCCCTCGGCGACTCTCGAATGCGCCGGTGGCACGGCAATTCTCATGTTCACCATCAGCGGACAGACCCCTCGTGCGGGCGATTCTCCAGCCAGCGCATCGACGAGGTCACCATAATGAACACATGACCGCACCGCGCATCCTCGTCGTCGACGACGAACCGAACATCCGCGACCTGCTCATCACGAGCCTGAAGTTCGCCGGGTTCCAGGTCCGCGCCGTCTCGAACGGCGCACAGACGATCTCGGCCGTCCTGGAAGAAGAGCCCGACCTCATCGTGCTCGATGTGATGCTGCCCGACATGAACGGGTTCAGCGTCACCAAGCGCCTGCGAGAGGCCGGCTACACGGCGCCGATCCTCTTCCTGACGGCGAAGGACGACACGGAAGACAAGATCACCGGACTGAACGCCGGCGGCGACGACTACGTGACCAAGCCGTTCTCGCTCGACGAGATCGTCGCCCGCATCCAGGCCATCCTCCGCCGCACCATGCAGGCCGACGAAGAGTCCGTCATCCGCGCCGGTGAGCTCACGATGGACCAGGACACGCACGACGTCTTCGTCGGCGACGCGCAGATCGAACTCAGCCCGACCGAGTTCAAACTGCTCCGGTACCTCATGCTGAACCCGAACCGCGTGCTGTCGAAGGCGCAGATCCTCGACCACGTCTGGGAGTACGACTTCAACGGCGACGCCGGCATCGTCGAGAGCTACATCTCGTATCTCCGCCGCAAGATCGACCCGCACTCCACCGACGCGCTCATCCAGACCAAGCGCGGCTTCGGTTACATGCTCAAGGCCGGCAAGTCCGCCTGAGCGGAGGCATCATCCTGGGCGACAACGACGGTCTCACGCGCTGGTGGCGCGGCATCAGCCTCCGCGCGAAGGTCACCGGGGTCACTGTCGCCGTTCTCGCGATCGGCCTCGTTGCCGCGGGGCTCGGCACGATGGTGTTCCTGCGCACCACCCTGCTCGCGAACCTCGATACGACGCTCACGCAGCTCTCGCGCGGGCCGGTCGCGAACACCCTGTTCGATGTGACCGTCGACGACGGTGACGTGGAGTTCACCGAGAAGGACGGTGCGCCGAGCACCGAGTACTTCCTCGCGATCTACGACGCGGAGGGGAATCCGCTGATCAGCGGCGGCGGAGACGATGGCGAGGAAGGGCCGGACTACCCGGAATCCGTACGCTTCGACCTCGCGTACGCGACGCAGCTGCAGGTGTTCGAGTTGACGAACGCCGCGGGCACCGAGTTCCACGCGACCTACGTGATCACGCCCGTTTCGGGTACCACGCAGTCGTTCACGCAACTCGTCGCCATTCCCACGACCCAGACCGAGCGGGTCGTCGCAACCTATCTCGGCATCTACACGTTGCTCGCGCTCGTGACGGTGATCGCGAGTGCGTTCCTCGTGCGCTGGGTCGTCACGCTTACTTTCCGCAGCCTCGGCCAGGTCGAACGCACCGCCGAGGCGATCGCCGGCGGCGACTTCAGCCAGCGGATGACCGACATCGAGCCCGAGACCACCGAGGTCGGGCGGCTCAAGCGCGCGATCAACGCGATGCTGGGGCGCGTGGACGCATCCCTCTCGGAGCGCGACGCGACCGTGCGCCAGATGCGTCGCTTCATCGGCGACGCGAGCCACGAACTGCGCACTCCGCTCGTGACCGTCCGCGGATATGCCGAGCTGTACCGGATCGGGGCGATCCCGGACGCCGAGGCCACCGGCCAGGCCATGGGACGCATCGAGAAGGAGGCCATGCGCATGACGTCGATGGTCGAGGATCTGCTCGCCCTGGCGCGACTCGACGAGCGTCGCGACGTCGTGCTCAGCCCGATCGACCTGCGCCCCATCGCCCGGGACGCGGCCCTCGACGTCAGCGCCGCTGCTCCTCAGCGCGCGATAACGGTGCTCGACGCCCACAGCGAGCGCGACGGGACGCTGCAGACCCCGCCCGTCTCGATGACGGCGCTCGGCGCGGAGTCCTCCCAGAAACGTCGGGGATCGGTACCGACCGCGGCGATCGGGCTGGCCTCGCGGCTCCGGCGCCGTCCGCGCGGCGAGACCGGCGAGATCGCCGCGCTGCCGGTGACCTTCGAAGAGGTGCGCGCCACGATGCCCCCCGTGGTCCTGGGCGATGAGAACCGCATCCGGCAGGTGGTCGCGAATCTGCTCGGCAACGCGCAGCGCTTCTCCGCCGCCGACTCCCCCATCGAACTGCGGGTCGGCACCGACGACGCGGCACGTACCGGGTGGATCGAGATCATCGATCACGGCGAGGGCGTTCCCGAACCGATCCGCGAGCAGATCTTCCAGCGCTTCTGGCGCGCCGACACCTCACGTGCGCGCGAGACCGGCGGGTCAGGTCTCGGCCTTTCCATCGTCGCCTCGATCGTGGAGACGCTGCACGGATCGGTCGCCGTGACGGACACGCCCGGCGGCGGCGCGACCTTCCGGGTGTCGCTGCCGCTCGCGGCCGACCGCGAGGCGGCGGCGCACCTGCTGATCGAGACGCAGCCGGTCGAACCGCTCCCCAGTGCACTGCGTCCCACACAGGGCGACGACTCCGACCGCTGACCGTTCCTCCCCAGGCACCGGCCCGGGCGGGACTGTCCACGGTGTGCACGGAACGCCAACGGCCGCCGCATCCGGGTCCGTACCGTGAGGGTTTCCGAGCAGAGGAGGAAACCCATGGCCGTCTTCGCCGTCGACAGCGACGCCGTTCTCACCGCCACCACCGCGATTCGCGGAACCGTCGATCGTTTGCAGAGCGAGTCCGCGTCGCTCATGGCGCAGTTGCACGCGCTGCAGGCGTCGTGGACGGGCACCGCATCCGGCATGTTCCAGGGCAGCATCGAGCAGTGGCGCGGCGCGCAGCGGGGCGTCGAGGATGCCCTGGCGTCGATCAACCTCGCACTGTCGGCCGCCGGCCAGCAGTACGCCGAAGCAGAACAGGCCAACATGAGCCTGTTCCGCTGACCGCACGAACGACGGATGCCCCGGTCCGAGGACCGGGGCATCCGTTTCGTTCTGTGGGCTTTAGAAGTCCATGCCACCCGTCGGGTCGCCGGCCGGAGCCGACGCCTTCTCGGGCTTGTCAGCGACGACGACCTCGGTGGTGAGGAAGAGCGCCGCGATGGAGGCGGCGTTCTGCAGCGCGGAGCGCGTCACCTTGGCGGGGTCGATGATGCCCTGTGCGAACAGGTCACCGTACTCGCCGGTCGCGGCGTTCAGGCCGTGTCCGACGGGCAGGTCTGCGACCTTGTTCGCGACGACACCGGGCTCGAGACCGGCGTTCAGCGCGATCTGCTTGAGTGGGGCCTCGATGGCGACCTTGACGATGTTCGCACCGGTTGCCTCGTCGCCCGTGAGCTCGAGGGTCGCGAACGCCTTCTTGCCGGCCTGGATGAGGGCCACGCCACCACCGGGGACGACACCCTCTTCGACGGCCGCCTTCGCGTTGCGAACGGCGTCCTCGATGCGGTGCTTGCGCTCCTTGAGCTCGACCTCGGTCGCGGCACCCGCCTTGATGACGGCGACGCCACCGGCGAGCTTCGCGAGACGCTCCTGGAGCTTCTCGCGGTCGTAGTCGCTGTCGGTGTTCTCGATCTCGCGACGGATCTGGGTCACGCGACCCTCGATCTGAGCCGAGTCGCCCGCACCTTCGACGATGGTGGTCTCGTCCTTGGTGATGATGACCTTGCGTGCGCGGCCGAGCAGGTCGAGCGTCGCGTTCTCGAGCTTGAGACCGACTTCCTCGGTGATGACCTGGCCACCGGTGAGGATGGCGATGTCCTGCAGCTGCGCCTTGCGACGGTCACCGAAGCCGGGAGCCTTGACGGCGACCGACTTGAAGATGCCACGGATCTTGTTCAGCACCAGGGTCGCGAGAGCTTCGCCCTCGACGTCCTCGGCGATGATGAGGAGTTCCTTGCCGTCCTGGATCACCTTGTCGACGATCGGCAGCAGGTCCTTGATGTTCGAGATCTTCTGGTTCGCGATCAGGATGTACGGGTCTTCGAAGACCGCTTCCTGACGCTCCGGGTCGGTCACGAAGTAGGGGTTGAGGTAACCCTTGTCGAAGCGCATGCCCTCGGTGAGCTCGAGCTCGGTGCCGAAGGTGTTGGACTCCTCAACGGTGACCACACCCTCCTTGCCGACCTTGTCGATCGCCTCGGCGATGAGCGCGCCGATGGCCGGGTCTGCGGCGGAGATCGACGCGGTGGCGGCGATCTGCTCCTTGGACTCGATCTCCTTGGCGTCGGACAGGAGCGCCTCTGTCACGGCCGCGACGGCTTTCTCGATGCCGCGCTTGAGCGAGATGGGGTCGGCGCCTGCGGCGACGTTGCGAAGGCCCTCGCGAACGAGTGCCTGAGCGAGGACGGTCGCGGTGGTCGTGCCGTCACCGGCGACGTCGTCGGTCTTCTTGGCGACCTCCTTGACGAGCTCCGCACCGATCTTCTCGTACGGGTCGTCGAGCTCGATCTCCTTGGCGATCGAGACACCGTCGTTCGTGATCGTGGGGGCGCCCCACTTCTTCTCGAGAACGACGTTGCGACCGCGGGGTCCCAGAGTCACCTTGACCGCGTCGGCCAGAATGTTGAGGCCGCGCTCGAGGCCGCGACGGGCCTCCTCATCGAAAGCGATGATTTTTGCCATGTGTGGTCGTCCCTCCCGGACGTTGGGCTTACCGTCAGTTAGCACTCATCAAACGTGAGTGCTAACTCATTCTGGCACTCACCCCCGGGGAGTGCAAGCTGCCGCGGGGCGTCCCGCCTCGCCCACGGCGAACACGATTCCGGATGCGGTCGCCCCCGCGCCGCCGCATCCGCCCCGCCTTCTCCCGCTCCCCTCCCCCCGCCTCTCTTCCATCCGCGAGACGGGATCTTCGCGCCGAGACAGGGGGGTTACCCCGCTGTCTCGGCGCCCCGATCCCGTCTCGCGGGAGGGTGAGTGGAGTGGGGACGCGGCGGGGACGCGCAGCGACCCCCGGCGCCCGAGGGGCAGCGGGGGTCGCGGATGCGGAAGGGTCAGGCGAGAACGCGCACCGACTCGGCCTGCGGGCCTTTCTGGCCGCTGCCGACGGTGAACTCGACGGCCTGGCCCTCTTCCAGAACACGGAAGCCGGTCATGTCGATGTTCGAGTAGTGCACGAAGACGTCCTGGCCGTCACCCGACGTGATGAACCCGAAGCCCTTTTCGGCGTTGAACCATTTGACGGTGCCCTGTGCCATGCGAATCTCCTGAAGCGTTGAATACCACTTCATCGTATGGAGCCGGGAATGGCCGGAAAGGCCCGATCCGGCAGTGTTGACACCCGTGGCGCACAACGTTTACGCGGCCGAAACACAGGCCTCTCGGCGGGGGCGCCGACAGCCCCGCGCCGCGGCCGAGCGTCGAATTCGCCGACAGCCGGCGGGATGCCGTCAGGACGCGGGCGTCGTGGACGGAGTCGCCCCCGCGGCCGTGCGATCCAGGCCGATCACGACGGTGAGCAGCTTGTTCTGGCTCTCGTCGAGGTCGGCCGTTCCGGGGTCGTCGATCGGCTGATAGACCTCGCTGAGCGCGACGGCCGCGCCGCCGATGACGCCGGCGAGCCCGCGGGCCGCCGCTTCGTCGGCGGGGAACGCGTAGTAGACGGTCGTCTCCGCGAAGTCCGACGTGCTGGCCTGGCTCGGCAACACCGTGTCGGCGTTCCAGCCGGCGGCGACGATCTGATCCTTCATGGTGGTCGCGAGGCCCGACTCACCCGTGGCGTTCAGCACGTTGACCGCGAACGACGTGTCGATGGTCGCCTCCGGCTCGGCCGTCGCGGTGGGGGTCGGTGTGGACGCGGGAACCAGCGTGATGCGCCCCGAGACGATCAGGCTGCCGAAGATTCCGATCCCGACGAGCAGGATGGTCGCCACGAGCGCCCAGAGGATGATGACACCCGAGCGCAGACGGGGATTCTCGGCCCGGTGAGCGCCCACGCGCCCGGATCCTTCCGGGAGATCGTCGAAGCGATCTCGGGAATAGGTCTCACGCGGCACCCCCCGATGCTACCCGGGCGAGCGTGGGGATCCGACGCGACGGGCCGTCAGCCGGCAGCGCGTACGCCGCGGGTGGATCGTTCCCGGCGCCGTTCGTCCCGGATGCGGCGCAGTCGCGCGACCAGCATGGGCTCGTGCGCGAGCGCGGCCTCCGTGTCGATGAGGCGCCCGAGCAGTTGGTAGTAGCGTGCCGGGGCGAGGCCGAGCTCCGACCGGATCGCCTCTTCCTTCGCTCCCCCGTGCGCGCCCCAGCGGGACTCGAACGCGAGGATGCCCGCATCCCGATCACTCAAGCCCTGCACGTCGACCGCAGACTCCTCGAGCGCCGGGCGCGCGGTCGTCGGATCGGAGTCGGTCAGGGGCACGATCTCACGCTAGCCGCGGTCGGCGTCGATGCCGCGACGCCACTCCACGGAAGCGCCGAGCGGGTCCACGGCGGCCAGGACTTCGCCGTCGAGTGCGAGCGCGAAGCGGGATGCGGGCCAGCTCGCCGCGTCGATCGGCGTCGTCCATCCGTTGTGCAGCGCGGGAGCGTCCAGCGTCACCCATCGTCCCGCTCCGCGTGCGGCGGCGATGGCGGCGTGCCGCCGGCGGCCGGGCACGTGCGCGAGGACGCCCGGGGTCGTGACGACGAGCGTGGCGCCGGCGGGAGCGGATGCGGCGAGCGCGTCGAGCGCGTCGGCATCCGTCGCATCGGCCGTCTCGAGGTGCGGAGGATCCGCCGCAGCGATGTCGGCCGCGGCGTCGATCCGCTCGCGGCGACCCGTTTCGCCCGGCCAGACCAGATCCGTGAGCCACGCCCGGTCGGCCGGTCGGCGCACATCGAGCGGGGCGAGGTCGATGCCCGCACGCCAGACGATCTCGGGAAGGCCGGTGGGGGGTTCACCGCCGATCCAGGTCGATTCGAGCGTCACGGTGCTCGGCCCGCTCACGGGATCGATCGCGTGGACGTGACCGTCCGGCATCCGGTACCGGTACGAGAACCGGTCCGGGTAAAGGCACAGGCCGGCGCTCGCCCCCACTTCGAGAAGAGCGATCGGGCCGTCGATGAGATCCAGCGCCGGCAGGAGCGCCGCGCAGCGCAGGGGCTCGTTGGTCTGGATGCTGCGGATGCGGCACTCCGCGACCAGCGCATCCGCGTGCGCCAGCACCCACGCACGCCATGCGGTCGGCGGATCTTCGGGAGCGCCCAGCATCCGACTCACCGCGAACACGAGCGGAGGCTGCCGGTGCGTGTCCGGGATCTGTGCGAGCACACGTGCGACACCGGCGTCATCCCGCACGGTCTCCGCCCACGCGCCGTACAGCGCCGAACGGCCCGGAGCTTCGAGACGGGCGAACCGCTCGTAGCGGTCGATCACGGCGACCCACTCGCCCTCGGTTGCCGCACTCACCGAACCATTGTGGGCGCTGTGCGGGCGAACTCGTCGGTAACACCCGGAACAGGTGCGCGCGGAACGGGGTTGAATAGAACCGACGAAGGGAAAACTGTGAGCTACGCGGTGAACAAGTCCGACGAACAATGGCGCGACGAGCTGGGCGACGAGAAGTTCGCCGTGCTGCGCGAGTCCGCCACCGAGCGCGCCTGGACGGGCGAACTGCTCGATGAGAGCCGCGCCGGCCTCTACGCCTGTGCCGCCTGCGGGGCAGAACTCTTCCAGAGCGGAACGAAGTTCGACTCGCACTGCGGATGGCCGAGCTTCTACGAGTCGGTGCGCCCCGAGGCGGTCGAGCTCATCGAAGACAACGCCCACGGGATGGTGCGCACCGAGGTGCGCTGCGCGAGCTGCGGGTCCCACCTCGGCCACGTGTTCCCCGACGGTTTCGGCACCCCCACGGGTGACCGCTACTGCATGAACTCCCTCGCCCTCGAGTTCACCCCCGAGGCGGACGACAAGTGACCGCGACCGCCGCGGAGGCGATGCTCGCCCGGCGGTCGATGTCACGGGTGACCGACGAGGCCCCCACCCGCGAGCAGCTGCTCGCCGCGATCGCTGCGGCCGGACGCGTCGCCGACCACTCGTCGATGCGGCCGTGGCGGCTGATCGAACTGCGCGGCGACGACCGCGAACGCCTGGGTCGCGCCATCCACAAGGCCGAGCACAAGCGCGGTCGGTCGACCAAGCCGCTGCGCGCACCGCTGCTGATCGCCGTTGTCGCCTCGGTGCGCAAGAGCGGCAAGGTGCCCGACTGGGAGCAGGAGGCCGTGGCCTCCGGGGTCGCCCACATGCTCAGCCTCGCGCTCGACGAGCAGGGTTGGGGCGTCTTCTGGCGCACCGGCGAGTACACGCGCAGCAAGGCTGTCGCCAAGGCGCACAAGCTCGCGAAGAACGAGCGGCTGCTCGGTTGGCTCTACGTCGGCGGCAAGCCGGTGCGCGAGCGCGAGACCCGGCGCAAGACGATCGACCCGGAGTCGTTCCTCTCTGCCATGCCCCGCTGACGCGGCGGCACCACCGTCGCAGGATCGCGTCATCCGCGCAGAATCCGTCCGGAAATCTGCGACCTCGGCGCGATTCTGCGGAGTACGGGCGCCCCACGACCGGGGCGACGCGTTCAGCGGCGACGCCAGCGCGGCACGACGGCGATCACGACGCCGACGAGCGCGAGTGCGACGGCCGTCAACGCCAGTGCGAGCGGAGGGCCGGAGTGCGCCGGCCAGATCGCGTCGATGACCACCGACGTCAGCAGCAGGCCGACGACGGAGCCGAGCCCGAGTTGCAGAACGCCCGTGTGCCGCACGAGCGCCGCCGACAGGAAGATGTAGACGACGCCGATCGCGCCGCCGAAGTACACCCACGGATCTGCGGGGAGTGAGGCGGGCAGACCCACGAAGGCGATCCGGATGCCGGCGGCCACCAGGAGCGCGAGCGTTCCCCCGATGAAGTTCACGAGGGTCGCAATGAGCGGACTCTCCACGACGTGGCGCAGCCGCCCATTCGTCGCCTGCTGCCAAGCGATGCCGGCTCCGGCGAGGAAGGGGAGAAACAGCATCCACGCCGGTACTCCGGAGGGCCCCTCCCCGAGCAGCGAGATGACCACGGCCACCACGGCCAAGCCGCCGCCGAGCAGGCGTCCGACGGTCACCGGCACGACTCCCGCGGGCCCGTATCCGGCGCGGTCGAGCACGACGCCGTTCACCGTCTGACCCGCCACGACGCCGACCGTGAACGTGGCGACGCCGATGACCGCGACGGTCAGGCCCTGACTCGCGACCGTGAACGCCCCCGCGAGTCCGCCGATCAGCATCCAGAACGGGATGCGCCGCTCGCGCACCCCGCGCACCAGACGGCCGAACCCTGCTCGGCCGGACGGCACGGTCGCCGAGAGCACGATCAGAATCGCCAGGCCCGAACCGAACGAGATCACGGCCGCGACGAAACCGTCGCCGATCGCCGCACCGAGTGCGCCGTTGATCTGCGCCTGCACGCTCGTCAGCACTCCGACCAGCACCGCGCCGCCGAGCGCCACCGCGAGCGGAAGCCGACGGGGAGCGGCGGATGCGGAACGAGACGTCACCGCACGATGCTACGCGGCGCAGAACGCCCCGCTCGCGGCGGCAGGATCCGATTCGGTGCCGGCTACAGGACTTGAACCTGCAACCCCCGTATTACAAGTACGGTGCGCTACCAATTGCGCCAAGCCGGCAATGCCGCCAGTCTACCGGCGCTCGCCCGACCGGCCGTTCCCCGGTCGCGGGACAGCATCCGTCCCTGCGCCGCGAGGGCTCAGGACGAGGGCGTCGGGGTCGGCGTCGCGGTCGGGCTCTTGTAGTACGACTCGCTCGAGGTCGTCAGCACGAACTGCGCGAATTCCTTCGGGTCGTCGAGCTGGCCGAGGTACGGCTCGCCGTTGACGAGGATCATCGGCGCACCGGTCAGGGTGAGTCCGTCGGTGCCGGGGATTCCGGCGACGGCCTGGTCGGTCGCTGTCTTTGCCCAGGCCATGTACTCACCGCCCTCGATGCAGGCGCGAACACCCTTCGGGTCGGTGACACCGGAGGTCTGCGCGAGCGTCGCCAGGTCGGCGTCCGAGAGGCCGTCCGAGTTGGCGTCGGGCTGCGCGTCGAGCAGGGCGTGGTTGAACGCGAACACCTTGTCGGGTGAGTGCGAGGCCACACACGCGGCAGCGCCGGCCGCCCGCAGCGAGTACTTCGTGCCGTTCGACTTCGCGGTCAGCATCGCGACCGGGTAGTACGTGAGAGTCGCCGCACCCTCGGTGACCCAGCCGGAGAGCTGCGGGGCGTTGGCGAGTTCGAACTGCTTTGCGCCCGGCGCCAGGTAGTCGACGTACACGCGGATGTCGGCGGTCGCCGCATCCGACGCCGTGGGTGTGGGAGTGGCCGCGGGGGCATCCTCGCCCTGCGCAGTGGCGGCCGCATCCGGAATCGTCGCCGACCCGAGAGCGACACCGGCAACCGAAGTGATCGCGAATCCGCCGTGGTCCTCACCGACGGGTGCTGCCTGCGACGGGCCCGTGGACGAGCCCACCGCGAAAACGACGGCTCCGACGACGGCACCGACCATCACGACGGCACCGATGACGAGAACGCCGAGCCGGATGCGGCTGAGCCGCGTATGGCGAGCCCGCACCTGCTGCGCCTTCTCGCGCACGGCCTCACGGCGGTCGCGCTGAGCCGGAACGTTCGAATCGTCGTTGGACATGGAACCTCTGATAACGCACGAGACCGGCCTCGCCGGCGCGGCCGCACGGGTGAACGGCCCTGTCGATGCTAATCAGCGCACCTGGGAAATGCCCAGACGCGCGTGCCATACTGGCACTGCGCCCAATGAAGGGCGTGCGGGCCAAGCCCCCGCATATTCCATCACTACGGATCGTCCGGCACGTACCTGCCGGTGAAGGAGAAGAAACAATGGCGTCCGTCACGTTCGACAACGCAACCCGTCTGTACCCCGGAGGCACCCGCCCCGCCGTCGACAAGCTGAACCTTGAAGTGGGCGATGGCGAGTTCCTCGTCCTGGTCGGCCCCTCCGGTTGCGGTAAGTCCACCTCGCTCCGCATGCTCGCGGGCCTCGAAGAGGTCAACGCCGGCCACATCCGCATCGGTGAGCGCGACGTCACCGACGTTCCGCCGAAGGACCGCGACATCGCGATGGTCTTCCAGAACTACGCGCTGTACCCGCATATGACCGTCGCCGAGAACATGGGCTTCGCGCTGAAGATCGCGGGCGTCGGCAAGGATGAGCGCGCCACCCGCGTGCTCGAAGCCGCCAAGCTCCTCGACCTCGAGCAGTACCTGACCCGCAAGCCCAAGGCACTCTCGGGTGGTCAGCGTCAGCGTGTCGCGATGGGCCGCGCGATCGTCCGTCAGCCGCAGGTGTTCCTCATGGACGAGCCGCTGTCGAACCTCGACGCGAAGCTCCGTGTGCAGACCCGTACCCAGATCGCGTCGCTCCAGCGCCGCCTCGGTGTCACCACGGTCTACGTCACGCACGACCAGACCGAGGCCCTCACGATGGGCGACCGCATCGCCGTTCTGAAGGACGGCGTGCTGCAGCAGGTCGGCTCGCCCCGCGACCTGTACGAGAAGCCGAACAACGTGTTCGTCGCCGGCTTCATCGGCTCCCCTGCCATGAACCTCTTCCCGGCCGACCTCGCCGACGGCGGCGTCCGCTTCGGCACCGAAATCGTCCCGCTCGACCGCGACACCGTCGGCCGCGCCAATGGCAGCCAGGTCACCGTGGGCGTTCGCCCCGAAGACATCGAGGTCGGACCGGTCGACGGTCAGGGCCTCACGGTTCAGGTCGACCTGGTCGAAGAGCTCGGCGCCGACGGCTACCTCTACGGTCACACCGAGATCGGCGGCAAGCGCTCCGACATCGTGGCCCGCGTCGACGGCCGCAACCACCCGAACGCGGGCGAGACCGTGACCCTGGCCGCCAAGCCGGGCCACGTGCACGCGTTCGACATCGAATCGGGCGAGCGCCTGAACGACAAGGCCATCGCTTCGGCCTGATCGCACCTCGGGGGCGGCGCGGTGGATCCTCGGATCTTCCGCGCCGCCCTTCTTTCCACGGAGGAACATGTCTGAATCTCTGACCATCACTGCGAGCTCCGTCGACCCCGGACTGCTCGCGCTGCCCTGGTCGACGCCCCTGTCGGACTGGTCGAGCTCAGACATCGTCTACCTCCCCAAGGGCATCTCCCGCCACCTCGTGCGATTCGCGACCCTCTCCGGACGCGTGATCGCGGTGAAAGAGACCACCGCCGAGATGGCGCGTCGCGAGTACGACATGCTCGGCAACCTCGCGAAGCTCGATGTGCCGTGCGTGGAGCGCTTCGCCGTCATCGGCGGGCGAGCGGATGCGGACGGCAACCCGCTCCCGGCGGCACTCGTCACCGCGCACCTCAAGTTCTCGCTCCCCTACCGCGCGCTCTTCACTCAGGTACTTCGCCCGAACACCGCCGCCCGACTCGTCGATGCGCTCGCGGTGCTCCTCGTCCGGCTGCACAACGTCGGATTCTTCTGGGGCGACGTCTCCCTCTCCAACACCCTCTTCCGCCGCGACGCCGGAGCGTTCGCCGCGTACCTCGTCGACGCCGAAACAGGCGAGCTGCACGACCGCGGCCTCACGCGCGGGCAGCGCGAGCACGACCTCGACATCGCCCGCATCAACATCGCCGGCGAGATCATGGACCTCGAGGCGGGCGGGCGGCTCGAGGGCGGCGTCAACGCCCTCGAGGTTGCCGACGGCATCGTCTCGTCGTACTACTCGCTTTGGAAGGCCCTCACCGATCAGGAGACGTTCTCGGTCGACGAGTCGTGGCGCATCACCGAACGCGTGCAGCGTCTGAACACGCTGGGCTTCGATATCGGCGAGATGTCGATGGAGACCGCACCGGACGGCACGCGCGTGTCGATCCAGCCGAAGGTCGTCGACGCCGGCCACCATCAGCGCCGTCTGCTGCGCCTGACCGGTCTCGACGTGGAGGAGAACCAGGCCCGGCGTCTGCTTAACGACCTCGACGAGTTCCGGGCCCGGATCTCCCGCATCGGGTCGGATGAGGAGATGGTCGCGCACGAGTGGCTGACGCGCGTGTTCGAGCCGGTCGTGAAGGCGATCCCCTACGACCTGCGCGCGAAGCTCGAGCCCGCCGAGGTGTTCCACCAGGTGCTCGAACACCGCTGGTACATGTCGCAGGCACGGGGCCGTGCCGTGCCGCTCGCCGAGGTGCTGACGAGTTACATCGACGACGTGCTGCGCCACCGTCGCGACGAGGCGACCGTCATGGGACCCACGACCGAGACCATGACGATTCCCGTGCTGACCACAGCATCCGATGACGACGTCACGAGCGACGACGTCGACGAAGAGATCGACTGGCGCGACCTCGTCTGACGGCAGACCGGCATCACCGCGGCCCTCCCGCGGGACCCCACCAGAAGGTCCCGCGAGAGGGCCTCGGCGTCAGTAGCCGACGGCGAAGTTCTCGCGCGAGTGGCGGGGGTTCTCGATCTCATCGAGCACGGCGACCGCGAGGTCGGCCCCCGAGATGAAGGACTCGCCCTCCGCGTCCACGACGAGCGCCTCGCCGCCGTCGCGGTACGACCCGGTGCGCTCCCCCGGTGCCCACGCGCCGAAGCCGCCGGCCGGGTGCACGTAGAACCAGTCGCGGCCCGAAGTGTCGGCCTGCAGGTCCTCGAGGATGTCGACAGCCTCGCGGGCCTCGGGCTTGAACTCATCGGCGAAATCATCGGTGTCGATGAGGCGCGGTCCGCCTTCCGCGACGCGGCTTCCGCCCGCGCCGCCGACGACGCCGATCCGCACGTCATCCGGAAGCACCGATTTCAGCTGCGCCATCGCGGGGCGCACGAGCCCGAGCATGTCGCCGCGCGCGGCGACGGCCGACACGAGCACATCGACGCCCTGCAGTTCGGTGACGAGGCTCGGCACATCGAGCAGTGTGCCCTCGATGTAGGTCGCGTGCGGCACGCGCTCGGCCGGCACCGTGCGCGCGACCGAGAGCACCGTGTGACCGCGCTGCACCGCCTCCGCGACGATGTGGCTACCGGCGTAGCCCGTTCCTCCGAGAACAACGATGCGGGTCATGATGTGCTCCTTCGGTCAGTCGTTGAGCGACGCGCGGAGCGTCGACACCTGGTACAGGGCGACGGATGCCGCGATGCCGGCGTTCAGCGATTCGGTCGCCCCGGAGATCGGGATCGACACGATCTGGTCGCAGGTCTCGGTGACCAGGCGCGACAGCCCCTTGCCCTCGGAGCCGACGACGATCACGACGGGTCGGTCGGCGAGCTTCAGAGCGGGCAGCGACACATCGCCGCCCCCGTCCAGGCCCAGCACGAACACACCCTGCTTCTTCAGGTCCTTCAGCGTCGCGGTCAGGTTCACGGCCATCGCGACGGGCGTACGGGCCGCCGCACCGGCGCTCGTCTTCCACGCGGCCGAGTTGACGCCGGCGCTCCGCCGCTGAGGGATCAGCACGCCGTGACCGCCGAACGCGGCCGTCGAGCGGATGATCGCACCGAGGTTGCGGGGATCGGTGACGCCGTCGAGAGCCACGAGCAGCGGCACTTCGTTGCGGTCGATGATCTGCTCGAGCAGGTCCTGCGGGTGCGCGTACTCGTACGGCGGCACCTTGAGCGCGACGCCCTGGTGCACGCCGTCGAAGCCGGCCATGCGGTCGAGCTCGGGGCGCGTGACCTCGAGCACCGGGATGCCGCGGTTCGTCGCGATCGACAGCATCTCTTTGACGCGGTCGTCCATCTCCACGCGCTGCGCGATGTAGAACGCGGTCGCGGGGATCTTGGTGCGGAGCGCCTCGAGCACCGAGTTGCGGCCGGTGACCGTCTCGGTGTCGTCGGCCTGCTTCGACCGGCCGCCGCGGGCGAGGCCGCCCGAGGGGCGGGGACCCGACGATGACGGCCGCCCGCCGGCCGCGGTGAAGCGCTCCTGCGCCGCCTTCCGCTTGCCCGCGGGGTGCCACGCACGGTCCTCCGCCTTGGGGGTCGGGCCGCGTCCTTCGAGGGAACGCTTGTTCTTGCCGCCCGTGCCCTTGGTGGGGCCCTTCTTGCCTTTTCCGGCGCCGGGGCGCCCTGGCTTATTTGCCATCGATACTCCAATGAGTTCCGTCCGGAGTGTCCTCCAGAGTGATTCCCGCAGCGGCGATCGCGTCTCTGACGCGGTCGGCTGCGGCCCAGTCCTTCGCGGCGCGCGCATCGGCGCGCTGCGTGATCATCGTCTGCACGAGGGTGTCGAGCGCGGTGGCCGACGGACCCGCGGATGCGGTCTGCCACCGTTCGCTGCGAGGGTTGAGCGCGAGGATGTCGAGCATGGCCGCCACGGCATCGGCCGCGCCCGCGATCTCGGTCGGGTCGGTGCCCGCATCCAGTGCCGTGTTCCCCGAGCGCACGTGCTCGTGGATCACCCCGATCGCGCGGGGCACGTTGAGGTCGTCGTCCATCGCGGCGACGAACTCGTGCGGCAAATCGGTCGCCGGGACGCGGTCGGCGTCGAGTACCCGTGCCGCCCGCTCCTGGAACGAGCGGATGCGGTCGAGCGCAGCATCCGCTTCGTCGAACGCCTTCTCCGAGATGTCGAGGCTCGACCGGTAGTGGGCGGCGCCCAGGGCGTAACGGACCACGAGCGGGTCGCGGACGGCGAGGGCGTCGGTCGCGAGCACGAAATTGCCCAGGGACTTCGACATCTTCTGACCGTCGACCGTCACCAGGCCGTTGTGCACCCAGTACCGCGCGAACGAGTCGCCTGCCGCGGTGGACTGCGCGAGCTCGTTCTCGTGATGGGGGAAGCGCAGATCGAGGCCGCCGCCGTGGATGTCGAACTCGCCGCCGAGATAGCGCCGCGACATCGCGGAGCACTCGATGTGCCATCCCGGTCGCCCGGCGCCCCACGGCGCGGTCCAGACCGCATCCGCCGGTTCTCCGGGTTTCGCTCCCTTCCAGAGGGCGAAATCGTGCGGGTCGCGTTTGCCGCGGGGGTCTGCATCCGCCGCCGGCTCCATCGCGTCCAACGACTGATGGGTGAGCGCGCCGTAGGACGCCCACGAGCGCACGTCGAAGTACACGTCACCGGAGCCGTCGGGCGCCGCATACGCGTGCCCGCGCTCGATCAGCGCATCGATGAGCTCGATCATCTGCGGGATGGACCCCGTCGCGCGAGGCTCGTAGGTCGGCGCGTCGATGCCGATCGCGGTGTAGGCGTGCGAGAACTCGAGCTCCATGCGGTACGCGAGGGCCCACCACGGTTCGTCGACCGTGGCGTTCGCGAGCACCTTGTCGTCGATGTCGGTCACGTTCCGCACGAACGTCACGCGGCCGAAGCGGTGGGCGAGCCAGCGACGCAGCAGGTCGAAGCTCAGCGCCGCGCGAAGGTGCCCGATGTGGGGCCCGGACTGCACGGTCGGGCCGCAGACGTACATCGTCACGTTCGCGGGATCGGTCGGCTCGAAGTCGCGCAGCGTCTGCGCTTGGGTGTCGTAGAGCCGAACCATCACGATCCCAGCCTACCGGCGGCCCCCGTCACGCCATCGTCATGAAGTGACGATAGAAATGAGGGATGCTGCCCGTGCTCGCCGTCGTCGCTGCGGCCGTGCTGTTCGGCACGACCGGCACCGCGCAGGCACTCGGCCCCGATTCGACCACCCCGCTCGGGGTCGGAGCCGCGCGACTGCTCATCGGCGGGACCGGCCTGGCCATCCTCGGACTGCTCCTCGGACGGCGCCATCAGCGGCGTGAGGATGCACCCCGGAACCCGCGACTCTCCCGCCGAGCGGTCCTTCTGATGGCCGTGACCGGTGTCTGCCTCGCGGCGTACCAGCCACTGTTCTTCCTCGGCACGGCGCGGTCGGGCGTCGCCGTCGGCACCGTGATCGCCCTCGGATCGGCGCCGGTGCTCGCGGGACTCATCGAATGGGCTCGCACGCGCCGCATCCCGCGTCGGTCATGGGCGGTGGCGACCACCCTCTCCACGGCAGGAGTGGCGCTGCTCGCCGCGGCGGGCGGGGGTGCGGCGGGCGTCGATGCCCTCGGCATCCTCGGCTCGGTCGGGGCGGGTGCCTCGTTCGCGGTCTTCGCGAACGCCCAGCGGCAACTGCTCGATGACGGCTGGGACCCGTTCACCGTCGCGGGGGCGATGGGGCTCGGCTCGGCCGCATCCGCGCTGTTCATGCTGCCGTTCACGTCGTTGGAGTGGCTGGCCGAACCCGCCGGGGCGGCGATGGCGCTGTGGCTGGGTCTCGCGACGATCGCCGTCGCGTACACGCTCTTCACCTGGGGCCTCGAACGACTGACGGCGGCCACCGCCGCCACGCTCACCCTCGCGGAGCCGCTCACCGCGGCACTCCTCGGGATCGCCGTGCTCGGCGAACAGCTCGCGCCCCTCGCCGTGGTCGGGCTCATCGTGCTCGCCTCGGGCCTCGGAATTCTCACCTGGGGAGCGCGCGGCCGGCGCGAACCCCGACCGTTCGCGCTGGAGGGCTGACCCATGATCGATATCCGCGTGAGCGACCCGCGCACCTCGCCGGAGCGCGAACTCGTGATCGCGCACCTGGCGGGCATGCACGACTCGTCGCCGCCGGAGAGCGTGCACGCCCTCGGGATCGACGCGCTCGCGGGCCCCGGCCTCACGTTGTGGTCTGCGTGGGATGGTGCGGAGCTCGCCGGCATCGGTGCGCTGAAGGTGTTCGAGGAGGACCGCGGCGAGCTGAAGTCGATGCGCGTCGCGGATGCGTTCCTCGGCCGCGGCATCGGGCGCCTGATGCTCCGACACATCGTCGCGGACGCGCAGTCGCGGGGTCTGGCGAGTCTCTGGCTCGAGACGGGCAGCACGCCCGAGTTCGTTCCCGCGGCGGCGCTCTACCGCAGCGAGGGGTTCGTGCCCTGCGCCCCGTTCGCGGACTACACCGACGACCCGTTCTCGCTCTACTTCACGCGCGCGCTCTGACCCTCCCCCGCGCGCGCCGTCCGCGCCATCCGCCTCCGGACCATCCGCGAGACGGGATCTTCGCGCCGAGACGGAGGGGTAACCCCACTGTTTCGGCGCGCAGATCCCGTTTCGCGGTCGTAAGGTGCGCGGGCGCCGCGACACAATCAGCGGGGCGCGGCGAGCGCGGGCGGCGGGCGGCGCGGCGGAGCCGGCGGCGGAGCCGACGGGGCGTCAGGGGGCGGGGATGAGGAGGGCCACGGCGACGGCCGACACGCCCTCGGCGCGGCCGGTGAAGCCCAGGCCGTCGGTCGTCGTCGCCGATACCGACACCGGTGCGCCACCGAGCGCTGCGGAGAGCACCTGTTCGGCTTCGGCACGCCGGGGAGCGAACCGCGGGCGAGCCGCCTGCACCTGCACCGAGACGTTCGCGATGCTCCAGCCTGCCTCGCCGATGAGCGCGTGCGTGCGGGCGAGGAACGCGTCGGCGTGCGCCCCGGCGTACTCGGGTCGGTCCGTGCCGAAGTGCGTCCCGATGTCGCCGAGGCCCGCCGCAGCGAGGAGCGCGTCGACGATCGCGTGCGCGATGGCGTCGCCATCCGAGTGTCCCGACAGGGCGGCCTCTCCGGGCCAGCGGAGACCCGCGAGCCACAGCTCCCCCGCGTCGGAGAACGCGTGCACGTCGGTACCCACGCCCACGCGCGGCACGGCGGCCGGGCGCTCCAGCGTGACCGGAGCGGTGAGCGGATGCGGCGCCGGAGGCGAAGCCACGAGGGAACGAGCGCGCTCGAGGTCGGTCGGCGTCGTGATCTTGAACGCCAGCGGATCGCCCTCGACGGTGGCGACCCGGTGTCCGGCGGCGGCGACGAGTGCCGCATCGTCGGTGAACTCGGCGTCCGCCACCGCGTACGCCGACTCGAGGATGTCGCGGTGGAACCCCTGCGGGGTCTGTGCCGCGCCGAGCTCGGCACGGTCTACGACACCGACGATCTCGCCGCCGTCGACGCGCTTGATCGTGTCGATCACCGGCAGCACCGGGACGGCTCCCCATCCGGTTTCGCGGATGGCGTCGATCACGCGGGTGAACTGCTCCGGCGGCGTCAAGGCGCGGGCAGCATCGTGCACGAGAACGATCTCGACGTCTGCCCACACACCGGCGAGCCCCGCGCGCACAGACTTCTGCCGGGTGTCGCCCCCGGTCACCACCGAGATCAGATCCCGCCGGTCGCCGGCGGCTGCGTAGGCGTCGGTGAGCGCCTCGCCTTCGCGTCCGCGCGGCACGACCACGACGACCTGCGCGTTGCCGAGACCCGCGAAAACGCCGTCGAGGCTATGGCGCAGGATGCTATGGGTGTCGAGCCCGACGAACGCCTTGGGCAGGCGTTCGCCAAGCCGGGTGCCAGAGCCCCCGGCGACGACGATGACGGCGACGCGCGGGACGGGCGCGATCATGACGGTGTCAGCGGATCAGCTGGCGAGGACCTCGTCGAGGAGGGTGCTGGCCTTCTCCTCGTCGGTCTTCTCTGCGAGCGCGAGTTCGGAGACGAGAATCTGCTTCGCCTTCGCGAGCATGCGCTTCTCGCCGGCCGAGAGGCCGCGATCCTGATCGCGGCGCCAGAGGTCGCGCACGACCTCGCTGACCTTGATCACGTCACCCGACGCCAGCTTCTCGAGGTTCGCCTTGTAACGACGGGACCAGTTGGTGGGCTCTTCGGTGAAGGGGGCACGCAGCACCTCGAACACCCGCTCGAGACCGTCCTTGCCGATCACGTCGCGCACACCGACCAGGTCGACATTGTCTGCCGGTACCTCGATCACCAGATCGCCCTGGGTGACGTTGAGTTTCAAGTACTTCTTGGTCTCGCCCTTGATGACGCGTTCCTTGACCTCGATAATCGTCGCGGCCCCGTGGTGGGGATAGACGACCGTTTCGCCAACCTCAAAAAGCATGGAGTTATGTCCTTTCGGCAGCCCCTAGGATACCACAGGGCATTGTGCGCTAAGGTTCGCTCCCGCAGCCCGGAGGGGCCGGGCGCCGCCTGACACCGCGCCGGAATTGCTCGAAGCGGCGCGGCCACGCCGACCCCGTAGAATGCTCACGAAGCCGTCTGCTCTCTGGAGGAACTGTGAAAACGCGCCTAATCGCGTCCATCGCCCTGGGCGCTGCCGTCGTCCTCGGAACGAGCGGATGCGCGATGCTCGCCCCGCAGAGCACGACGATCCAGTACTCCGCGTCCGACGGCATCAACGTGCCGGCCGGCAGTGGCCCCGTCGCCGTGCGGAACGCGCTCATCGTCGCGAACGAAGACGGCACCGAGGGCAACCTCGTCGCCGCGATCGTGAACCCGGGCGACAGCCCCGAGGTGCTGAACATCCAGGTCGGCGAGGGAAGCTCCGCCATCCCGCTGACCGTGCGGATGCCGGCCGCAACGACCAAGAGCCTCGGCGACGGCGAGACCGACCCGCTGCTGATCGAAGACCTCGACGCCGTTCCGGGCTCGACGGTCTCCCTGTACTTCCAGTCGGGCGACAGCGAGGGCGTCCGCATCGACGTTCCCGTCCTCGACGGTTCGCTCGACTACCTGGCGCCGCTCGCTCCCTGAGCCGCACCGAACGAGAAGAGGGCATCCCGATCGGGATGCCCTCTTCTCGTTTCAGACCGTCACGCCTCGAAGCGGTACCCGAGACCCCGAACGGTGACGAGCATCACCGGGTCGCCGGGGTTCTGCTCGATCCGTGAGCGGATGCGTTTGATGTGCACGTCGAGGGTCTTCGTGTCACCGAAGTAGTCCGTGCCCCACACGCGGTCGATCAGCTGGCCGCGGGTCAGCACGCGACCGGCGTTGCGCATCAGCACCTCGAGGAGCTCGAACTCCTTCAGGGGCATGTTGATCTCGGCATTGTCGACCGAGACCGTGTGCCGGTCGATGTCGAGCACGACCCGGCCGCCCGCGAGCACACGCTCGTCGAGGTCCGCTTCCACCTGCGCGAAACGGCGCAGCACCGCCCGCATCCGCGCCAGAAGCTCCCGGGTCGAATAGGGCTTCGTGACGTAGTCGTCGGCACCGAGTTCGAGTCCGACGACGATGTCCACCTCGCTGTCCTTCGCCGTGAGCATGATGACCGGCACGGCCGAGGAAGCGCGGATCTGGCGGCAGACCTCGGTGCCCGGCATCCCCGGCAGCATCAGATCGAGCAGTACGATGTCGGCACCCCGCTCCCGGAACGCGGTGAGGGCGGTGGGTCCGTCCTCGGCGATCTCGACCTCGAATCCTTCCCGCCGCAGCAGGTAGGCGAGCGGGTCGGCCAGGTCGGGTTCGTCCTCGACAATCAAGACTCGGGTCATTCGGTGACTCCGTTCATCGGTTCAGCGTTGATCTGTGCAGGGGCAGAAGATATGGGGGCAGAAGATGCGGGCGCGGGCATCGCGTCGGCGCCGGAGGCCTTCTTGGCCTTCTTGGCTCGACGCTTGGGACGCGCATCCTTGACGTTATCGAGCGGAGCGGGCGCGGCGGCGATCGGGAGCTGGATCGTGAAGGTCGAACCCCGCCCCACCTTCGACCAGATCCGCACCTCTCCCCCGTGCCGCTGCACGGCGTGCTTGACGATCGCCAGGCCGAGCCCGGTGCCGCCGGTGCGGCGGGACCGCGCCTGATCGGAGCGATAGAAACGCTCGAACACGCGCTGCTGATCTTCTTCGGAGATCCCGATCCCGCGGTCGGTGACGGTGATCTCCACCGCGTTGTGCACCTGCTTGACCCCGATGCCGACGCTGGAAGCGCGCGGCGAGTACGCGATGGCGTTCGCCACCAGGTTGCCGACCGCCTCGGTCAGGATCTGCTGGTCGCCGCGCACGTACAGGCCGCGCGCGCCGCCGCGAACCAAGGTGACGCCCGACGAGTCCGCCGCCAGCCCGTGCGCCTCGATCGCGGAGGTCACGACCGCATCGATCGAGATGTCGCGCACCTCGGCGAGCTCATCGGCGGACTGTAGGCGCGAGAGGTTCATGACACGCGAGGTCAGAGAGCCGAGGCGAGCGGCCTCCGCGTTCAACCGCGCCGCGAAGATCCGCACCTGCGCGGGGTCGTCGGCAGCCGACTCGATCGCCTCCGACAGCAGGCTGATCGCGCCGACCGGGGTCTTCAGCTCGTGGGACGTGTTCGCAACGAAGTCGCGACGCATCTGCTCGACGCGCTCCCGCTCGGTGATGTCGCGGATGACGAGCAGCACGAGCCGGGGCGAGAGCACCGTCGCCCGCGCGGAGACGAGCCGGGGTTCGGCCGGCGTCGCCGCCCGGCGAAGCGTCAGACTCGCGCTCCCCATGCCGCCGCCGGCGCGCACCGAACGGGCGAGTTCGCGCAGCCGGTCATCGGGCAGCACTTCGCCGATCGCCATCCCGAACGCCTCACCACTGGCCGACGACGCACGCACGGTGCCGGATGCATCCACCACCACCGCGCTGTCATCCATCGCCGCGAGAACGTCGCTGACACCGTCGGGAACGGCCTCCGAGTTTCGCGCCACCGCGCGATCGCGGGCACGGAATGCCACCACGATCAGGATCGACACCGCCGCCCCGATCAGAGCACCGAGGAGCAGTGCCAGCAGCGCGAGCTGCGAGGAGTTCATGGCTCCAGCGTAAATGGATGATGAACCTGGACCGTTCAAGCCCCGGGTCTGCAGGCCCCACCCAGGTACTATTCACTCCTGGGGCACCGTTCGTTAACCTTCGGCAGCGACAATCGCGAAGGTTGCGGCCACGTGCTGCTCATCGACCCCAGGAAGGTGCCCGTCCATGCGCGAGGTATTCCAGCAGTCTCTCGACGAAGTGCGCGTGCGCCTCGTCGAGATCTCCGAGCTCGTCACCGAGGCCATCGAGAAAGCGACCACCGCGTTCGGTACGAGCGATGTCGCGCTCGCGGAGGAGGTCATCGAGAATGACAACGTGATCGACGAGAAGGCCATCGCCCTCGACGAGCTCGCGATCGACATCCTCGCCCGCCAGCAGCCGGTCGCGAGCGACCTGCGGACGGTCGTCTCGGCGCTCCGGATCAGCGCGTCGCTCGAGCGGATGGGTGACATCGCCGAGCACATCGCTCAGCTCACCCGCATGCGCTTCCCCGACCGCGCCATCCCGCGCGGCCTGAAGAGCACGTTCACGAAGATGGGCCAGATCGACGTCGAGCTCGCCCGGCAGCTCACCGAGCTGCTGCGCACCCGCGACCTCGAGCTCGCGGAAGAGATCCGCAACGCCGACGACCGCCTCGACGAACTCCACGTCAGCGTCTTCGAGAAGGTGCTCAGCGACAGCTGGCAGGGCGAGACATCGCAGACGGTCGACGCCACCCTCGCGAGCCGGTACCACGAGCGCTTCGGTGACCACGCGGTGTCGGTGGCGAAGAAGATCGTGTACCTCGCCACGGGCGACTGGGCACCGGTCAACGCCGACGAGGCCTGAGCGCCTCGCACAGAACGAAGAAGAGGGGCGGATGCAGCTGCATCCGCCCCTCTTCTTTCGTTCGAGTTACTTGCTGCCCTGGTTCGCGACCGCGGCCGCACCGGCCGCGGCGGCCTCGGGGTCGAGGTACTCGCCCGGGCCGAGCGGCACGAGGTTCTCGTCGAGGCGGTAGACGAGCGGAATGCCCGTCGGGATGTTCAGCTCGGCGATGTCGTCGTCGCTAATGCCCTCGAGGTGCTTCACGAGTCCGCGCAGCGAGTTGCCGTGGGCGGCCACGAGAACGGTCTTCCCGGCCGTGAGGTCGGGCACGATCGCGTCGTCCCAGTACGGGAGCAGTCGGTCGATCACGAGCTTGAGCGACTCGGTGCGGGGAACGTCGCCGTCGATCCCGACGTAGCGCGGGTCGCCGATCTGGCTGTACTCCGACGCGTCGTCGAGCTCGGGCGGCGGCACGTCGAACGAACGGCGCCACAGCATGAACTGCTCCTGGCCGAACTCGGCGAGGGTCTCGGCCTTGTCCTTGCCCTGCAGGGCGCCGTAGTGGCGCTCGTTGAGTCGCCACGAGCGGGTCACCGGGATCCACAGGCGGTCGGCGGCGTCGAGCGCGATGTTCGCGGTCTGGATCGCCCGGCTGAGGAGCGAGGTGTGCACGACGTCCGGCAGCAGGCCGGCCTCGGCGAGAAGCTCGCCACCGCGCTGGGCTTCGGCTTTGCCCTGCTCGGTCAGGCGCACGTCGACCCAGCCGGTGAACAGGTTCAGCTCGTTCCACTGGCTCTGGCCGTGGCGGAGCAGGATCAGGGTATGAGGGGTGGTCATGCCTTCATGATATCGACCGGCTCTTCACTCGCGCTGGCATCATGGCCGTATGAACTCGGTGCCGCTCGGACGCGTGACACGCGGCACCACCGGCACGAACCGGCTCCGCCGGATCGATCGCTGGATCGCTCGCCATCCGGTCCTCCGCCGGGCCGAACGCGAGCCGCTCGTCGTCGATCTCGGGTACGGCGCGAGCGGGGTGACGGCGCTCGAGCTCGAGGCGCGGCTGCACACGACCCGCCCGGACGTCACGGTGCTCGGACTCGAGATCGCGCCGGAGCGCGTCGCCACCGCGACGGCGCAGCTCGCGCAGGTGCGGGCGGGCGCGTCTCCCTTCCGCCCGGACGCGCGCGTGGCGTTCGCGCGCGGCGGCTTCGAGGTCCCGGCGTCGCGGCGGCCGGTCGTCATCCGCGCGTTCAATGTGCTCCGCCAGTACGACGAGACCGAGGTCACCGCCGCGTGGGAGCGGATGGCGGCTCGGCTCGCGCCCGGCGGCATCCTGGTCGAGGGCACCTGCAACGAGGTCGGGCGGGTGGCGACCTGGGTCGAGGTGGGCGCGGACGCCCTCCCCCGGACGCTCACGGTGTCGCTCCGGCTCGCCGACCTGGAGTCGCCGCTGATCGCCGCCGAACGCCTGCCGAAAGCGCTGATCCACCGCAATGTGCCTGGCGAGCAGGTGCACGACTTCTTGCGGACGCTCGACCGCGAGTGGGAGCGCGCCGCGGCGCTCGGGGCGTTCGGCCCGGTCCAACGCTGGCGCGGGGCGATGCAGGCGATGGCGGATGCGGGCTGGCCGCTGCGTCAGCGCTCTCGGTGGCGACTCGGCGAGATCACGGTGCCCTGGGATCGGGTCGCACCGACCCCGTGATACCGGCGCATCGCCTCACAGGCGGGGAATGGCCGCGCGTGCATCGTCGTCGCCGACACCGCAGGCGGTCAGCAGGTCGACCGTGAGCGGACGCATCGCGACCAGGAGGTTGTTCTCGCCGGTCGTCGCATCGGTCAGCATCTCGGCCGGGTCCAGGTGCGCGGCGATCGCGCGGACGCCCTCTCGCGCCACCGACTCCTGCCCGATGTCTTCGAGCGACTCTCCGACGAGCGCGAGACCGCGCCCGAGGCCCGCGAGCACGTCGGCCGACACCGGGCGGGGCACGCCGTCGTCGAGAAGGTACGCCGCCCGCCGCCCGATCACGCGAAGGTTCCGGACGGCGAGGTCGGTCGCGGTGAGCACCCGTCGGTAGCGATCCAGCTCGCTCCGCCGCCGGCGCAGGAACGGCGAGATCCGGGCGACGGCGGATGCGGAATCCAGCGACTCCTGCCACGCGCGGACGAGCGGGTCGAGCGCGCGCGCCTTCTCCAACCCGCGGTCGGCTCGAGCCCGATCACCGCTGCGCAGCCCCTGCACGATCGCGTTGATGGCCGCATCCGCCCCGGCGAACAGTGCACGCGCGTCGCGCAGCAACTCGGCACGGGGATTTCGGGGAATCAGCGCGGTCACGAGCAGCGCCGCGATCCCGCCGATCGCGCCGTCCACCAGTCGATCCCACGCGGCGTCCGTGCTGGCGAGAGGGAAGAGCAGGACGATCAAGCCCTGGATGGCCGCCGCGATCGCGAAACTCGCCTGCGGAGAGAACACCCGGGCCAAGAACAGCACGACGGCGAGCGTGACCGCGAGTTGCCACCATCCGGGACCGATCGCCCACAGCAGAAGCTCGGCGACGAGAATGCCGAGCAGCATGCCGGCCACGGTCTCCGCCACGCGCCGCGGGCGGGCGTCGCGGACGAGTCCGAGGCTCGAGACGGCGACGGTTCCGGCCAGCACGGGCGAGGCGTGGCCCAGCACGAAGTGGGCGAAGGCGAAGGCGCCCGCCGACGCGACGACGATCTGGGCGATCGCGGGCCAGGATTCGGCGGCGCGGACCAGACGCGGCCGCGGATCCAGGCGGTCCCGCACTCGCAGCGGGACGGCGCGGGTGTCCGGCGTCGGCTCCTCCACCGCGGTCAAACGCGGCGGGACAGGCGCGTCAGACGCGGGATGGCCGCCGTCGCGCCGGCATCCGCCGGAACGATCGGAGTGGCCGACGCGGTGATGTCGCCGCCCTCGGTGACGACGATGAGGGTGCCGTCGGTTGCGGCGGACCGCTTCACCACGGCCAGCGCGATGGGGCCGTCCTCGTGGTGACGGGCGACCGAGGTGATGCGGCCGACCTCGGTGTCGCCGACGCGAACGACGTCACCGCGTCGCGGCAGCAGATCGTCGCTGCCGTCGAGGTCGAGTGCCACGATGCGACGGGGAGGATGCCCGAGGTTGTGCACCTTCGCGACGGTCTCCTGACCGCGATAGCACCCCTTGTCGAGGTGCACCGCCGTGCGCATCCAGTCCACCTCGTGCGGGATGGTGCGCTCGTCGACCTCAGTGGCCCACCCGGGCCGCCAGGCCGCGACACGCAGCGCATCGACCGCGAGCGCACCCGCGAGGGTGAGACCGCCGACCGCGGCCGCATCCACCAATCGCTGCGCTTCGTCGCCGTCGACGAGCAGTTCGGACCAGCGGCGCTCGGCACCCGGATGACCGTCGACCGGCGCGTATCCGATGCCGCCCGGCCCGATCTCGGGCCACGGGTCGCGCCACGCGAGCGGCACACCGTTCGGCGCGGCGGGCGTCACGTTCGAGAGACCCGCCTCGGTCACCCCGATCACCGTGAGTTCATCGCTCGCGTCGCGAGGGGCGACGCGGAGGCGGAACCGCATCCGCATCAGCCACGCCAGCAGCGCGTCGGCATCGCCACGATCGACGATGAGCCACGTCGTCTCACCGTCGTCGAGCACCGCCGCGGCGTGCTCGACGCGGCCCTGCGGGTCGAGGATGAGGAGTTCGGTGGCGCGTCCCGGTTCGAGCGCCGTGAGCGCCTGCGAGCTGACGGAGTCCAACCAGGAGAGGCGGTCCTCGCCCGCGACCGCCAGCACGCGCCGATCGGCGCGGGGTGCGACGGCGGTGCCCGCCACCAGCCGACGCTGTTCGATCACGGGTTGGCCGGTGTGCTGCAGCACGCCGTCATCGACGACGGCCCCCGGCACGAGACCCAGATCGAGCGCCATCAGGAGGCCTTCGCGAGTCGAGCGGATGCGTGCGACGCGAGTTCGGCGCCGAGGGCGGCGATGTCCCACGCCCACAGCAGATGGCCGTCGACCAGACCGTACATGCGCGTCGCGGCCGTGTACTCCTTGGCGCTCGCGGAGCGGACGACCGCATCCGTCGCCAGGTCGATGCGCGGCCCGCGGATCTGCCCGAGGTAGAGCTCGCTGACGCCGTCGGCGTGCACGATCGCCGCTTCGATCTCGAAGCCGCCCTCCGCGGTGCGGAGCGCTTCGACGTCGTCGGCCGTACGCTGCGGCGCCGTGCCCCGCCCGGGAAGAAGTGCGGGTCCGGCGTCGGCGTCGGTCGCGGGTCGGACGAGTCGCCAGAAGCCGACTTCGGACACCAGCGGAACGCGACGATCGCCGTCTTCGACCCACGCGGATGCGGAGTAGTTCATCGCGTCGCCACCGTCGTGACTGAAACTCACTCGCTGCGAGAACTCGCCAGTGAAGCGTTCATCGCCCGCGGTGTAATCGATGACACCGCTGCCTTCCCACACTCCGAGCAACCAGGAGAGGGGCCCGAGGTCGGCGGGCAGGTCTGTCGGAATCTCAATCACGGGCTCAGCGCTGGCCGCGGTAGAGGTTCTTGATCACGACTCCGGAGACGAACACGATCGCGAGCGACGCGAGGGCCAGCAGACCCACGAAGAAGAGTTCGAGAGCGACGAGGTCCATGCTCACACTCTAGACCGTGCCGACCCCGGCCGGCGCGGCGTTACGCGATCGCCGTCGCGAGCGCGCCGAGTCCGAACGCCGCACTGATGACGCCGAGGATGAGGAGCGCGCCGAGCGTGCTGATCGCGACCCGCTGGATGAAGCGCTGCGCCCGACCGTAGAAGAGCTGCACGGTGAACGCGAGGATGAGGCAGAGGCCGAGCGTCAACGCCATCCACACCGCTCGTCCCTCCTCCGGGACGGCGACGGCCACGGCGATACCCGCGACGAGAGCCACGATCCAGACGCCGGCGATGCCGCCGATCGACCGACGCGGCACGAGTTCCGGGGTGGACATACGATCATTCTCACTCACCCGTGGCGCTCGCGCACGCACCCCGCCGCGCGCCGTGGGGTCGGCGTGACGCGCGCCACCCCATAAGATGAGGCCCACACCGCCGACCTCGCCCGGGAGGGTCCTTTTGGCACAGCTTCTCGTTCTGAGCTCCGCTGGTGGCGCGCCCGCGCTGCCGGCGCTCGAACTGTTGAGCCACCGTGTCCGGCAGATTCCCGCCGAGCCCGCGCAGCTCGTGAACGCCCCGAGCGCCGACATCATCTTCGTCGACGCCCGCCACGACCTCGTCGGCGCGAAGTCGCTGTGCAAGATCCTCACCACGACCGGCGCCGACGCTCCCCTTCTTCTGATCGTCACGGAGGGCGGCCTCACCGCCGTCTCCACCGACTGGGGCGTCGACGACGTCATCCTCGTCACCGCCGGTCCGGCGGAGGTCGACGCCCGCATCCGACTCGCCGTCGGACGCATGTCGAAGGAGCAGGTTTCCACCCGCATCCAGACCTCCGGCATCACGATCGACGAGTCCTCGTACTCCGCGAAGGTGCACGGCAAGCCGCTCGACCTCACGTACAAGGAGTTCCAACTCCTGCACTTCTTCGCGACTCACCCCTCCCGAGTGTTCACCCGCGAACAGCTGCTCAGCGAGGTATGGGGCTACGACTACTTCGGCGGCACCCGCACGGTCGATGTGCACGTGCGCCGCCTCCGCGCGAAGCTCGGTGACCTCGAGCAGCTCATCGGCACGGTGCGCAACGTCGGCTACCGCTTCAACGTCTACGAGGACGAGCAGATCCCGCCGGCCAAGGAGCGATCGGGCGTCTGACGCGTCGCCGTCCGCGAGGCGGTAGGGGCCGTTCACACGCAGGTCACTTCCCCCTGCAATGATGAGGGGATGATCGCAGACGAGATGCTCGATGCCGGTTTGGGTGACGCGGATGACGACGACTTCGACTCGGGAACGGGCGCGGCCGACGGCGAACTGCCCGAGAACCGCTACCTCGACCGCGAGGTCAGCTGGCTCTCGTTCAACCAGAGGGTGCTCGAACTCGCTGAAGACCCGAATGTCCCCACCCTCGAGCGGGCGAACTTCCTCGCGATCTTCGGCAGCAACCTCGACGAATTCTTCATGGTGCGCGTCGCCGGGCTCAAGCGCCGCATCCTGACCGGCCTCGCTCTGCCGACCAACGTCGGACGCGCGGCGCAAGACGTCCTCGCCGACATCTCCCACGACGCCCACGCGCTCCAGCTGCGGCACGCCCAGGCGTGGCAGAACCTCGTGCGCCCCGCCCTCGCCGACGCCGGTATCGAGGTGCTGGGATGGTCGGAGCTCACCGACGACGACCGCGCGCGGCTCTACGAGTACTTCCAGACCCAGGTGTTCCCGGTGCTCATGCCGCTGGCCGTCGACCCGGCGCATCCGTTCCCGTACATCTCCGGCCTCTCGCTGAATCTCGCGATCCGGGTGCGAAACGCCAAGACCGGACGCCAGGAGTTCGCACGCCTCAAGGTGCCGCCCATGCTCCCCCGGTTCGTGCGCGTCTCGCGCGAGGGCGATCAGGTGCGCTACCTGCCCCTCGAAGAGCTCATCTCCAACAACCTCGGCGATCTGTTCCCCGGGATGGAGATCCTCGACCATCACGCGTTCCGCCTCACCCGCAACGAAGACGTGGCGATCGAAGAGGACGAGACCGAGAACCTCATCCAGGCCCTCGAGGCCGAGCTGCTGCGTCGCCGTTTCGGGCCGCCGATCCGCCTCGAGATCACCGACGACATGGACGACCTGACGCTCGATCTGCTCCTCAAGGAGCTCGACATCACGGATGAGGAGGTCTACCGGCTGCCCGGAACCCTCGACCTCCGCGGCCTGTTCGACCTGTCGCGCATCGATCGCCCCGACCTGCACTACCCCCCGCACGTGCCGACGACGGCGACCGCGTTCCAGCCGGGTGACAACAACGAGCGTCCCGACATCTTCGCCTCCATCCGCAAGGGCGACGTGCTGGTGCACCACCCGTACGAATCCTTCGCGACGAGCGTGCAGGCGTTCCTCGAGCAGGCGGCGAAAGACCCGCACGTGCTCGCGATCAAGCAGACGCTGTACCGCACCTCCGGCGATAGCCCCATCGTGCAGGCGCTCATCGACGCCGCCGAATCGGGCAAGCAGGTGCTGGCGCTCGTGGAGGTCAAGGCGCGCTTCGACGAGGCGAACAACATCGTCTGGGCGCGGAAGCTCGAGAAGGCCGGCGTGCACGTCGTCTACGGCCTGGTCGGTCTGAAGACGCACTGCAAGCTCGCCCTCGTCATCCGCCAGGAGAACGGCGTGCTCCGCAGCTACAGCCACGTCGGAACCGGCAACTACAACCCGAAGACCAGCCGCATCTACGAGGACTTCGGCCTGTTCACGGTCAACCCCGAGGTCGGCAAAGACCTCACCCGCCTATTCAACGAGCTCAGTGGTTACGCGATCGAGAAGAAGTTCAAGCGTCTGCTCGTCGCCCCGTTGCACCTGCGGAAGGGCCTGCTGCGGCTGATCGATCGCGAACGCCGGCACGCCCTCGATGGGCGCCCCGCCGGCATCCGGATCAAGGTCAACTCGATGGTCGACGAGCAGATCATCGACGCGCTGTACCGCGCGAGCCAGGCGGGCGTTCCGGTCGAGGTCTGGGTGCGCGGCATCTGCAGCATCCGTCCCGGCGTGCCCGGCATGAGCGAGAACATCACGGTGCGGTCGATCCTCGGCCGCTACCTCGAGCACTCGCGCATCTTCGCGTTCCAGAACGACGGCGCACCCGATGTGTACATCGGCAGCGCCGACATGATGCACCGCAACCTCGACCGCCGCGTCGAGGCACTCGTGCGCATCGTGGCACCGGCGCAGGTCGCCGAGCTCACCGACCTCTTCTCGCTCGCGATGAGCGACGAGACGAGTTCGTGGTGGCTCGACGGCGACGGGGTGTGGACCCGGCATTCCACGGATGCCGACGGCAAGCCCCTGATCGACATCCAGGACAAGACGATGGCCGCCGTCCAGCGGCGCCGACGTTCGCGGGCGGTGCGATGACGGCGACAGCCGTCTACGCGGCGGGGGGTGTGCTCTGGCGTCAGGTGGACGGAAAGCTGCACATCCTGCTCATCCACCGCACCCAGTACCGCGATGTCACCCTGCCCAAGGGCAAGGTCGACCCCGGCGAGACCCTCGTCGAGACGGCGATCCGCGAGATCTTCGAGGAGACCGGCATCCACGTCGCCCTCGGCCTCCCGGTCGGCGTCTCGCGGTACCACATGCCGAAGGGGCGCGAGAAGATCGTGCACTACTGGTCGGCCGAGGTGACCGAAGACGCTGTCCGGGACTCGAAGTTCGTACCGAACAAGGAGATCGCGGCGCTCGAATGGGTCACCCCCAAGCACGCGCTGTCGTACCTGAGTTATCCCGTCGACGTCGAGATCGTCGAGAACTTCCTGCGGTTCGTCGACGACGGCGTGCTCGAGACGTTCCCGATCATCGTGCTGCGTCACGCGAAAGCGATGTCGCGCACGGACTGGGAGAAGTCGGACGCATCGCGCCCGCTGGCGCGCCGCGGGTTCCGTCAGGCGGCGTCGATCGTCGCGCCGCTCCGCGCCTTCGGGGTACGCCGCATCATCTCGAGCGACGCGGTGCGCTGCGTCTCGACCGTCGAGCCGCTCGCGAAAGCGCTCGGGCGCGTCGTGCGCACGAGCGAGCTGATCAGCCAGGATGCCTGGGAAGAGGGAAAGCACGACTCCCGCACGATCGTCGGCAAGCGCGTGCGCTCGCGCAAGCCCGCGGTCATCTGCAGCCACGGCCCCGTGCTCCCCGACATCATGAACGAGCTCGCGCTGGCGACCGGCACCCTCCGCGGTTCGTACCTGGGCAGCGCGTCGGCCCTCGAGGTGGGTGCGTTCTCGGTGGTGCATCTCTCCCGCACGAACCCGGGTTCGGGGATCGCCGCCATCGAAACGCATCTGCCGAAGGTCTGACGTGCACAGCGGGCTCGACGCGGTCCGCATCCGGTGGGCCGACGCGGATCCGGGTGACCGGCGCGGCACCTCGCGCCTCCTGCTCGGCGACCTGCTGCCGGGCGCCGTCGTCCGCGCGGGACCGTGCGCGCGCTGCGGCGGAGCGCACGGTCGCCCGCACGTCGAGGGCGGCCTCGACGAGGTGTCGGTCGCCTACGCGGCCGGCCGAGCCTTCGTCGCCGCCGTTTCGCGCTCGGTCGCCACGGCCGTGGGCATCGATGCGGAAGCAGGCGCACCGGATGCACCGGCGCGGATCGACCGGATGCGGCCGGAGACCACCCTGCGGGAGTGGACGCGCATTGAAGCCGCCCTGAAGGCGGATGGTCGCGGCCTGACGCTCGACCCCGCGCTCGTCCGCATCCGCACCGCCGCGGACGGGTGGACCGCATTCGTGCCCGGCCGGAGCGCACCGATCGTCGGCCGAGATCTCGACGGGCCGGCCGGCGTCGTGCTCAGCGTCGCGATCGTGCCCGCGGAGGCAGCCGCGGCTCGTCGAGCCACCGGCTGAGAAGCACGACCGCTGCCGGATCGACCTCGCGGACGATCGCGCGGAAGTCGTCGCCGGTGACCAGCCCGTGCCGGTGCCGCGTCGCCCAGTCCCGCAGCAGCGCGAAGAACCGGTCATCGCCCAGGTGCCCGCGGAGGGCATGCAGCGTGAGCGCGCCGCGCTTGTAGACGCGGTCGTCGAACATCAGCTCCGGGCCCGGGTCGGCCAGCAGCAGATCCTGCGGTTCGACGCGTAGCACCGCCTCGTGCGCGGACGCACATTCCTGCGCCGTCGGCCCTCCGGAAGCCTCCGACCAGAGCCACTCGGCGTAGCAGGCGAAGCCCTCGTTCAGCCAGATATCGCACCAGCGCGAGATGCCGACACTGTTGCCGAACCACTGGTGCGCGAGTTCGTGCGCGACGAGTCGTTCGGAGTCTGCGGCGAGGTGGTTGGCCCCGAAGACGCCCATCCCCTGCGCTTCGAGCGGGATCTCGAGCACATCCGCGGCCACCACGATCGTGTACTGCGGCTGCGGGTACTCCCCGAACGCTCGCGAGAACACCGCCCCCATCGCCGCGACCTTCTCGAACGCGCGGACGGATGCGGCGCGAAGCGGAGCCGGCGCCCAGAGCTCGACGGTCGCCCCGTCCAGCGGCGGCAGCTCGGTGCGGACGTAACGCCCGATCTGCACGGCGGCGAGGTACGTGGCGGTCGGCACGTCGGAGACGTACTCGGCGACGCTCCGCCGCCCCTCCGTGCGTTCGGCGACCCGCGTGCCGGTGGCGACCGCCGCGTACTCGCGGTCGGTGGTGATCCGCATCCGGTACCGCGCACGATCGGCCGGACGGTCGTTGCAGGGGAACCACGTCGCGGCGCCCGTCGGCTGGTTCGCGACGAGCGCGCCGTCGGTCAGTTCTTCCCAGCCGATCGTTCCCCACCGCGACCGCCGCGGCGCGGGCGACCCGGCGTAGGCGACCTCGACGGAGAAGGACTCGCCGACCGCGAGCGGACGCGGAAGAGTGACCTGCAGGGCGCGCTGAACCTGCCGGAACACCGTGCGCGCATCGCCATCGACCCGCACGCGCGAGGCGCGGAGGCCGATCAGGTCGAGCGACACGGTACGGATCGGCTGCGTCGCGACCGCCGCGATGAGTGCTTTGCCCTCGAGCCGGTTCGTGCGCACGCGGTAGTCGAGGTCGAGGTCGTAGGACACGACGCGGTACGACGGGTCGCCGCTCTGCGGCGCGTAGGAGTCGCCGCCCGTCACGATGTCGACTGGTACGCGCGCACCTTGACCGCGCGCCACGGGCCGATCGGGTTGCCGCTCCATCGCGTGCCCACGGGAACCGACTCGCCGCGCATCACGAGCGAAGCGGGGCCGACAGTGGCGTCGGCGCCGATCACCGCGGCAGGAAGAACCACGCTGTGCGGCCCCAGGGTTGCTCCGGGTTCGAGTTCGACGACATCCATGCTCATGATTCGATCATGGAAGAGGTGGGTCTGCACGACGCAGCCCCGGTTGACGGTGGATCCGTCGCCGAGAGTGACGAGATCGGGCTCGGGCAACCAGTAGGAGTCGCACCAGACGCCGCGCCCCACGCGCGCGCCCATCGCCCGAAGCCACACCGCGAGGGCGGGGGTGCCGACCGCGCCGCGGGCGAACCACGGGGCGGCGAGCATCTCGGTGAACGTATCGACCACCTCGGTGCGCCAGACGAAACTCGACCAGAGGGGCTGCTCGCCCGCGCGGATCGGGCCGACGATCAGCCACTTCGCCACGACCGTGATGCCGGCCGCGACCGCCCCGGCTGCGAGCAGCACGAGCCCGGAGAGCAGGAAGGCGACGAGCATGCCGTAGGCCGCCGTCAGGGCGGCGAGCGCGAAGAGCACCCCGAGTCCCACGGCGCAGGTGACGAAGACCGGCAGGATGCGGCAGATCTCCCACAGCGTCCGCGCGAGGCGGAGCGCGGGCGTCGGGCGGTAGGTGCGGCTCTCATCACCCTCCGCCACCGCGCGGCGCAGACGCACCGCCGGCGAACCGAGCCAGGATGATCCCGCCTTGGCCTTGCGCGGCGCCGCCGAGAGGACGGCGACCAGGCCGTCGCGCGGCACGCGGTGCCCCGGCGCTGCCATGCCGGAGTTGCCGAGGAACGCGCGCTTACCGATGCGTACCGGCCCGATCCGCAGCCATCCGGCGTGCAGTTCGTACGACGCCACCATGGTGTCGTCGGCGAGGAACGCGCCATCCTCGATCCGCGCCATAGACGGGATCAGCAGCACGGTCGATGCCTCGACGTCGTGTCCGACGCGGGCGCCCAGCATCCGGAGCCACACCGGGGTGAACAGGCTCGAGTACAGCGGGAAGAGCACCGTGCGCGCCGAGTCCAGCAGCCGCTCGGTCGTCCAGGCCTGCCAGGCCACCCGGCTACGTACGCCGTAGGTGCCCTCGCGGAGCCCGATCGCCAGCAGTCGCACGGCGCCGACCACGAAGCCGGCGTAGACGACGCCGGTGACGAGCACGCCCGGCACGAGCCAGACGAGCGCGGCCCCGAACGCCGCGAGGAGGTCGGGGGCGCCGCGCATGCCGGTCGCGACGACGAGCGCGCCCACGAGGAACGCCGTCACCGGCAGCAGCGCCAGAACGAGGGCGGATGCGGCGTACGCCCACAGCCAGCCGTGCGGCGCGGCCGGGCGCCCCTCGGGCCACTCCCGGGCGACCCCGCCGACGCGCACCGCGGGCGATCCCGCCCACGTCTGGTCGGCACGCACGCGGCCGAACACGGCGGAGCCGGCCGCGACCACGGCGCGCTGGCCGATGTGCGTTCCGGGCGCGAGGGTGCTGCGCGCACCGACCGTCGCCTGCGCCCCGATGCGGATGCCGCCCAGGCGCAGCAGGTCGCCGTCGATCCAGTACCCCTTCAGGTCGACCTCGGGCTCGATGGACGCGCCGTCGCCGACCTCCAGCATCCCGGTCACCGGGGGCAGGGTGTGCAGGTCGACGTCGCGGCCGATCTTCGCGCCGAGCGCGCGGGCGTAGTAGGTCACCCAGGGCGCCCCGGCGAGCCCCACGGCGTCGACCTGATCGGCGATCTGCTCCGCGAGCCAGAGCCGCAGGTGCACCGAGCCGCCCCGCGGGTGGTCTCCCGGGCGCACCCCGGACAGCAGCGTCCGGGCGGCGAGCGCCGAGATCGCCATCCGCCCGAACGGGGTCGCGAACAGCAGCCAGCCGGCGATGAGTGGCAGCGGGTGGACCGTCGGGAGCGCATCGAATCCCGGCACCAGGTTCAGCAGGGTTCCCGCGGTCAGCACGTACAGCAGCCAGCGGACGCCGGTGAGGATGAACAGGGGCACTCCCGCGAGCAGCTGCACCCACTGCGACGAGCGCGGAGTCGGGCGCGGACGGCGGTACTCGCCCGGGGTCTCCTCCGCGAGCATGGGGCCGATCGCCTTCGCCATCGCGCCCAGGCGCGGCACGTCGTAGATGTCGGCGACCGCGAACTCCGGAACGCGGGCGCGGATGCGGGACACCAGCTGCGCCGCCGAGAGCGAACCGCCGCCGAGGTCGAAGAAGTCGACCTTCGGCCCCGGGACCGCGATGCCGAGCACGGCCTGCCATTGCTCGGCGAGCCATGCCTCGGTCGGGGTGAGGCCGGCGGCCGGCGTCTCGACGCCCGGGAGCGGCCAGGGCAGGGCGGCGCGGTCGACCTTGCCGGAGGTGCGGACGGGCAGTTCGTCGACCGTGGCGAGCAGTGGGACGATCGCGGCGGGAAGACTCTGGGTCAGCCCCGCACGGGCAGAAGACCGGTCGAGCTCGATCCCGGGCTCCATGACGAGGTAGCCCACCAGCACGGCAACACCCGACTCGGTCGTCTGCACTGCGGCGGTCGCCGCCGACACGCCGGGCAGGTTCTGAAGAGCGGTCTCGACCTCGCCGAGCTCGATGCGGCGACCGCCGACCTTGACCTGGTCGTCGGCACGGCCCTGGAAGACGAGACCCTCGGGGTCGTAGCGCACGAGGTCGCCCGACCGGTACGCGCGCTCCCAGCCGAGCGTCGGCATGGGCGCGTACTTCTGGGCGTCCTTCTCCGGATCGAGGTAGCGGGCAAGACCCACGCCCCCGATGATGAGTTCGCCGGTGCCGCCCTCGGGCACCCGGAAACCGTCGGCGTCGACCACGGCGAGCGCCCAGCCGTCGAGCGGCAGCCCGATCCGCACGGGCACGCTTCCATCGAGCAGCGCCCCGCACGCGACGACCGTCGCCTCGGTGGGGCCGTACGTGTTCCACACCTCGCGCCCCTCGGCGGCCAGACGCGCCGCGAGCTCGGGCGGGCACGCCTCTCCGCCGAAGATCAGCAGGCGCACGTTCTCGATCGCCTCCGCCGGCCACATCGCGGCGAGCGTCGGAACCGTCGAGACGACCGTGATCCCCTGCCGGATGAGCCACGGCGCCAGATCTTCTCCCGAGCGCACCAGCGCGCGCGGCGCGGGCACGAGACACGCGCCGTGCCGCCAGGCCAGCCACATCTCTTCGCACGAGGCGTCGAATGCGACCGACAGACCCGCCAACACCCGGTCGCCGGGGCCGAGCGGCGCGGCCTGCAGGAACATGCGCGCCTCCGCATCCACGAACGCCGCCGCCGACCGGTGCGACACCGCGACGCCCTTGGGCACCCCCGTGGAACCGGACGTGAAGATGATCCAGGCGTCGTCCTCGACGCGCGGCTCCGGCACCGTGAGCACCGCGTGGGTCGACGGATGCGGCGGAGCCCCGACGTAGAGCTCGGATGCGGCCGCCGGGGCATCCGCATCCGCCCGCTCGCCGTCGCCGCCGCCGCCGTCCACACCGTCGTCGGCGCGCGGCACGTACACGCCGCCCGCGCCGATCACCCCGCGAACCGCCGCCTCGCCGAAGACGAGTCGCGCTCGCTCATCGGGGTCGTCCGCGTCGACCGGCACGTACGCGGCGCCCGCCGCGATCACGCCGAGGATCGAGATGTACAGCTCTTTCGCCCCCGACGGCATCCGCACCCCGACGCGGTCTCCGCGCCGCACTCCCGCCTCGTGCAATCGCGCGGCGGTGCGCACGACATGCGCCATCAGCTCGCGGTAGCTGAGGGCCGTGGAGCCGTCATCGATCGCGGATGCTTCCGGGAACAGCGCGGCGGTGCGGCGCAATACCTCGAGGAGAGTCCGCGGTTCGGGCGTCTCCCCGACGCGATCGAGCGCGGCCTGCGGGTCGTGGTGCATTCCCTCAGGGTAGGGAGAACACATGAACGGGCGGTGACGGAGCGCGGGAATCGGCGCGTTCTCGCCTACGGTCGTTCACCTTCCGTTCACCGCCACTGCGCAGTCTGGTCAACACAGATGTCTAGCGTCGGGTGAGCCCCGCACCGGGCACGAGTCCCCAACCCGAAGGATGATTCCGCAGTGAAGATCAACCGCATCGCCCAGGTGGGCGCCCTCGCCGCTGTCGCGGCCCTCGCCCTCGCCGGCTGTGCCGCGAACGAAGGCGGCACCACGTCGTCGTCCAGCGACGCCCCCGCGGGCAACCTCTCCGGCGACCTGGTCGGCGGTGGAGCCACCTCGCAGGAGGTCGCCATCCAGACGTGGACCGCCGGCATCCAGAAGACCAACGCCGACCTGACGGTCACCTACGACGCCGGTGGATCCGGTGCCGGTCGCGACTCCTTCCAGGAGGGCGCCTTCCAGTTCGCCGGCTCCGACCGCGCGTTCAAGACCGACGAGATCGAGGCCGGCCCGTGGGCCGGTTGCGTCGACGGCTCCGACATCGTCGAGATCCCGACCTACATCTCCCCCATCGCTGTCGTGTTCAACCTCGACGGTGTGGACTCGCTGAACCTCGACGCCGCCACCCTGGCCGGCATCTTCGCGGGCACGATCACCACGTGGAACGACCCGGCGATCACCGCCCTCAACGACGGCGTCGACCTCCCGTCGACCGCCATCAACACGGTTCACCGCTCCGACAAGTCGGGCACGACCGGAAACTTCACCGACTACCTCGCCAAGACCGCTGAGTCCGTGTGGACCTACGGCTCGGTCGAGGAGTGGCCGGTCTCCGGCGGCGAGGCTGCCAACGGCACCTCCGGCGTCATCTCCGCCGTCCAGGGCGGCCAGGGCACCATCGGTTACGCCGACGCTTCGCGCGCCGGTGAGCTCGGCACGGTCGCCATCCAGGTCGGCGAGGACTTCGTCTCCTACTCGCCCGAGGCTGCCGCCGCGGTCGTCGACGCGTCTCCCGAAGAAGAAGGCCGCGCTGCGACCGACATCGCGATCGCGATCGACCGCACCAGCACCGAGAAGGACGTGTACCCGCTCGTTCTCGTCAGCTACCTCATCGGCTGCGCCGAGTACGAGGACGCCGATGTCGCCGCGAACGTGAAGGGCTTCTTCTCGTACGCCGCGAGCGAAGAGGGCCAGGCCGAGGCCGCTGCGGCTTCGGGCAGCGCTCCGATCACCGACACGCTGCGCGACCAGATCACGACCGCCATCGAGGCGATCAAGTAATTCCCCTTCGATGCCCGGTTCCGGCCTTGCGCCGGAACCGGGCATCATCGTGACATCACCCTTTCTCATCGAGAGAATCGAGCCATGACCACCACACCCGCGGTGTCTCCTCCGGAGACGAAGAAGGTTAAACAACGACCGGGCGATCGATGGTTCTCCGGAGCCGCACTGTTCGCCGGGTCCATGATCCTGGTCATGCTCGCGGCGGTGGCGATCTTCTTGATCGTCCAGTCGGTGCCGGCTCTCACCGCCACGAACGAGCAGGCATCGATCCTGCCCGACAACTTCTGGTCCTACGTCGGACCGCTGGTGTTCGGTACTGTCTGGGCCGCGTTCCTGGCGCTGCTGATGGCGGTTCCGCTCTCGATCGGTGTCGCGCTCTTCATCTCGCACTACGCCCCGCGCCGCCTGGCACAGGCACTCGGCTATGTCGTCGACCTGCTGGCCGCGGTTCCCTCGGTCGTCTTCGGCCTCTGGGGTATCGGCGTCCTCGCCCCGGCCGCTCAGCCGATCTACGACTGGTTCGTCACCAACGCGAGCTGGTTCCCGCTCTTCTCCGGCCCGGTCTCGAGCACCGGCCGCACGATCTTCACCGCCTCGCTCGTGCTTGCGGTCATGGTCACCCCGATCATCACGGCGATCTGCCGCGAGATCTTCCTGCAGACCCCGACCCTCCACGAAGAAGCGGCGCTCGCCCTCGGGTCGACCCGCTGGGAGATGGTGCGGATGGCCGTCTTCCCCTTCGCCCGCAGCGGCATCGTCTCCGCCTCGATGCTCGGCCTCGGCCGTGCACTCGGCGAGACCATGGCCGTCGCGATGGTGCTCTCCGTCTCGGGCGGCGTGACCTTCGCCCTCTTCACGTCCGACAACCCGAACACGATCGCCGCCAACATCGCACTGAGCTTCCCCGAGGCCTACGGGCTGAACGTGAACGTGCTGATCGCCACCGGCCTCATCCTGTTCGTCGTGACATTCGCCGTCAACGCACTCGCCCGCTACATCGTGAGCCGGCGCAAGGAATTCTCGGGGGCCAACTGACATGACCGCTACGGCCACTCCCCCGCGCGTGCAGAGCGCATCTTCCTCCTCTCCGAGCCTCACGACCGGCCGGCTCCCGCGCTGGACCCCCTGGGTCCTGCTCGTCGCCTCCCTCGCGGTGATGCTCGCGGTCTTCGCCGTCATGGCTGCCGCCACCGGCGAAGGACTCAACATCGCCGGCTGGCTGGTGACCGGCTCCCTTCTCTACCTCGTGCTGATCTTCGCCATCTCCGCGATCATCGAGGGCCGCCGGAAGGCCGTCGACCGCCTCGTCACGGGCGTCGTGACGGTGGCGTTCGTGCTCGCGATGGTGCCGCTCATCTCGGTGGCGATCACCGTCGTCAGTTTGGGAGCCCCGAACTGGAGCGCCGAGTTCTTCTCGAGCTCGATGCGCAACGTCGTCGGCGAGGGCGGCGGTGCGCTGCACGCCATCATCGGCACGCTGCTCATCACGCTCGCCGCGGCGATCATCTCCGTCCCGATCGGCCTGTTCACCGCGATCTACCTGATCGAGTACGGCAAGGACAACCGCCTGGCCCGGGGCATCACGTTCCTCGTCGACGTCATGACGGGCATCCCCTCGATCGTCGCGGGTCTGTTCGCTTACGCCCTGTTCGCGATCTTCCTCGGACCCGGCGTCCGCCTCGGAATCGTGGGCGCCATCGCGCTCGCGGTGCTGATGGTGCCGGTCGTCGTCCGATCTTCCGAAGAGATGCTGCGCCTCGTGCCGAACGAGCTGCGGGAAGCCGCCTACGCGCTCGGCGTGCCGAAGTGGCTGACGATCTGGAAGGTCGTCCTCCCGACGGCCATCGCGGGTATCACCACGGGCGTCATGCTCGCCATCGCCCGCGTCATCGGCGAGACCGCGCCTCTGCTGATCACGGCCGGTATGACCGCATCCATGAACTACGACCTCTTCAGCGGCCGGATGGCGACCCTGCCGGTCTTCACCTACACCCAGTACATGAACCAGGGCATTCCGGCCGAGGCCTACATCGGACGGGCCTGGGCGTCCGCGCTCACCCTCATCGTCATCGTCATGGTCCTCAACCTTGTCGCCCGGGCGGTCGCGAAGATCTTCGCGCCCAAGTCCGGCCGCTGAGCTCCCGAGAGAAAGAACCTCCGTGTCCAAGAGCATCGAAGTCAAAGACCTCAACGTCTACTACGGCGACTTCCTCGCCGTCGAGGGCGTATCCCTCCAGATCGAGCCGCGCAGCGTGACCGCCTTCATCGGCCCGTCCGGATGCGGCAAGTCCACCTTCCTGCGCACCCTGAACCGCATGCACGAGGTCATCCCCCGCGCCCGCGTCGAGGGCGAAGTGCTGCTCGATGGCGACGACCTGTACGGCCCGGGTGTCGACCCGGTGCTCGTGCGTCGCCAGATCGGAATGGTGTTCCAGCGCCCGAACCCGTTCCCGACGATGTCGATCCGCGAGAACGTGCTGGCGGGCGTGAAGCTCAACAACAAGCGCATCTCGAAGTCCGACTCCGACGCGCTCGTCGAGCAGTCCCTGCAGGGCGCCAACCTCTGGAACGAGGTCAAGGACCGCCTCGACAAGCCCGGCTCCGGCCTGTCGGGCGGGCAGCAGCAGCGTCTGTGCATCGCGCGCGCGATCGCCGTGTCGCCCGACGTGCTGCTGATGGACGAGCCCTGCTCGGCCCTCGACCCGATCTCGACCTACGCGATCGAAGAGCTGATCGACGAGCTGAAGAGCGAGTACACGATCGTGATCGTGACGCACAACATGCAGCAGGCATCGCGCGTCAGCGACAAGACGGCGTTCTTCAACATCGCCGGCACCGGCAAGCCCGGCAAGCTCATCGAATACGACAACACCTCGACGATCTTCACCACCCCGACCGTGCAGGCCACCGAGGACTACGTCTCCGGCCGCTTCGGGTGACCCGCGCTCCCGGCTCCGGCCGGGAACGTACAAGAAGGGGGCGGATGCAGACAGCATCCGCCCCCTTCTTCGTCCTCACCCCGCGTTCGCCTCGGCGAGCGGCGGACGGCGATCGGCCCACGGACGCGCGCTCTCGAGCTGTGCGGAGAGAGCGAGGACCGTCGGCTCGTCGTTTCGGGGACCGATCACCTGCACGCTGAGCGGCAGGCCGGCATCCGTGAACCCGGCGGGAACCGCGGCCGCAGGGTTGCCGAGCGCGTTCCAGACCGACGTGAACGAACTCACCGGACCCGCCTTCTGCACAGCGGCGATGGCGCCGGCACCGTCGAGCTGGCCGACCGGCAGTGCGGCGGTCGGTGTCGTCGGGGTGATCAGCAGGTCCACTCCCCCGAACAGTCGCGTCAGGAAAGGCTCGCCCCGCTCCGCTGCCGCACGCTCGGCCCAGGCGCCGAATCGCGACAGCGGTCGAGCGAGTCGGAGCATGGCCCTCGTGCGCCGCTCCAAGAGCTCGGGATGGTCGGCCCGCGCGGCCTCGTCGCTGATCCCCGCCGCCAGCTGCACCTGGAACGGCAGCGCGAGCCGCGGATAGTCCGGGTCCGCCTCGATCACCTCGTGTCCGAGGCCCCGCAAGAGGTCGGCCGTACGCCGCACGGCCGATGCGGTGTCGGGGTCTGCCGCCTGTCCGCCCATCGGGTTCTTCAGCGACACCATGATCCGCAGGGGCCGGTCGAGTGGTTCCGTGGCGCTGCGCAGCATCGGGGCGGGCAACGCCTCTGCTGAGAATCGGTCGGCCGAGGCTGCGCCTCCGATCACGTCGTGGATGAGGGCGCTGTCGGCGACCGATCGTGTGAGCGGGCCGATCACACCCAACGCGCGCCAGAGGTCTGTGTTCGGGGCGAGGCTGACGCGACCGCGCTGCGGCTTCAGGCCGAAGAGTCCGCACCAACTCGCCGGAAGCCGGATGGAGCCGCCGCCGTCACCGCCGATGCCCGCCGCGACCATGCCGGATGCGATGGCGGCCGCGGTGCCGCCGCTGGAGCCCGCCGTCGACCGACCGGTGTTCCACGGGTTCCGGGTCCAGCCGAACGAGTCGGACTCCGTGAACGGCCAGATGCCGAATTCCGGCATCCGCGTCGTGCCGACGATGATCGCGCCCGCATCCCGCAGTCGCTGCACCACCGCACTGTCGGCCGTCGCCGGGGTGGTGAACGCGGAGCTTCCGAAGCGGGTCGGGATCCCCGCGACGTCGTTCTCCTCCTTGATGGCGATCGGCACGCCGTGCAGGGGGCCGCGGAGCGCCCCGGCGGCGCGCTCCGCGTCGAGGGCGTCGGCGTGCGCGCGGGCCTCCTCGGTGAAGACGTGCGCGAACGCGTTCAGTACGGGGTTGAGCGCATCGATGCGGGCGATCGAGTGTTCGACGAGCTCTCGCGCGCTGATCTCTCCCGCGGCCACCCACCCGGCCTGCTCGATGACGGTGCTGTACAGAAGTTCCGGCATATGGTGCTCCCTTTCGTCGTCCCCGAAGCGGCCGCGCGACACGCCCGGCCCCGCACTCCTCCGCCCTCCGTCGCGCCGATCAGTCGCGCGGTGAGAGGAGGTACGCGTTGAGCTCCGCCGTGACGTCTGCGTCGTAGGCGAGCGGCGAGCCGTCGACAGCGGTGATGCCCGCGGCGAGCCGGACGCTGGAAACGAGCCAGGCGGCATCCGCCTCACCGAGTGCGGACGCCGGCAGCGTCTCGTACGCGGTCTCGAATCCACGGCCCTCGAGGTGGGCGAACAGGCTCAGCTGGGTCGTGCCGTGCAGGATGCCGGCGCCAGGCGCGGGGGTCACGAACCGGTCGCCGAAGCGCAGGACGAGAGACGACGTCGGGCCTTCGAGCAGAACGCCGTCGCTCGCGACGAACACCGCGTCGTCGGCCCCGCGGCGCCGCGCTTCCCGGATCGCCGCCATGTTGGTCGCGTACGACAGGGTTTTCGCGCCGAGCAGCAGCCAGGGCGCGCGCGCCGGCGCACCGCTGTCGAACCCGCGATCGAGCACCACGACGCGCACGCCGTCGCGGCGCACCGCGGTGTTGTCGGGCGCGGTCGCTGCCGTCACCCAGGCGGTCGGCGCCGGTCCGTGCTCGACGCCCCGGCTGAGGATGAGCTTGATGACGCTCTCCCCCGGAGGGCACTCGGCGGATGCGGCGGCTACCGCCTGCGCCCACTGACCGAGGTTCGGTGCGGGCAGGTCGCAGAGCCGCGCCGAGTGCGCGAGGCGCTCGAGATGGGCCTCTACCTCCTGCGGGTGCCCGTCGACCACACCGATGGACTCGAAGATGCCGTCACCGCGCTGCGTGCTGAGTTCGCCGATGCTGAGCGCGGGGGCGGCCGGGTCGATCGGCCGAAGTGTCGAGGCGTAGTCCGTCCGAGGGTCATCGGATGCTGCCGGGTCGATGATGAGCGCGTGACGCCATGCCATGCCCGCAGCCTACGCGGTGCGGAATACCCCGCGCGCGAGTGCCGTTACACTGGAACAGCCGGGCCGCAGTAACCCCGGGCTCCAAAATTTGCCGCTCCGAGCGGCCTTGCGCCGAGAGGCGTTTCTGCGGCCTGGCACTTACTTTTTGCGGCGGGCGATTCACCCGCCGCTCGCCCTCAGGTGAGGGTGTCGCGCCGCCAGAGTCCGGCCGCCGCGGTGAGGTCGTCGGCATACGTCGACAGGCGGAGCGCCCGAGTGGTGAGACCCGAGGCACGTTCCGGCTCGGTCTGGTCGTAGTCATCGGCGAGGTGCGTCGCCCCGGAGGCGACGACACGACAGAATGCCGCCGCACGCTCGAGCGCGACCGCGAAGTCGCCCTGGAACAGCCCGCGCATGATCGTGTCGATCAGCGCCACGAGCTCGTCCGGTCCTGCGGGCACAGGTGCGCCCGCGACGATCTCGTCGGCAGACGCGAGCTCGGTGCGCCCGCGTTCGTACAGGAGCGCGGCCGTGTGCGGGTCGTCGTGAATCATGACCTGCAGCAGGTACAGCCGCCACAGCGCGCCGGGCAGCGACCGCGCCGGCGAACGCGACCAGAGTTCGGCGATGTCGTCGATGCCGTGCTGGTCGGTGAACGATACGAGACGGTCGACCGTGCCCGCATCCGGATCCGCGCGCACACGCGTCAGCAACGCGGATGCGGTCGAGTGCGCCACGCGCGACACCTCCGCCGGATCCTCGGCCGAGAAGAGGCGGTCGAACAGCTCCGCCGGGCGTCGAACGGGTTTGTGGAAGTGCCGCGAATCGTCCGTCACTCGATCCAGGGTACCGGCGCGTGCGGGCTTCGGCGCGTGTCGGTCAGGCGGTGGCGATGGCGAGGACGGCGTCGGACGTGGGAACGCCGTTCGGCGACCCGCCCGCGTCTTCGACGGTGACCGCGATGACGTCGCCGGGTTGCATCGATCCGTCCAGGACGGCGGTCGCGTCGCCGCCGTCGGCCGAGAAGACGCCGGCGGCGATCGGCTGACCGTCGCGGACGTACCAGAGCTCGAACTCCTTGCCCTCGTCGATGCTCGGCAAGCCCTCGGACACCAGCACGGCCGAACCGACGCTCTCCGACCAGTGCAGCGTCGCTTCGCCGCCGCCCGTCACAGAGCCGGCTGCGGATTGCGCGTCGGGCGCATCCGTGATGCGTTCGAGCGCCACGACGGATGCGGGCGGGGTCACCTGCTGCGAGACCACGACGACGGCTCCGCCGATGCCGAGGATGAGAACGAGGCTCGCGGCGAGCGCGAACCAGGAGCGCATTCCCCAGCCGCCGCGCGCAGCGGGCGCCGGCTCGGGGGCAGCGGCTGCGGGGGTCCCGACCGGCTCTGCGGATGCCGGCGCCGCCACCTGCGGTGTCACGGCGATGCGAGCGAGAAGTTCCGCGCGGATGGCGGGTGGGGGGACGACCTCGGATACGCCGTCCGCAAGTCTCGCGGCCATGGTCGCATCCTCGTCCAGTGTCGCGCGGCGCTGAGGATCAGCCTCGAGAGCGCGAGCCAACATCCGCTGGTCGTCCGGAGTGAGCGCGTGGACGGCGTCGCCCGCAGACAGTTCGTCGAATTCGCGGTCGTTCATGATGCCACCCCCATACTCACTCGTAGGCGGGACAGGGCGTCCCGCATCCTGGTCTTCACTGTTCCGAGTGGCGCACCCACCAGAGCCGCGATCTCGCTCTGCGAATACCCACCGAAGTACGCGAGCGTGATGGCTTCGCGCTGCGCGTCGGGGAGTTCCGCAAGGGCTGCGGCTACCCGTTGTCCCTCTATTCTCAACTCAACCTGCTCGGCGACGCCGTCATACGGCACACCCAGGTCGCGGATTCCTGCACGTACGTCACGATCGGTGCTCGACTGCGACGACCGCACGCGGTCTACCGCTCGCCGATGCGCCATCGTCAGTACCCACGATCTTCCTTGCCCCTTGTTCGGAGCGAACCGTGCGGCGGATTGCCACACCTCGAGGAAAACCTCCTGCAGCACCTCTTCGCTCTGCGAACGATCGACCAGAACGCGAAGGATGAGTCCGAACACCCGCGAGGACAGCATGTCGTACAGGCGCGCGAACGCGGCCTGATCACCTGCCGCCACGAGCTGAATGAGCTCTCCGGCGTGGTCGACGGATGCACCCCCCTCATCGGGGACGTCAACGCCGTCGATCACCATCCCTCCAGCATGCCTGACGCGACCTGAACTTGCCGTCAATGGACAGCGGTTTTTCCTGCCGATTTTCCGCGAGTTCACGGGCGTGGACGGCGAAAACCGCATGCGTCTGCATCCGATTTCCCGATCCGATCCAATCCGATTCGGGGGCGAGGCCGAATGCATATCGACGTCGCACCGCGGCGGGGATGAGGCTCACCGCCGAATCCTTATCGGATCGGCCCGCACCGGGCCTGCACACCGGAGGAACTCATGCTCACCAAGAAGTCCAAGATCACGGCAGCCGTCTCGCTCGCTTTCGTCGGTGCATTCGCACTCTCGGCGTGTAGCGGTGGCTCAGGTTCGACCATGACGGAGGAGACCTCGTCGGCGCCGATGACGTCGGAGTCCGCCAGCCCCAGCATGGAGACCGCATCCGACCTCGTCGGCCCCGGTTGCGCCGACTACGCCGCCGCAGTGCCGAGCGGTGCCGGTTCGGTTGAGGGAATGGCTCAGGACCCGGTGGCCACCGCCGCGTCGAACAACCCGCTCCTCACCACGCTCGTCGCGTCGGTCAGTGGCCAGCTGAACCCCGACGTCAACCTCGTCGACACGCTCAACAGCGGTGAGTTCACCGTCTTCGCCCCGGTCGACGACGCCTTCGCGAAGATCGACGCTGCCACGATCGACACCCTGAAGACCGACTCGGCTCTGCTGACCAAGATCCTCACGTACCACGTGGTGCAGGGTCAGCTCTCCCCCGACGAGATCGACGGAACCCACACCACCGTCGAGGGTCAGGACCTGACCGTCGAGGGCAGCGGCGACTCGATCACCGTCAACGGCGAGTCCGCAGTCATCTGCGGTGGCGTCCAGACCGCCAACGCAACCGTGTACCTCATCGACACGGTGCTGATGCCGCCGGCTGAGTAATCACGCCTCGCGAAAGGCCGCTGACGGGTTCTCCCGTCGGCGGCCTTTCCGTCTGTCCGGATGCGGGGTGCCGGCGCGTTCGTCCGCGCACCGCGCGAACTATTAGGCTGGACACCGAGGGCCTCTAGCTCAGTCGGTAGAGCATCGGACTTTTAATCCGCGGGTCGTGGGTTCGAGCCCCACGGGGCCCACCAGGTATTGACCGGCGCGATCTCTACTCCCGACTGGGATCGCAGCGGTTCACGCCTCGCCGAAGGGGCGGCGTGACAACAATCTGACAACACCAGCGGAGCTTTACCTGTCCGCCAGCCGGCGTTGTTCGCTGTCTAGAGGCGCGCTTCATGTCTGAAGCCACGGACCTGGTTTCAGTCTTGAGAGTCCTCAATCGCTCGCGGAGGTTGCGGCGGAAGTCCGCCTGGAGGGCCTAGGGGGAAATGGCGTGATCCGTCGTCATACGACAAGCCCGCTGGGAGTCAGTGCCGGTCGGACCAGTAGTCGGGCCTGCGGCGCTCGTGCGCGTGGGCGAGAACGATCACCTCATCATCGATAACGACGTACTTGATGTCGTATCGGAACCCGGCAATGCTTCGAGAACGTACCGCCGGCACGCGCGGCCGGCCCCGGTGGAACCCCCCGCTGTGCGGGGATTCCAGGATGCTGGCGATGGCTGCCTCGACAGCATCCGCAAACCGTTCACCCCACCCCTCGCGCTGGTCTTCAAGGAACAGGACCGCTTCACGGAGTGTGCTCGCGCCACCGGCGAATCACCGAACGCGCGCCGCCAGCTCAGCGAGGATTGCAGCGAGACCTTCGTGACCGTCGACCAGCTCGGCGCCGCCGCTCGTGACATCAGCCAGACGTCGATCGATCTCGTCTTCCCAAGCCGCGTCGATCTCTGTCTGACGCTCATCCGTATCCCGGTCCACGCTGAGTCGCAGGACGCGGGCAGCCTCGAGCCGTTCGGCGGGCGTCAGAGCGAAGCCCGCCGCGATGTACTCGTTGAGGTCCAGCGCCATGCGCCGAGTGTACGACTCAACGACCGGAGCCGACCGTGGCGAAGACCCTCACCGGGCGCGTTTGCTCAGAGCCTGTCGGCTTATGCCGCTCGGGAGGGCGATGAGGTTCCAGGAGATATCGAGCAGCCGAAGATCGTCGATCAATTGATCGCGTTCGCGGAGGATGTCGCTCTCCTCGGAGTGAAGCTGTCAGGCCTGGCCGAGAGCTCGCCCAGCGATTGCCGGCCGGAGATCGTGCCGCCGCCGAGGCGTTGAGACGCAGCGTAGGGGGCGGCGACGGCCGCCCATTCTGCCGCCGCCCGCTCGTTCCGTTCGCGATGACGAGAGTGGGCATTGGCTCGGCTGTCCTCGGTTCCACACCTGGATCTGGCCATGCAACATGGTTTACACACGAGACCTGTAATGGCGCAAGAATCGCAGTGCCCACGGCAAGTACCTGCGTGCATTGCTCCTGTCATCCCCGTTCACCAGACCCGTTCATCGCTATCGTGCCGCTCAGAGCGATCTGGCGGATGCGTCATCGATGTGCAGAGCGGTGCCTCGTCGGGACTTCATGTCGGCCCTGCTCGGTACCATCTCAGCGAGGTGGGGAACATGACAGATCCGATATCAGGGGCGGCATGGTCGCTGGGCGGTCGCGCGGCGACCGCCGGGGCAAAAGAAGTCACTTTGGAATGGCGTGTGGCGAGGAATGTCACCGCGTCGGCAAAGCGACGCGGGGTGAATGTAAACCAGAAGCAGTTGAAGCTCGCACTATATATGCCCGACGTACTATCGGCTCTCCAGAACTTGCAGGAGCCCGCCTCCCACGTTCGCGCCCGACTAGACGAGATCGAGTGTGACGGGGTCCGTGGCGGATCAGGGTTCCTGCTGCCGTTACTGAGGGAGGCCGTCGCGCGGCAGATGAGCGCCGCCGAATCGCAAGCCTTTCTATACCGGGAAGTGGCAGCACCGGTGGCGAGAATTGCTGCTCTCCTGGATTCAGCGGGTTCTGAAGCCCCGGCGTTGTCCCCCCCGTTATTTCAGGACTCGCAGAGGATCGCTGACATAGTGGGCCAGCAGACGATTGCGCGGCTGATTCGGTCCGTGGCCCCGGCAACGAGCCGGGCACACACGCTCGAGGATTGGCTGTCGTCGCGACCGTCGTGGCTCGCCGAAAGTGAGCTCGTAGATGCATGGCTTGGCGAGCTTGCTCTCGACAGCGATCTCGGTGACCTTGGCCGTTCCTGGCTGCATCGAGCACTGGGGGGAGGGGCGACGCCTCGCCCGTACCTGAAAGTGAGGATCGTTACCAGTCGCCGGGACGACGAAGGGCTCGCAGCGTTGAGCGATGTCCGTGGCCATCCGCTCGTGGAATCGGTGCTGTCGGAGCATGATCTCGCCGCTCGGCGGAAATTCCTGAGCGAGTGGACCCCCTCCTCCGATTTGCAGCGATCACTCAAAGCGAACATCAATGCCCAGCAGCTGCTGGAGGCCCGCGACCTGGACGGCGCTATCGCGAGCGGTCGAGAAGCGTTCGAGGTGAACGGATATGCCGGTGCTGGCGTCATCGCAGCGCAAGCGCTGATTCAGCGCTCAATGGTGCCAGGCCGTCAGTCGCAAACGTCTGACCTGGCCTCTGCCCGTACTCTCGCGCTTCGTATTCGGGACGCACGCCGCATTACCGGCACTGTCGCCGCGCGATCGATACGAATCGCCATCCAGGCATCGATGCTCCTCGGGGACTTTGGCGAGGTGCGATCCCTTTTCACCGCGGTCCCCGCCGGCGATGCAGCACCCGAGGAAGCGGCCCATCCCGACGTGCAAGAAGCAGCCATCTCGGCTCTGGCGCAATTGGGCGACATCTCTGAGGCGCTTGCCAAAGTGTCGGAGCAAACGTCCCGGGAGACGGTACTTCAGCTCAAAGCGCGTGAGGCGGAGCTCGGCGGGGACGATGACCTGGCGAACCAGCTTTGGTCGGAAGCGGTTCACGCGGTGGACGACTGGAGTGAGAAGGCCACAATCTGCTTCTTACTCGCAAGCCGCGGAGTAATTCATCCGTTTGTGGACGACCTGCGCCCGCATAACGAAGAGATTGCCGAAGAGATCGACGTCATTGCAAAGTTGAATCGGCAGCTACCCGGGTCCGAGCCCCGGGCAGCGAAGGAGGCATTAGATAACCCGCGGGTCGCCCGCGCGCTCGCTCAGTTCTACTCGGAGAGTAACCGCGAACGGGACAGCCTTCGCCTTGCTGAACAGATGGCTCGGCGATGGGGAGATCCCGACGAGTGGCTGCGGGCGGCGCGATTTCATCTGCGAAACGGCAGCTACCTCGACGCGATCGATCGCGCTCGCACCGCGTTCAGCGTCGGCGGTGAAGCGTGGGGGAATCGAGCATCAGCGCTGCGCCTCCAGATCGTCGCGATGCAGGAATTGCGCCGGTGGGAGGACATCGTCGCGGTAGGTCAGACGCTTCTTGAGCTTGATCCGGAGGCCGACGATGCAGGGTGGTCTATGGTCTTCGCACACCACCACAGCGCTGATGATGAACAAGCTTTTTCCGTTTGGAGATCTCTGCCAGCATGCCGAGTCCCCAGGACAGTCAGCCAAGCCTCGCTGTGGTTGCACCTATTCCAGCGCTTTGGAACAGAGATGGCGCCGCTGAGCTCGGCTCTCGCTCTCATCAAGCTGTTCCCCCAAGACGAACAGGTACGTCGACTCGCTGTGGGCGCCGTGCTTTTCGCTCCGATTTCCACCTCCGACGTAGGTGTGCAAGTCACCGATCTCGCCGATGAGTATCACGCGGACTTCCCGGACCAGCCTGAGCTCTTCTGGACACTGACACTCGAAAGCGAAGACCCGGACGAGATCATTGCTGCGCTTGACCGCGCGGCCGGCGACCGTCCGGACATGGGCGAGATCGAGCAGGGCGTCGCAAACGGCACCTTCCCGATCGGCCTCCTCGCCAAGTGGGCGAAGCGCGACTACACAGACGTCCTCGTTCGGCGTCGCTTTGCTCCTCGCTTTGCCGGCACCGCCGAGAATCAGGAGTTGAATCACGACATTGTGGCGCTCGCGATCGAGTCGGGCGCAGCTATCGATGCGAGCGCGGCGGTGACTGTAGCGATGCTGCCCGAAGAGACCGGGGAGGCAGTGGCAAAGATCCCTGCGCGACTTCTCGCCACGTACGGACAACTGCGTGATGTGCACGATTCAGCGGCTCAGCTGAAAAAGTCGCGAGGCGAATTCTTTGCAAGCACGAACGACCGGGGGCCGCGCTTCCACCAGCTGTCGCCCGACGAGGAGGCTGAACAAGCCCGAATATTTGACAATGTTCAGACGCGCATCCGCCAGGCAGAGCGCTCTGACCCTCGCAGCCTGACCGTTCCCAAGCCAGGCCTCGACACCATCTTCGGTCCGTGGACAGAAGCTATGAGCCGAGCCGCAGAGGCGGGTGTTCCGTTGTGGTGCGACGACGCAGCAACACGCCACATCGCGACGTCGCTTGGGGTCCCCGCGTTCGGAACGCCTGAGCTCGTGGAGTACTCCCGCGACCACGGACTCCTGAGCGCTAGCACCGCAGACGCAATCGACGCAGCCTTAGTCCACGCCCACCTGGTCGGTGTCCGTTTTAGATCCACGTCGTGGGGACTTGCCCTCGCGCTGGACTCTCACCGGCCTGCGGGCTTGGCTCAGGCCCTTGCGTTCGGGGGCGCGACCAACGTCGCCGAGAAGCTACAGCTTGTTTTCGAGGCGATCAGGCACAGCGTGGATGACCCTGACGCGCTATCGGGGTGGGGGGAGGTAGCCGCGAAGTACCTGGCAGATATGACTACTACCGACGACGAGGCTGTCAACAACCTCGCTATCTTCCTGAGGGCGGTACTTGCTGCGGCGTGGCTTGCACCGCATCAGCTCGCGTTCGTCGCCCGCGGGTTCCGGGAGCAAGCCGCAGATCGCTGGTACCCAGCTCTCCGAAAGGCGCTCGCGGAACACTGGGACGCCATTAGACGAATCGTGACTCAAGATGTCGGTGCAGCGTTCGTGCTTGGCCAGGCAAGTGCCCTATCCGCGAATGAACGCCAAATAGCGCTCGAGATAATTCTGCGGGACGGAGGCTGACTGCTCCCGTCGTTACGGGACGTACACGACCAGTCATGCTCACCTCAGATCGCGAGCAAAATGCCCAGCTATCTCGGCCGGGTTCGGAACCGCATGCCACGACCGGCTGCCGCTACTGGTCAACCGGATGGGGACACCTTCGACGAGGTCCCGGTCGCGACGCCGTGCAGGTGCGCGACCGCAGACCGAAGTTCAGTCCGCGCCCAGTCCGCAGAATCTCCATTCCAGCGCTCCATCGGCCTTCCGGGGGCCAATCAAGAATTCGCGTGATCCGCGGAACTCTCCGTTCGTCAGCCACCCGCAAACACCGCAATGCCATCCATCAACTGTCAGTCACGCACCTCGGTCAAGGCTCCCTGCCCAGCGTGACGGGGAGGACGCCGAATCGTGTCCGTGCGAGCTCGCCCGACCGACGGCCGGGCGAGCGGGCGAGCGGGCGAGCGGGGCAGCGTTGCCGCGGGTCCGCGTCGATTGCGATGAGGCTCCTACGGTGCAGCGTCAGTTAGGTGGCCTGGCGGCATCGGTTCTCCCTGCCTGACCGGAGCAACTCCGCACGTAGCGTGACAACAATTTGACAACATCCGGCTGAAATTGAGGTGATTCTGCACAATCGTTCACAGCGCACGAACGACGGAATCACGCGGGTTGGCCGCTTCAATCACTACGAAAAGGGGCCTGGGTGGGTTCGAGCCCCACGGGGCCCACCAGAATCTGCATGCCGTGATCTCTATTCCCGAGCGCGATCGCGGTGCATTCGGGGTCGTCGACGTGCCGGAGGCAGTTCCCGCGTTCGAAGGCCGGGGTCCCTAGCCCTGGCCGGGCGCTCCGTACATTCCACCGCCAGGCAGAGGCGGGCAGGTCGCCGCACTCGTTTGAGCCGCGACCTCAGCCCGGACCGCGACATCGTCTCCCTTTTTCGCGACCGTGTAGACGATCCCTTCTTGCGAGCCGACAGCGGGAATGTAGCCCACGATCGCCGAATCGGTGGGCCCCGATTCCTCCGTCACCGGGCTGAAGGCCGTGGTGATGAGGTCAGCGGTGGGATTCTCGATCAGCCAGTTGGCGACATTGGCCACGTTTGTGGCAGGGACCACCCAGTAGCCTTTCACCTCCTCGTAGGGACCGCACGGCCACCCGGTGTATGAGCTGAAGCTGGCGGATGGGGTGTCTGTGCGAACGGCGCCTTCCGGGAGGTTGGCCGCGTCGAGCCACGCCTGCGCTTGAGTCAACGCCGCCCCATCCTCGGTCGTCGGTGCGGCGGGCTGCGATGATTCGGCGGGAGCCGGCCCCGCGTCGTTCGTTCCGTCCCCGGCTGCGTTCGCGCCAGAGGCACAACCGGCCAGCGCAAGAGTGGCGATCAGAACGGACCCGGAAACCACGAGAGAACGACGCTGCATAGCCAGCACCCTAGCGCCACGCAATGCGTCGAACCGCGGCGTGCGGCGTGCGGCGTGCGGCGTCGTGATGCTCGACTCGGCGTCGACGCGCAAAGATGTCCCTGATGCCGCGATCTGTCGATCTCCGTGTTTCTCCGCCGCATCCACGACATACGCTGAAGGTTCGTTCGCAACGAAGGAGCCGGGGTGTCGAAATCCGCTGCGTGGCGCCCCGTCATCGCCGCCCTCGCAAACGACCATGCTCGACGTGTGTTCGCCGAGCTGGCCTCGTCGGGAAGCGCCACGGACTCGCTTGCGGCTCTGTCGCCGTCTCGCGCGCGACACGTGGTGACGCTGTTGCAGACGGCGCGCATGGTGCACGTTTCCAGCGACGGTTCGCTCTCGCTGAACACGGAGATCTATCGCGAGCTGCTCAGCGCGTCGGCCCCGACGGCACGCCCGAAAGGCATCCCACGATTTCTGACAGCCGACGGGCGTATCAATTCCTACCCGTCCAACCTGACCGAGCGAGGGCACCTGCTCGCACACATCGCCGAAGAAGCCTTCGGCCGGGACGAGGTCCTCACAGAACACGAGGTGAACGAACGATTGTCGCGGTTCACCGACGACGTCGCGGTCTTGCGCCGGTATCTCGTCGACTACGGCGAACTGGAGCGCACGCGATCCGGCTCGGAGTACGCTCGACCCTCGGCATCCGAGCTGCCCTAGGCGTGTTGCTCACCCGTTTCGATCGGGTCGTCTTCACCCTCGCTTGCCCGTTACATCGCGCCGAGTCGTACCACCACCCGTCCCTGCTAGGCCTCGATCCTCGCTCCGAGCACGAACCCGCTGCGAACTATGCGAGGAGCTAACGGTACGATCCGTCCTATCCCAGAAGCGGCGAAGGCGGGATTGCCGACTGCCGGACGTGCAACGCAAATCGGCGGCTTGCCGCCCTTCGGGAGGACTGTTGAGATTCCGTGCTTCATTTCTACGATGGGGCGTAGCCGCTTTGGGTTGCTTCGTCCTAGCGCGCCTGATCATCGCGCTTGTTGGCGCCAGCGCTCTCAATGCGGGTGACGCAATACTTGCCGGTCTTCTCCTGGGGGCTCTGTCGATCGTGGGGACGTTCTGGTGGTTTGGAAAACGCCGGCGAGGAGGCTTGCGTGATCTCAGCGAGAAGTTTCCCGGCGCAGCGGTTGTGCCGATCGAGATCAGGCGCGAGTTCGCGGACGTCTTCCGGAGCGCAGGAGAAGTGACCGCTGCGTTTCACGCACCACGGAACATGAAGGCTGTACTGCGTCCCGACCGTCTATCGATCTGGACCGAGGCTAGACGACCGCGCCTCGCCTTATCGGTGGCAGGGCAAATCCACTACGAGATCGGCGAGTTCTCCACCGTCCTGCTGCGTACGCGATGTATCTACGCCCACGTTCGTGCGGCGGATGGCTCAACGGCCCGGCTACCACTCGTGGCTATGGACCCGATGAAGTTCTGGTGGCCCACACTTCTATCCGAGGAGCAGATGACCATCCTCTGCTCGGAGTTGAATAACGGGCCTGTCCGCTGACACCGCGCGCACGCTGGGTCTGCCGGCCCACCCTCGTCGCCATCGATGATGCCTCCACACCCTGAACCTTGAGTACCGGTTGTTCTGAAGTCGGCGAAGCCCGGAGCACATCGACGGACCCCGGGGATCCTGCGGCGCAGCTGGGGCCGAGGGTTCAGCTGCAACGAGTTCGTCCGCAGCGACACGCGTCTTCTAGCTATGTCCGCACCGGTCACTACCGTGACGACGTCGGCGCGCAACGGCGCCGCATGACAACAGGAGAACCACCATGGCAATCAGTACCTCGCCTTACCACTCGACCGACCAGCGCGACCCGCGCGTTTGGCACGATTACAGCGACTGCCCCAACGGTCAGCAGATCTCATCTGCGAACCGCGCGTCAGGGAAGGGCGGTCTGCCTCGCTGCCGCAGTTGCAACCGGCTCGACTGATCGAATGGGGAGCGGCGGCGCCGTAGTTTGCCGCTCCCCAACTCTCCGGCCCTGATCACCGACGGATGTAACTTCTCTCCGGGGGGCCGAAGCGGTCCGCATCCGTGTCGAGTGTCAGCTCTCGCCGTCAGGCACGCTCACGGAAGCAGATCGAACATCTGAGGACGGGCCCTCATTGCGTGGATGACAAGTTCGTTTCCGCTGTCAAAGACGAGGAGGACAGTCTCGAGGAGTCCCCCTCGTGTATAGAACCCGCGGCGTCGACGTTCACGCGGCGTAAGTGGGATGACCGGAAATCGGACCTCAGTCGGACCAGAGCGCACGGAGCACCCGCACCGCGTCTTCCAAATCCATCGACTCGCGGCGACTGATCGCGGCGAATCGCGTCGCCGCCGCAAGAACGACCTGAGGTGTGGCCGACACCGTCGTGCTCACTCGAGTACCGCTACCCACACGGCTCACCAGATACCCCTCACGCTCAAGAGATCGGTACGCCTTCGCCACGGTACCGGGCGCCACACCGAGGTCGCTCGCCAACTGTCGAACGGAGGGCAAGCGCTGATTCGCGGCTGCGATCCCCGTCGTGATCAGCCCCCTGATCTGATCCTCGATCTGGTCGGCCGGAGGCGCGCCCGACTCGGTGATGGTGATCATCATCGGACTGGCACCCGCCCGGCCGGGCGCCGGCCCGCGATGACCACTGCGAGAAGCACCATCCACCAGGCAGCGAGTCCGGCCACGATCGCGATGTATCCCGCAACGAGCAGCGCCGGTCCGATCGCCGCGAAACCCGTCCCCAGCTCTACCCATCCGGCGAGACCAGCGTCCAGGCCACCGCGGAGCATCGACGTTCCATACAGCGAGTTCAAGATCGAACCCAGATGAAGCAACAGCCCGCCGCTGGCGACGCCGAGCACGACCCTCGCCTGCTCGCCCCTGCGAGCGCTGTCCCGCTCTCGGTCAGCTGCCAGAGGTGGACGACCGATCGCCCACAGCGAGAGCAGAGAGACCGCCACCACGAGCGCGACGAGCACCAGACACGGCACGGAGTAGAACCATCCGTAGATCGACGTGCCCGCAGAGCTGTTCGTCGACATCTGAACGGTGTACATCAGATATCGGCCGTCTTCATCGGGGCCCGATGCCAGCCCTGCGACCACCGTCAGCACAACAATGGCCGCACTCACTCCCGCGAGCAGAAACATCCACGGCCGCGGAGCGAATGTGAAGAGGTTCCGCGCCGACAACTGGGCGGCTCCCTTGGCACCTGCGACTCTGGAGGGCACGCCGGCGAAAGCCAACGCGACGAGGCAGAGGACCAGCGGAACGACGTGCGGCAGGAATCCGAAGACGACGAACCCGTCCTCGCCGAATGACGGCAGCCAGAACGGGAAGACGCTCCACCAGCTGTAGGCAACCCACAGCGCCAGCGCGATGCCCACCCCTCCTGCCGTCCACAGCCGTCGCCGCGTCGGAAGAGTCGCCCATGCCTTCCGCCGAATGGCCCACACCACGAGCCCGACGATCAGGCCCGCAACCGCGGGGCCGAACTGGACAATGTAGAAGATCATGACGTCTCGATTCGGATCGTACCAACACGGTGACACAAAATGTGTCAGAAACAAAGTACGATTTCTACTCCCCCGTGCCACCCTCCGTCGTGCTGTCGTCGCCCTCCTCACGCGACTGACCGTTGCGCGCATCTCGCTCAGAGCCGCGAACGCCTGAGAGGCCGAAACGATTCGATCCACGCCGGTGGGTGCAACTGCCGCGGCCTCCTGCCAGCAACGATCCTTGATGCCCGAACCGGTGAGTTCCAAACCGAAATAGCTACCCGCCGAAAACCGCCGCTTCGATAGCCATCAGGCTCGTAACGACAGGGTTGGGGTGCGCAGGTCCCGGGTGACAGTGGGAGAACCCCGCTGTCCCCGCAGATTGGAGCACCTCGAGATGAACACATACAACCTGGCAATCATCGGATTCGGTGGCGTCACGCGCGCACTGGCACAGCTGATCGTCGAGGATCCACACCGGATAGCGAGCCAAGGCATCGGTCTACGGGTCGTGGCGATCTCCGATCTAGCGATGGGCTCGCTCGTTGAGCCCGAGGGAATTGATCTCGCGGCCGTGCTGGCGCTTCCGCGCGGCTCGACATTCGCCGGACTGTCAGGGGGGTCGGGGGTCGCCGACAACGAGGCGATCATCCGAACGAGCAACGCCGACATCATCGCGGAGGCGACGTTCACAAATCCTCTGGACGGTGAACCTGCTGCGTCACACGTGCGGTGGGCGCTCGAATCCGGAAAGCATGTCATCACCACAAATAAGGGGCCAATCGCCCTCTACGGTGAGTCGCTGAAGCAGTGTGCCGCCGAGAACGGAGTGCACTTCGCGTTCGAAGGTGCGGTGATGAGCGGGACCCCCGTCATTGGCCTCGCCCGCAACCTACTCACCGGGCTCACGGTCCTCGGGGTGCAGGGCATTCTCAACGGCACCAGCAACTACGTTCTCGGCCGGATGGAGACCGGCGTGAGCCTGGAGGATGCAGTAGCGGCCGCCCAGAATCTCGGTTTCGCCGAGGCCGACCCAGGCGCAGACATCGGGGGGTCCGATGTGCAACTGAAACTATCCATCTTGGCGAACGAGCTGCTCGGCGCCAGTCTCTCGCCAGCCGATGTGGCCACGACAGGAATCGTCGGGGTCACTGCGGAGAAGATCGCTGCCGCTGCGCAGCAGAACAAGCGGTTCAAGCTCATCGGGTCGGCCTACCGCAACGATGACGGAACGATCGTGGCTGAAGTCGCGCCGGTTGCCCTCACAGCTGACCACCCGCTTGCCAACATCTCAGGCGTCACCAACGCCGTGTCGTTCGATACCGACCTGCTCGGCATCGTGACGATCGCCGGCCCAGGTGCGGGGCGCACCGAAACGGCGTTCGCGCTCCTCGCCGACATCCTGGCGGTCCACGCGTTTGAGGGGGCGAAGGTCAATGGCTGACGTCGATCCGTCGGCACCCACCCAGCACGATGCGCTGGTCGTCTACGACAAGTACACAGGCCTGCCGATTGCTCACCTTCCGCAGCACTCTGTCGTAGAAACGCAAGCGATTGTCGCCCAGGCTGCTGAGGCGAGCCATCACGAGCCCCTCCCCCGCCATCAGCGTGCCGCGGTTCTCGAGAGAGCAGCCGCTCTTTTAGACGAACGTGGGGCGAACGTCGCGAGCCTCATCGTCTCGGAGGCCGGGAAGACCATCCGTCAGGCGCGCAAAGAAGTCGCACGTGCGGTCAACACCCTGCGACTATCGGCGGGCGAAGCGGTGCGCAACGCGGGCGAGGTGATCCCGTTCGATGCGTTCCCCGGAGGCGAAAGTCGTCGCGGGTGGTACACACGCGAGCCGCTCGGTCTGATCGTCGCGATCACGCCCTACAACGATGCTCTCAATTTGGTCGCACACAAGCTCGGACCTGCCATCGCCGGCGGCAACACCGTCATCCTCAAACCGGCACAGCAGACACCGCTCACCGCGCGATTGCTCGTCGCTCTGTTGATCGAGGCCGGCCTCCCGAACCACATGGTCACCATAGTGATCGGCGATCACGCGGTGGGAGAGACTCTCGTGCAATCGCGGCACGTGCGCATGGTCTCTTTCACCGGCGGGTTCGCGACCGGTGAGGCGATCGCGGCTGCAGCCGGCATCAAGCGACTCACGATGGAACTGGGCGGTAATTCCCCGGTGCTTGTCTTTGACGACGCCGACCTGGACCTCGCAGTGGATGCGTGTGTGTCAGGCGCGTTCTGGGCTGCGGGCCAGAACTGCATTGGTGCGCAACGTGTGCTTGTACACCAGGCCGTGTACGAGCGGTTCCTCAACGATTTCGTCTCGTCCGTGTCGGCGCTGATCGTAGGCGACCCTCGCGAGGAGACAACTGACGTGGGTCCGATGATCGGTGCGCACGCTGCCGTTAGCGTTCGGGAGAAGCTCCTCGAAGCAGTCGCGCAGGGAGCGACATTACTCACCGGCGGTGAGCAGTCCGGTCCTTTCTTGACACCCGCCGTCGTCACCGACGTTCCGCACACGTGCCGCCTGTGGAACGAGGAAGTGTTCGCTCCGGTCGTGATCATCGAACCGTTCGATACGGAAGAGGCAGCGGTCGCGGTTGCCAACGACTCCGAGTTCGCGTTGCAGGCAGGAGTATTCACTAGTGATCTCAATCGCGCGCTGAGGGTCTCAGAGAGCATCGACGCCGGCGGGGTAATGATCAACGATTCGTCGGACTATCGGCTTGACTCGATGCCCTTCGGCGGCAGCAAGTACGGTTCGATGGGTCGCGAGGGCGTCCGGTTCGCCTACGAAGAGATGACGCAGACGAAGGTCGTGGCGATCGCGCGGTGATGACCGTCCTGAAAGGACGGTCATCACCGTTACCGGGACCGCTCGATGACGGTCGAGAGCGTTATCACTGTCGTGATGTCTCTCACCCCTGTGAGATTTGCGACGTGCTGCCACACATCGCGAATACGCTCCGAGTCCTTCGCCTCCACCTGCACGATGAGGTCGTACTCGCCCGTGACGACGTCACACCGGACTACTTCAGGTATCGAGCTCAAGGCGAGGACGACATCGGAGCCCCGCATCCGGTCATAGCGATAGACCAGGAGAGTCGCACGGACCCGTGTCGCAGGGTCAGAGAAGCTCTCCACGAGCGTGTACCCCCGGATCAACCCATCCCGCTCCAAGCGGCCGATCCGTTGTCGCACGGCCGTGCGAGAAAGACGAACGATTTCTCCGAGACGCGCATGACTAATTCGCGCATTCGTGCGCATCTCGGCGAGGATGCGTTGGTCGATGAGATCGGTCTCCCGCACAATGTGCTCCTGGCTTGGATGAGCGCGGCCGCTCGGTGAGAGCTCGTTCCTACACGAGTCGGAACGCAGGAATGAAGTCGGGGTCGACGATTGCGGGGCGCGTCAGGCTGAATGCGTCGATCGGGTGATCGGTGGATCCGGATGTCAGCAGTTCTGCCACGATCTTGCCGACGAGGCTGGCGAACTTTCCACCGTGCCCGGCGCCATTGAACGTGGCCACGTGCGGATGCCCAGGCAGCGTATCCAGGACGAAGTCTCGGTCGGCCGGCATGTCGTAGACACATCCCTTCCCCACCAGCTGGGGCCCCAGCGCGCTGGGGAGGTACTGCGAGAGGAAGGTCTGCAGATGCCGGGTCTCGGAGGCGATCGGTTCGGGGCTCCGATCCTCCGACCGGATGAACCTCGATCGCATATCTTGCGCGAGTTTTACTCCCGCCTCGCCGTACACAGGGAACCCGTAGTAGACGCCATCCCCGTGATAAGACCAGACCCCCATCTTCTCCATCGAGTAATCCGCCAAGTGCTTACTGGCGAAGTATCCGACCTGCTCCTGGGTGAGTGTCAGCGCGAACGAGAGCCCGATGTCGGCCATGAAATCGCCGAGCCACGATCCGGTCGCGAGCATCAGGTGGCCTCCGGTGAAGGTCTCATCCGCTGTTGTCACAGTGACGCTGTCCGCGTGAATCGTCACTCCAGTGACAGAGGTGTTCGCACGCACGTCGACGCCGTGTGCGAGTGCGAGCGCGAGATGGGCCGAGACGGTCTTGCGGATGTCCACAAAACCGCCCTCGGGCTGGTAGATACCCTCGACATCGTCCTCGATCCGCCACTGCGGCCAAAGCTGCATGATCTGATCGGCCGTGAGGTTCTCGTAAGGCAGGTTCTGGGCAGTCATCGCTTGGCGATAGTTCACGATGTCGGCGAACCCGACATTGCTGCGGGGTGCCATGTCGAGCCCGCCCACGCGGTAGAGGACCTGGAGGCCGGACTCCTCTTCGATGCGATCCCAGCAGCTGTACATATCGCGCGTGAGCGCTGTGTAAGCGGTGCTGTGGTACGAGTGGCGGATCATCCTGGAGTGATCACCCGACGATCCCAGGGCATGGCCCAGAGGATGCTGCTCGAGGACGAGCACGCTCTCGGCGCCGCGCTGAGTCAGCCAGTAGGCCACCGCCGAACCGATCGCGCCGGCACCGATGACAATGTGCGAGTAGGAGTGGGGCATCTGAAGGCATCCTTCGTTGGCGGTGTGAGCATTTTCCATAGTGCTCGGCTTCTTGCTCACCGCCTGGTGTGAAATGTCGAAATCATCGGGCGATCGTTTCGACATCCGACGGGGTCGCTACGCTCGCTCAACGCGGGCGCCGGCGCGTGGCATGATCGCTAGTGCTACCAGGGGAGCTAGTGCTACCAGGGGAAAGGATGCGCTCAGATGATCGCGGAGCTTCTGGAACACGTAGAGGCCCTCGCCAACTTGTTGCAACGGTCGGTGACCGTCGACGATTCAGACCTGCGGTTGCTCGTGTACAGCACGCATTTTGGCGACGAAGATCCGCTTCGTATCGCGTCGCTGCTGAATCGAAGGATGCCGCCGCCAGCAGACGAACACTTCATCCGACTAGGAGTTCGCAGCTGGAATGACCCTCGATACGTCGGGGCGAGCGATGCTATCGGCATGTCAGGCCGCTACGGCTATCCGCTTCGAGCGCAGGGCGAGCTGTTTGGATTCATGTGGGTCATTGATGACGGGAGTATGACCGAGCTCGAGCGAGCGGCCGTCGCCGACACCGCTTCTCGACTCACACCTATCCTGCTGCGCCGCCAGCAGCGATCGATGTCCGAACTACGCGAGCGCGAAGGCCTGGTTCTCGCGCTCGTCGCAGGCGACCGCGCTGACCGCGTGAGCGCCGTTCGCGACCTCAACGATCAGGGGGTGCTCGTGGAGACGTCGACCGTGTCGGTGTTCGTCGTGAAGAACACTTCGCGCACCGACGTGCAGCCCGACCCAGAGATCATCGCCGCGATGCGACGCGCCTTGGGCCATGCACTGGCGACTCGTTTGCGCAGCACTTACGCACTCGCGGTCGGCCGGGCCGAAAGCGTCATCGTCGTCTCATGGTCTACCATGCCTCAGCGCGAGAACATCGAAGCATTGGCCGGGCAGATGGCCGTCGAATTAAAGCGGATGCTCGGGCGCGATGCGGCTCACCTCGTCGTCGGCGTCGGGGGGCCCCAGAACTCGGCGCTGCGCTCCTCGGTCTCGTACGAGCAAGCGGTCGTAGCCGCAAGGGAAGGTGCAATACGCAGCTCACCCGTGGTCTTATGGGCCGACCTCGGCCTGACATCCATTTTCGCTGCCACCGTCGTGGATTCTCTGAACCCGGAAGTGCTTCCCTCACTGCTCCGCGATCTCGAGACTACTCAAACCCCGGAGACCCTCCGAGTGATCAGAGTATTCCTCGACAACGCGGGGAACGTGGTGAAAACAGCCGCCGCGCTCCACATGCACCGTACGACCGTCTACTACCGCGTGGCGAAGTTCCAGGAGTCCGTCGGCCTCGACTTAGAGGACGGCCTCACTCGACTCGCACTGCACTACTGGTTCACATCGCGTGATTACTTCAACGAGTCCCCTGAAGACGACTAACGATCGAACTCTGCCCCCTGCCCCGCCAGCCAGGTCGCCAACGCAAGATATCGCGGGTCCGCCTCTACCGGCTGCGCGCTGAGCAAGACGTAGGCGGCACCGCTCGGGACGAACCCGAATGGCGCAACTAACCTTCCCGCGGCGACATCGTCACGCACCAGCGGCTCGGGGCCAATCGCGACCCCCAGGCCCGCAGCGGCAGCCGAAAGCGAAAGGTAGAAGTGTTCGAACTCCAGGCCCCCTTCTCGGGGTGAGATCTCGCCGCGCGACTCACTCCAGGCTTTCCACGCCGACGAACGGGTGGTCGTATGAATCAAAGGGATGCCGGATTGCCACAGATCGGCCACGGTGGGCAACGACGCAGCTACTGCGGGAGCACAAACCGGACCCACTTGCTCAACGAACAACGGGTACTCGTAGACGTCGGGCGGCATGTCGAAGTCGTTGCGCCGAATCGCCAGATCGATGCCTTCGCGGCGGAAGTCGACCGGACCTCCCGCAGCTGAGAGATGGACACGCGGAACCTCCCTGCCGCCCGCGGGGCCCAGCGGAGCATCGAGAATCCTCGCATCGTTGAGTCCTGCGATCCGAGGAATCAACCACCTCATGAGCAGGGTCGGCTCGCACGAGAGCACAAGCGCTGCGCTCGTTGACTGCAGCGACGCGGCCGCGAGGGCGCGGCGAAGGACCTGTATCGATTCGTCGACTGCCTTGGCAAGCTCGACTGCACCTTCCGCGGGAACCATCCGTCGGTGTTCCCGTCGGAAGAGCGGACGTCCGACAGCGGCTTCCACCTGCATGATCTGTCGGCTGACAGCGCTGTGCGTCAATTGGAGCTTCTCGGCTGCGGCCGTGACACTCCCCCGGTGAATCGTTTCGGACACCGCAACCAGGGCAGACAAGGAGGGGATCGATGCGTCATTCACATGTTCCACAATTGCACAGATGCTGTGCGACATCGTCGCTTGTTCTTGGCACCGCGCCCATGAAAGATGAATTCTAAGAACAGGAAGGTTACGACCATCTCCCCTCCGCGCATTGCAATCATCGCCGACGACCTCACTAGTGCGGCCGACGGGGCAGCACCATGGAGAGCCTGCGGCGCCACCTCGTTCGTGGTAGTCGGATCGGCGGCCGTTCTCGATGCCGGAGACCCGCAGTTCTCTCCGTCGGTGAGGATTGCGCGCGTGATCTCCATCGACACGAACAGTCGAGAGATGGATGTTGCGACCGCGGCGGCGCGAACCGCGATAGCAGTCTTGAGCGTGAATGACCGCGACATCCTTTTCAAGACGATCGACTCCACCCTCCGCGGCAATTTGACAGATGAGACGCGCGCGGCTCTCGCCGCGAGCGGTCGATCGCGCGCGATCATCGCGCCCGCGTTTCCGGCAGCAGGGAGAGTCACCATCGCAGGCCGGCAGTACGCCAACGGCACACCTGTCGACCAGACAGAGTATGGGTTCGACCCCGCGCACCCCGCCCAGCGTTCCGACCTTCTCGAGGTTTTTCCCGGCAGCCGGATGTTGTCCTCATCGCATGGCGATCCTGACGCCTCCATCCTCATCGCCGACGCGACAACCGATGAAGACCTGGACGCAGTCGTCGCGTCCGTGCCCGACTTCCGTGACGTGCTGTGGGTGGGGTCACCGGGTCTTGCCTCCGCTCTTGCTCGGGCGTACTCGTCACCCGAGCACGCGGACGACGTCAGAGCGGTGGCCCCTGTCGATGCGGAAGTCACCCGGCCTGTCCCCACAAATCGTCCCCGCGGAACTCTTGTCGCGATCGGCAGCAAGCACTCAGCGAACGTTCGCCAGGCGGCACAACTGCTCGCTGGCGGACAGGGGACAGACATAGAGATCGACACCGACTCTGCTGGCTCCGACCTGTCGCTGCGAACCGCAGATCGTTCATTGCGTACCGGCGGCACCGTCGTGCTTCATGGACCGACCACCACGCTCTCCGACTCGGCCGCCGTCTCCGGTGGCATCTCGTCGGCCGTGGGAACGCTGTGGTCGCACGGCAACGTCGGAGCACTCATCATCTCCGGAGGGCGTACGGCCCGTCAGATCTTCGAACGACTCGACATACACATCGCCGAACTCGCCGACGAACTCGAGCCCGGCATCGTCCTGCTCTATCCGAGCGGAACCGCCCACTCTCTTCCGGTGATCCTCAAAGCGGGTGGGTTCGGCGATGACGGTACCCTGCTCCGACTTGCCGAGCGCGCCTACCTCCTGCCATAGCCACCCGATGTCATTTCAGAAGAACTCACCCACCACACAGAGAGGAGGGCCTGAAATGAAGCCCTTCGCGATCACAATGGGAGATCCAAAAGGGGTCGGTCCCGAGATCGTCGTCAAGACCATCGCCGACGCGGCCAGAACTGCGGCAGTGGTCGTTATCGGAGACGCAGGAGTGCTCCGCGAAGCCAATCGCATCACCGGAACCGGCCTCGTAGTTCGCGAAATCGCTCACCCGAGTGAAGTGACCGAGAGCCCGGGAGTTCTCGAGGTGATTCCCGTCACGGAAATCGATCCGGGCACCGGCTGGGGGCGACTCGATGCCGAAGCTGGGCGCGCGTCCTACGACTATGTGGCTCGGGCCGTGAGCCTCGCAATCGCTGGAGAGGTGTCAGGTATCATCACGGCTCCGGTGAACAAGGAAGCTCTGCGCCTCGGGGGCATTCATCACATCGGCCATACGGAGATCCTGGCCGAACTTGCGGGCGTGTCGGAGTACGCGATGATGATGGCGAACCGTGAATTGCGGATCGTGCTCGTCACCGTGCACGAGTCGTTGCGTTCAGCATTGGACAACATCACGCGCGACAGTGTCTGGACGACGATCCGCCTCGCTTCGGATGCTCTGATCGCCGCGGGTTTCACGCGGCCCCGCATCGCCGTGGCTGGTGTGAATCCGCACGCGGGCGAGAACGGCCTCATGGGCTCTGAAGAAATCGAGATCATCGCTCCGGTCGTCGCCGCTTGCCGAGACGCCGGCATGGACGTATCGGGCCCGTTCCCGGCCGACACGGTCTTCATGCGAGCGAGACGCGGAGAGTTCGACGTGGTCATCGCCCAGTACCACGATCAGGGCCTCATCCCCGTGAAGTATCTCGGCATCGAGCTCGGCGTGAACATCACGCTCGGACTGCCCTTCATCCGCACCAGCGTTGATCACGGCACTGCTTTCGATCTCGCAGGAAAAGGTCTCGCTGATCACGCCAGCTTGCTCGAGGCCTTGCACTACGCCGAACAGATGGCCGGCGCCGCCGGCGCCCATCGTTGACTTCACTTTGCCCACCGACTGCGCACCTGTTTCCCAGACGCCACTCCTCACTTGAAAGGCCCTCACGTGGACTTCATCTTCATGCTCACCCGCGACGACCAGACAGTCATCGACTGCCTCGATGTCGTCGACTCGATCGCCTCCGTTCACCTCGAACACATCGGCTTCAAAGACGTCGGCGTCCCCCTCGACACCCTGCGCGAGTTGCACTCGCGCATCAAGGCTCAGGGCGCGACGAGCTATCTCGAAGTCGTCAGTACAACCAAGGAGGACGCGCTTGCGTCAGCCAGAATGGCGGTGGAATTGGGGGTCGATGTGCTCCTCGGGGGCACGTGGGCCGACGACATCCTGCCGATTCTCGAAGGGACCGGGATCGCGTACCTGCCGTTTCCGGGTACTCCGATCGGGCACCCGACCGTGCTGTACGGAGACGACGCCGAGATCGAGAGGCACACCGCAGCATACTCCGCGGCGGGCTGTGCGGGAGTGGATCTTCTTGCATACCGTGCCGCCGACGCGGATCCTGTCGATCTCGTCCGCGCGGCACGACGCGGGACTGCGGGAACGGTCGTCGTGGCGGGGAGCATTCGCAACGTCGCACAGATCGAGGAGATCCGCGAAGCCGGTGCTGATGCATTCACAGTGGGCGCCGCCGCGATGACTGGCGACTTCGCCCCCCGGAGCGGTTCCCTCGTCGCGCAGTTGCGCGCCATCCTTGAAGCGGCGAAGTAGTTCACCTACCGCACGAAGCCCGCGGTCTCTCGCACGACGTGGAGAGACCGCGGGCTTCTTGGCGCTGTTGCGTGTCAGGAGCCGATCGCTCCTGCCACTCCTGCAGCGCAAAGTTGCCCTGCCACCACAACCGAACCGAGTGACCGGCGGGTAGTGGTGGCAGGGCATCCTTGTAGTGCAGGTGCTCTGCGGCAAGGTTTACTGGTCTCCGGCCAGGCTCCCGTCGATCCCGTTGGCTTCGAGAATCTCGGCGATAGTGCCGTCTTCAATCAGCGTCTGAATGTCGGCATCGATCGCATCGGTCAGGCTGCTATTGCCTTTGGTGATGCCGATCACGACGCGACCCGGTTCAGTCGATGCCTTCACGCGTTCGTCCGCAGTGAAAAGAGGAGCTTTCAGGTCGGCGTCACTCAGACTGATGCGGTATGCCGCTTCCGCCGAGGTCGTGATGGCGGCGTCGATCCGGCCCGCTTCGAGGTCCGACATCATGCTGGTGGGATCCTGATACTGAATCACGTTGTCGGTGCCGAGAGTGGCGACAAGATCCTCGTTCCACAGGTATCCCTGAATGACACCGGTCTTCTTCCCCTCGAGGTCTTCGACGCTGTCGTAGCCTGCCGTGGAGACGACGTTCATTCCGTCGCGGTACATCGCGGAGCTCAGATTGTACTTCGCGGCGCGCTCGTCGGTGTAGTAGTTTCCGGCGATCGCGACGTCTGCGCGCCCCGACTCGATGCTCGCCCACATCGCGGGGACGGCGAGGGAACTCGCATCGATCGTGAGGCATTCCATCTCAGCGATCTTCGACAGAATGGCACCCTCGGTTCCACCGAGGTAACCCCCGGTCGAGTCCTCCGCCGTGTAAGGAGGAGTAACGAAGACCGAGGTCGTGAGGACTCCGGGCGTGATGGTCGCGACATCGGGATGAACCGGAGCGCAATCGTCGGCAACATCTGCGGTGTCACCGCCCGTCGCCGCACAGCCAGTGAGCGCAAGGAATGCAATCGCGGAGACGGCGACAGCGCGGGTGATCTTGATGTGGTGCATGGTCGTCCTTCTTGTAGGGGCGTGCGGTGAGTGGTGCGGTGAGGTGAGGACTAGGCGCGTTTGGCTGCTCTTCCGTTGACAAGTACCGAGACAGTGATCGACAGCACGGCGTACATGACGCCAGCCAGGAGGAAGCAGGATGCGAACGCGAAAGTGATCGAGGCGACCGAGTAGGCCTTGCTCAGAAGCTCCGGGACCGAGATCGCGTAGGCAAGCGAAGTCGCTTGGTACAGGAGCACCGAGAAGCCGACGAGCGGCGGAATCACGTGGCGTAACGCTTGCGGAAGAATCACTCGCGCCATGGCCTGACGTGGTGTCATCGCGAGGGCGAAGGCCGCCTCCCCCTGAGTGGAGGAGATAGACCGGATTCCGCCGCGAACGATCTCGCTCGTGTACGCGCCGGTGCTGAATCCCAGTCCGACGACTGCGGCGGCGAAGGCCGGCAGCACGATGTCGACCTGAGGGAGCCCGAAGTAGATCAGGTAGAGCAGTACCAGCGCGGGCACACCCCGTCCGAACTCCACGATTGCCATCGTGGCCGTCCTCACGACGGCGCGCTTACTGAGACTCGACAGAGCAAGGAGCACTCCGAGTGGCAGGCCGAACGCCAACGACCAGAACGTCAGAGCGAGCGTGACGCCGAGCCCCGGAAGGAACAGCAGAAAGTTGTCTGGCCAGTCCGAGAAGATTTCCATCAGCGAACCAACTTCCTCTCGACCCACGCGCCGCTCGCCCGCGCGATGATGGCGACTGGGATGCTGAGCACCAGGTACATCGCAGCTGCCAGCAAGAACACTGTCAGCCCTTCACCGGTGATCCGGGCGGACTGAAAAGCGAAGAATGTGATGTCCTGTGCCCCGATCACAGACGCGATGGCCGAGTCCTTGAACAGACCGATGAGATACGTCGCAGAGGCGGGAATCATCAGCAGAACGGCCTGGGGCAGGATCACTCGCACATATGTGGGAAGCGTTCGCAGGCTGAGAGCCTTCGCCGCCTCCCACTGTCCGGCGGGGACCGCATCAATCGCGGACCGGTAGATCTCGGCGATGTACGCGGCGGAGATGATCGAGAATCCGGCCACGGCCGCTTGGAAGGTATCCAACCGCACGAGATCCGAACCGACGCCGAGAAAGATGAACATGAGCCAGACGATTGGCGGGATCGATCGGATGACCTCGATCGCCGCCGCGCCTGTCCACCGAAGAACGCGCTTGGGTGAGCGTCGCAGCGCGACGAGAGGGATGGCCAGGATCGAGCCCAGGGCGAAGGAGAGCAGAGTGATCGCGACTGTCGTCCCGATACCTCGGGAGAGCCCGCCCAGGATCTCGATCATCGATCAAGCACCGCCCGCAGGAACTTCTGGGTGCGCTCGTGCTGCGGGTCGCGCAGCACCTGCTTCGACGCTCCTTCTTCGACGACGGCGCCGTCGGCCATGAAGACGACCCGGTCGGCCACGTCTTCAGCAAAGTGCATCTCATGGGTGACGATCACCATCGTCATCCCCTCGCCAGCCAGCCGCCGCATGATGTTCAGAACCTCGACGCCGAGTTCGGGATCGAGCGCCGAAGTCGGTTCATCGAACAGCATCAGCTGCGGATCGAGCGCGAGCGCCCGAGCGATCGCAATGCGTTGTTGTTGGCCCCCGGAGCACTTACCCGGGAGGCGATCGGCGAAGTCCGATAGCCCCACGTGCGCGAGTTCGGCGAGACCTCGAGCGCGGGCTGCTGTCTTGTTTCGCCTGAGTGAGACCGTTTGAGCAAGCTCGATGTTCTGCAGGGCGGTGAGATGAGGGAAAAGGTTGAAGCCTTGGAACACCATGCCGACGTCTTTTCTCAACGCCACCAGTTGAGTAGTCGTCGGCGTCGATCCGTTCGCGCTTATCGTGTGGCCCGCGACTCGAATGGTGCCCTTGGAGGGTCGCTCGAGGTAGTTGACGGTTCGTAGGAGGCTGCTTTTACCTGCACCCGATGGGCCGATGAGCGCGATCACCTCTCCGGCTGCAACCTCGAGTGACACATCATGGACGACCTCGTGGCCGTGGTAGCTGATGCTGATGTTCTCAAGCGACAACAAGGGCGATGCGGACGGACTTTCAGGAGACATGGTCAACCCTTCTGCCGAAAGCTCGGCTCGAGCGTGGGGTCCGACAGCGTCGGGCGGTCGGCGCGGAACGCGGCGATGGGGTGGCGAGTCGCGCCATCCACAACCAGGTCCGAAACGATCTCCCCGATCAATCCAGAGAATTTCGCTGCGTGACCCGCACCCAGTCCGAGCACGACGCGCGGGTGTCCGGGCACGGTGTCGATGATGAAGTCCCGATCGACCGGCATGTCATAGATGCAGGTCTTGCTATAGATCTCAGGACCTATGGCACCTGGGAGATGATCGCGCAGGAACGACAGGAAGAGCTCCGTCTCTGCCGGATCCGGGTCGAAGCTTCGCGTATCGGCACTGACGTACTTGCCTGCGACGTCTCGCGATACCTTCACCCCGACTTCGCCGTAGATCGGAAACCCGTAGAAAGGGACGTCCCCGTGCCACATGAAGAGAGGAAACTGCCCGATCGAGAAGTCTCGTACGTTCGGCGTGGCGAAGTACGAAACCTGCTCCTGAGTCACCCAGATCTTCCACTCCTGGCCCAGCTCCTTCGTCAGCGTTTCGGTCCAGGAAGCGGTGCAGAGAACGACGTGGTCTGCCTCGTAAACTTCGCCGTCGGTGAAGACCCTCACACCATCAGCGATGGACTCGATCCGCCGGACTGCGGTATTCGGTGCGAATGTCACCCCTCGGGCACGGGCGAGGGAGATGTGGGTGGCTCTGGAGCGTCGGATGTCCAGGATTCCGGAGTCGGAGGAGTAGAGCCCCACCGTGCTGTCCGTGATGTTCCACTGCGGAAAGCGACGGCGGACGGCATCCGCATTCAGTTCTTCGAAGGTGTGGCCATTCTCTGCCAGGGTTGACCGATAGTTGGCGAGCTCGTTCGCTCCCACGGTCCCTACCTCGGCGAGATCCAGGCCACCCGTCTCAAAAACGAGCTGCTGGCCGCTCTCACGCTCCACAGCTTCGAGCGCCCCATACGCTGCGGAAGTGAGCCGTCCGTAGTGGCTGTTGTGATAGCTGTGTCGGATGATTCTCGAGTGATCATCGGCGCTCCCTCGGCCATGGGCCAGGTCGAACTGTTCGAGAACGAGGACATCGGTTTGCCCTCGCGCGGCCAGCCAGTAGGCGGCTGCTGAGCCGATGGCCCCAGCGCCGACGACGATGGTTTGTACCCGGTCTGCCATCTTTGCTCCCGTCGTGAATCCGAACTGCTTTGCCCATTCCACCGCGTGGCGTGGGTCGCTTCTAGCTGCAAGTGCGGCGTCTTGAAGGAGGTCAGTTCGACAAATGTCGGGCTCGGCGTAGTCCACATTTCACCGAGGTTTCCGCGTGTGTCCAAGACGCTCGGACGATGTCAGCGGCTCTTGAGAGCTGGTCAATAGCGGCGTTTGAGAAGTGAACACTCGACGATTGAAGAGTGATCGCTCGGGAGGATTGGGCGTTGATCCGCAGGCTGGCTGCGGAAGTGAACCCGAAGGCGCAGATCGCTGAGCGGTTAGGCGCAGCCAAGCCGTCAAAGCCTCGGCGAACGCCGCGTCTCGTGACGGGACGATGGTTCGCGCGCGGCGGTGCGGGTCAGCGCGCGGCGCGCGGCGTCTCTGGCGGCACGGCATCCAACAACTGCACGGTGTACGGATCGCGGGGCGCACGGAAGACGTCGGCGGCCGGTGCCGCCTCCACGATCCGCCCCCCTCGCAGCACGACGACGTCGTGGCTCATCTGCTGCACGATCGCCAGGTCATGCGCGATGAACAGGTACGTGAGCTGCTGCTCGTCCTGCAGACGCCGCAGCAAACGCAGCACCCGTGCTTGCACCGAGACGTCGAGGGACGCCGTGGCCTCGTCGAGGATGATGAGTTCCGGCTCGAGAGCCAATGCCCGAGCGATCGATACCCGCTGGCGTTGGCCCCCGGAGAGTTCATGCGGGAATCGACCGACGAAGTCGGCCGGCAGATCGACCAACTCCAGCAGTTCGCCGACGCGACGCCCGCGCGACGCGGCACTCGCTCCGCCGAGGCGATGCACGCGCAGAGGTTCGGCGATGGCGTCACCGACGCTCCGACGCGGGTCGAGTGACGCGAACGGATCCTGAAAGACCATCGCGATCCGGCGGCGGTCGCGTCTGCGCGCGCGCAGCAGGTCGGACCCGCCGAGCGTCGCAGACCCACTGTGCGGCGGCACGAGCCCCGTCAACGCGTTGGCAATAGTGGATTTTCCGGAGCCCGACTCGCCCACCAGCGCCAAAGTCGTGCCCCGCCGGACCGTGAAAGACACGTCGTCGACGGCATGGACGGTGCGGCGGCCCGTGGGCGTGCTCGTGGTGAAACGCACATCGAGGGCGTCGACCTCCAGCAACGGGAGCGCGTCAGATGGGGCCTGCCGACCGGCTCCAGCGACGATCCGAGGCCGCGCTTCGAGAAGCTCGCGGGTGTACGCGTGATCCGGCGCGGCATAGAGAGCGCCGATCGAGCGTTGCTCGACCGCCCGCCCGTCGCGCAAGACCAGCACGTCGTCGGCGACTTGGCCGATGACGCCGAGGTCGTGACTGATCCACACGACCGCCGTGCCGCGGTCCCGCTGGAGATCTCGGACCAGGGAGAGGATCTGCGCCTGCGTCGTCACATCGAGAGCCGTCGTCGGTTCGTCCGCGACGAGCAGATCGGGGTCGCAGGAGAGCGCGATCGCGATCATCGCGCGCTGGCGCTGCCCGCCCGAGAGCTGGTGCGGGTACGAGTCCACCCGCTCGTCCGGGTTCGGGAGACCGACCGCCTCGAGCAATTCGACCGCGCGCATCCGCGCCGCATGCCGACCGAGGCGACGATGAGTCTCGAGCGACTCGGAGATCTGGCGCCCGATCGTCAGGTACGGGTTCAGCGACGTGGACGGGTCCTGGAAGACGAAGCCGACCCGGCCGCCGTGCACCCGGCGCAACTGTATCGCCGACGCACTCACCAGATCCAGCGGCGGCGCCCCCGGTTCGTCGACACCGGGGCCGAGAAGGCTACTGCCGGTGGCACGCGCGCCCGGAACGTCGAGAAGGCCCGTCGCGGCCAGCACGGTCATCGTCTTACCCGAACCGGACTCGCCGACAATACCCAGCGTCTGCTCGCGCTCGACGGCGAAATCCACGCCGTGCACGATCTCGCGCGACCCGACGGCCACCTTCAGGTCCCGGATGCTGAGGAGAGTCATCTGGTCCTCTTCGCTTCGATGAGGGTCCGCTGACGCGGATCGAGCACGTCCCGCAACCCGTCGCCCACGAGATTGAACGCGAGAGCGGTGACGAAGATCGCCGCCCCGGGGAAGACGCTCATCCACCACGCCTGCGTGAGAAACCCCTGCGCGGTGAAGAGCATGCCGCCCCACGACGGCGACGGCGGCTGGATACCGAGGCCGAGGAAGGACAACGCCGCCTCGGACAGGATCGCGAAAGCGAGCGACAGCGACGTCTGCACCACGATCGGGCCCGCGATGTTCGGCAGCACGTGACGGTAGAGGATCCACGCAGCGGGGGTCCCCATCGTCTGCGAGACCTGGACGAAGGGCGACGTGCGCACCGAGAGTGCGCTGGCGCGCGAGACGCGGGCGAAGATCGGCGTGTAGACCACGCCGATCGCGATCATGGTCGTCAGCTGACCGGGTTGGAAGATCGCGACGATCGCGAGCGCCAGCAGAAGCACCGGGAACGCGAACATGACATCGACGACGCGCATGATGGCGGCATCCGTCCATCCGCCGCGGTAGCCGGCAACAGCCCCCAGCCCCACCCCCACGACGAGCGCGAAGAGCACCGCGACCGCCGCGATGGACAGCGACGTCGAGCCGGCGGCGAGCACGCGAGAGAAGACATCTCGCCCGAGTTCGTCGGTACCGAACCAGTGCGCGCCGCTCGGCGGTGCGAGAGCGCCCGCGACGTCGATCTCATTGATCCCGTAGGGCGCGATCCACGGCGCGAGAACGGAAGCGATGACGATGAGTGCCAGCACCGAGGCGCTGACGACGGAGATCGGGTTGGACAGGAACAAGCGCCCGGTGGACATCCGGGAACGCGGGCGCTCCGCGGTGGGGAGGGCGATCGGGTCGACGGTCATAGGTACCTCACGAAACCCGGATCCTCGGGTCGGCGACCGCGTAGAGCGCATCGACAACGAGGTTCACGACGATGAACATGACGGCGACCAGTAAGACCGCGCCCTGGATGAGCGGGTAGTCGCGCGCGGCGACCGCCTCGTAGACGAGGCGACCGAGCCCCGGCCAGGCGAATACGACCTCGACCACGACGACGCCACCGAGGATCGTCGCCAGCTGAATACCCGCGATCGTGAGAACGGGAACCAGAGCCCCGCGAACGATGTGGCGGAACGTGACCACGCGGGGAGAAAGCCCTTTGGACACCGCGGTGCGCACGTATCCCGACGAGGCGACATCGATGACGGCTGCGCGAATGTAACGGGTCATGATCGCCCCCGCCACCAGTCCGACCGTCAGCCCCGGGAGCGTCACCTGTCGCAGCCATCGGGCGGGGTCCTCAGTGAGCGGCGCGTAACCGCTGGCCGGAAGCCAACCGAGGGTCACCGAGAACAGCGAGATCAGCAGCATCCCGAGCCAGAAGTCCGGGATGGAGACACCGAACTGACTGGTCAGCCGCACCACCAGGTCGCTCACGCGCCCCTCGCGCAACGCCGACCAGATTCCCGCGGGAATCGCGATCACCAGGGCGATCAGGAGTCCGACCACCGCGAGCGACACCGTCGCGGGAAGACGTTCGAGCAGGGTCGTGGTGACCGGCTGGCCGTTGCGGAAACTCACGCCCAGATCTCCGGTGACGGCGCTGCCGAGGTACCCGAAGAACTGCTCCCAGAGCGGACGGTCGAGTCCGGATGCTGCACGCAGCGCCTCGTACGCCTCCGGCGTGTAGCGGGTGCCCAACGCGAGCCGGACCGGATCACCCGGGACGAGCTGTATGAGGGCGAAGACGACCACCAGCACCCCCAACAGGACGATCGCCGACGAGAGCAGACGAACGCCGAGAAACCGCGCGATGCGTGCGGGCTGAATCCTCATGCGTGGTCTGCTCTCGTCAACGATGGTCAGTCGGCCAGGGTGGTCTCACGGAACCGGATCGCTCGGTCCGCGCGCGTCTCGTAGCCGGTCACGCTCGGGGACCAGGCCTGAATGACGGACGGGTTGTAGAGGTAGATGTAGCTGGCCTCGTCCGCGATGATCGTCGCCGCCTGCCCGTAGAGATCCTTGCGGGTGGCCTGGTCGGTCTCCACGCGAGCGGAGTCCAGCAGCTCGTCCACCTCGGGGTTCGAGTACTTCTGCGCGTTGCTCGTTCCGTCGGTGTGGTGCTGCGAGTAGTAGAAGTCGTCGGGATCGATGTTGCCGAGCCATCCCATCATGAGCATGTCGAAATTGCCGCTGTTCTGCTCGTCGAGCCAGGTCGAGAAATCGGGCTGGCGGATCTCGACCGAGATTCCCAGGGGCTCGAGGTTCGCGGCGATGATCTGCGCGGCCGTGACCGTCTCGGGGTAGTCGCTCGTGGCGAGCATGTCGAGGGTTCCCCCGGTGAAGCCGGCTTCGTCGAGGAGCGCCTTCGCCTTGTCGAGGTCGGTCGAGTACCCGTCGTAGGACGTGTACCAGACGCTCTGTTCGGGGATCGCCAGCTGGTTCTCCGCGGCGGTGCCGTAGCTGACGGCCTGAAGGATGGCATCCCGATCGATGGCGTAGGCGATCGCCTGACGCACTCGCACGTCGTTCCACGGCGCCTTCGCCTCGTTGAGCGCCAGGTACCAGTAGTCGCTGGATGGCGTCACCCCGAGGTTCAACGCATCGTCGCTCTCGAGATCAGTGACCTGCTGTGCCGGCACGACATCGGTCCAGTCGATGTCGCCCGCTTTCAGCGCCGCGATCGCCGTCGCGGGCTCCGAGATGAAGCGGTACTCGACCCCGCCGAGTGCCGGCGCACCACCCCAGTAGTCGGGGTTCGCCGTCAACGTGATGTGATCGCCGGAGGTGTACTCCGACACGGAGAAGGGGCCGGTGCCGACGGGAGCTGTGGTGATGTCGCCGGACTCGACGTTGGCCTGCTCCACGATCGCCATCCCCTTGAACCCGCCGAGGTTCGACAGCAGGTTGGGCGTGGGCTGTGCGACGGTGATGACGACCGTGCTGTCGTCGGGCGCGGCCACGTCGGTGACGGAGCTGAACTTCCAGGCATTGGAGAGCTGCTCGTCGATGATGCGGTCGTAGGAGTAGACGACGTCCTCACTGGTGAAGGCGGATCCGTCGTGGAAGGTCACGCCGGTGCGGAGAGTGAAGGTCCAGGTGAGCTGATCGTCGCTCACCTCCCAGCTCTCGGCGAGCGCGGGCTGCATCTCGAGGTTCTCGTCGGGCTCGACGAGCGTGTCGAAGACGTTCTCGAGCACCTCGAATGAGAAGTAGGAGCTGGTCTTCTGCGGGTCGAGCTGGTCGGGCTCGCCGCCGATAGCGGCCACGAGAGTCCGGTCACCGGAGGCACCGGTCGAGCCGCCGATATCGACACCCTCTCCCGCGGAGCAGCCGGCGAGGGCGAGGGAGACGACGAGAATCGCCGCTCCGAAGGCGGTGCGCTGGGACATGGTGTGCCTCTCATGGGGTGAACCGACCATCATTTAGATGATGATTCGATCAGTATGTGCGAGCATGGGAGGCGAGACAAGCCCACGGTCATCTCGAAACAGAATCTTCACAAACGCCCGCCGCGACTCCGGTGAGCTGCCGGGCGGCACCGCAGAGGAGCAGCATGACCTTCACCGTCCTGGCCCGCGACCGCAACTCCGGTCTTCTCGGGGCAGCCACCGCGAGTAGATCGCTCGCCGCCGGCAACGCCGTGCTCGCGATCCGCCCCGGAGTCGGAGCGGTGGCCAGCCAGGCGTGGACCAATCGCTCGCTCCGTGGTCTGCTGCTCGACGAACTCGCCGCCGGGACGAGCGCACCGGATGCCGTCGAACGCATCCCCGCGTGGGATGAGCGCGCCGAGCTCCGCCAGGTCGCGGCGCTTCCCGCGACCGGATCGGGAGCGGCGCGGTCGGGTCGAGACGTCACCGAATGGGCGGGCCACATCGTGGGCACCGACATCGTCGTGGCCGGGAACTTCCTGTCGGGGCCGGGCGTGCTGCCGGCGATGATCGCCCGCCTGGCGCAGATACCGGAGATCGACGGCGGCGATCCCGAGCGGGCAGTCCTGTTCGCCCGCGAACTCGTCGCGGCTCTCACATCAGGGGAACGCGCCGGAGGAGACGCCCGCGGACGACAGAGCGCCGCGGTACTCGTGGCCGCCGTCGACCACACGGACGACCTGAGCGTCGATCTGCGCGTCGACGATCATCTCGACCCGCTGCCCGAGCTGACCCGACTGGTCGCCCTTCGCGGACTCGATCTCGCGGAGCGGATCAGCGCTCGAACGGAGTGACGGCGCCCACCACGACCGTGACGCCGTCGGAGCCGTTCGCCCACCAGTGGGCCTCCGAGCATCCGTACGTCACGGTATCGCCCGCGTTCAGCTCCACACGCCGATCGCCCTGCGCAACGATCAGCACGCCGCTTTCCACCGTCACCGTCTCGGTGCCGATGTGACGGAACGGATGCGGCTCATTGCTGAAGCCCGGCGGAAGAGTGGAGCGGATGAGCTGCAGCATCGACTCACCCCGCGGGGTCAGCAGCTCTCGCGTCGCCTGGGCCGAGAGCGGGATGTCGGCGGCGGGCGGCATGACATGGCGTTTGGCTGCCGTCACGACCGCGAGCTCACCCACGGGTTCGTCCAGCAGCTGCCCGGCCGGAACGCCGAGGGCAGCAGCGAGCCGATGAATGGACTGCAGCGAGGGATTGCCCATGCCGCGCTCGAGCTGGCTCACGAGTCCGAAGCTCACGCCCGCCTTCTCCGAGAGCGCCTGCACGCTCAGACCGAGGCGACGGCGCGCCTCGCGGACCGCCGCGCCGAGGGTCTCGACGGCGCGCGCCTCGTCGGGGTCGGTGTGTCGGGCCATATCCGCAACGATATCCACGCCATCCGGGGATGCGTGGCAACTCGCGTGACATCACGACGGTCCGGCGCGGGTGCGCGCGAAGCCCACCGCATCCCTCCCCCGCGCGCTACTGCTTCGGGGCCGGGCCCGTCGTGCGGCGCACGATCAACTCGACTGGGAGCATCTCGATCGCCGAGGGCATCGGCTTCTCGGATGCGGAGCTCATCTCCTGAATCTTCTCGATCAGCAGCTCGCAGGCGCGCACACCCATGTCGACCGCGGGCTGGCGAACCGTGGTGAGGCCCACCGCATCCGCCACTGCTCCATCGTCGAATCCAGTTATCGACATGTCGCCCGGCACATCGATCCCCGCTTCCCGCAGGCGCCGCAGGGCTCCCAGGGCCTGGTCGTCGTTGGCCGCGGCGATGCACGTGAACCGCAGCCCGCTCGCGAGCGCTTCGTCGACGAGCCGGTAGCCGGCGTCAGCCGTGAATTCTCCCCGGAGAACGAGCGCCTTCGGCAGCTTCTCCCGCACGCCGACGACCCGCTGCGACGACGACACCAGCGATTCCGGCCCGGCGATGACGAGCGCCCTCCGGTGCCCCAGAGACGCGAGGTGCTCGCCGATGAGCCGCCCGCCGTGCAGGTTGTCGGCGGTGACCGTCGGGATGGTGGTCGTGTCGGGCAGCTCCTCGTCGGCGATGACGACCGGGTAGTCGGCCGAGAGCGCGACGATCTCGCGGTCGAGCTGCTGGTTGTAGGCGAGGTGCACGATGCCGTCGACCGTGCCCTCGCGCACGAGATCCAGGTGACGGCGCGGAGCGTTCAGCGACACGCTGCAGATGATGACGCCGAGCCCGGCCGCCTCGGCCGCCCGCTCGACCCCCTTCGCGACGTGCGCGAAGTAGGAGATCGTGAGGTCGGGAACGACGAGGGCGATGAGTCCGCCGCGACCGTTCTTCAGCCGCCGCGCGGCCGACACCGGAACGTAGTCGTAGCGCTGGATCACGGCGTTCACCCGCTCTGCCGTGCGCGGGCTGACGGGTCGGTTGCCGGACAGAACGTGAGACACCGTCGTCACACTCACCCCGGCGATGCGCGCGATCTGCTGCATCGTCGGTCGGCGTTTTCGTTGCGCGTCCATCTCGCCCCCACTGGCTGATCGTGCAATCCGTTTGCACACCGAGTCTATCCGGCGGGATCGACGATCCTCCGGCTCTTGCGGGCGCGTGGTGTTTCCCCCGCATTTCACCGGGTGGAAGTTACTGTTTCGCGGCGCATGCGCCCGCATCCCGGTCCATATGATCGGTCGCGTGACCCTCTTGTCATCAAGTGCAAATCGTTTGGCATACCGGGAAGTGCGATGAAAGATCTGGATTTGGCCCGCGCGGCACAGCGCGTATCGGTGCCGGTCGTTGCGGTGATCGTGGCCTTGATCATCGGTGCGGCGCTGATCGCCGTGTCCGGTGCCTCCCCCGTCGAGGCGATCGGCGCGATCGGGCAGGCGGCCTTCACCTGCGCGCCGCAGTTCTGCAACTTCGCGACCGTGCTGACCACGGCGGCGCCGCTGATCATGACCGCCCTCGGCGCCGTGATGGTGCTTCGCGCGGGGCTGTTCAGCATCGGCCAGGAGGGCCAGTACGCGATGGGCGGCCTCGTCGCCGTCGCGATCGGCTACATGGTTCCGCTGCCCGGCGTCATCCACCCCATCGTGGCGCTGCTCGGCGGCGCGATCGCCGGCGCTCTCGTGGGCATCGTTCCGGCACTGTTCCGGGTCTACCTCGGCGCGAACGAGCTGATCGTCAGCATCATCGTCAACTCGATGATCGCGCTGCTGCTGTCGTTCCTCGTGAACTACCCGATGCGCGAGGCCGGAGCGAGCACCTCGTTCACCCCGCAGATCGATGAGACCGCACGACTCGCGATCTTCGACCCGGCCACGAAGCTGGGCATGAACATCGTCATCGCGCTCGTCTTCGTCGTGCTCACCTACATCTACATGAGCCGCACGACCTGGGGCTATGAACAGCGGATGGCGGGCGAGGCGCCCGTGTTCGCGAGGTACTCCGGGATGCGAACGCGCACGGCCGTGATCCGCGCCGCAGCGCTGGGCGGCGCGCTCGCCGGCATCGGCGGCGGCATCCAGGTGCTCGGCATGAACTACCGCGTCATCGACGGGTTCATGGACGGCACCGGCTTCAACGGCCTCACCGCGGCGATCCTCGGCGGAACGACCGTCATCGGGTCCGGCATCGCGGCGATCGTCTTCGCCTCGATCTCGATCGGCGCGATCAACGGCCTGCAGATCCTGATGGGCATCCCGCGCGAGATCGGTTCGGTGATCCTCGCCTTCATGATCGTGCTCGTCGCCGTGCAGACTCCGCTCGCGCACCGGCTCGAGCTATGGCTGAGCAAACGACGCGGCGCGAAGGAGATCGAGCGACGGGCGGCGGAGAAACCACCGATCGACGAGCCGGATGACGGTGCAGAGACACCGCCGGTGTCCGCATCCACCGCCCCCGAATCGATCTCGGATGGAGCTCGCTGATGGACTTCCTCTCCTCCTTCCTCACGCCCGAGATGTTCTCGAACGGCGTGCGCCTCACGACGCCGATCCTCTTCGGGGCGATCGCGTCCGCTCTCAGCTCGCGCGCGGGCGTGCTGAACCTCGCGATCGAGGCGAAGATGCTCGTCGGCGCCTTCGTCGGCCTGATCGCGCTATCGATGTCGGGATCGTCGATCGTCGCGGTGATCGCCGCAGCCTTCGCCGGCGGCCTTACCGGCGCCATGATGGCGGGCGCCCACCGCATCGGCGTAGACCTCATCATCTTCGCGATCGGGCTGAACATGCTCTTCCTCGAGCTGTCGGTGTTCCTCATGCGCGTGCTCTTCGGCGGCACCGGCGTGTGGAAGCCCGACGTGTCCACGCTGCCGAACATCCAGATCCCGATCCTCTCCGACATCCCGGTCATCAGCACGATGTTCAGCGGCTACAACGGGCTGGTCTACCTCGCGTTCCTGCTCGCGATCGTCTACGGACTGCTCTTCAAGTTCCGCTCGGGCCGGCACCTGCTCGCCGTCGGCGAGTCGCCCGCGGCCGCCCTGAGCGCGGGCGTCTCGGTGACGAAGGTGCAGACCTGGAGCCTCGTCGGCGCGGGCGCGATCGCGGCGCTCGGCGGCGCGTTCCTGACGGTCGGCGAGCTCGGCCTGTTCGCCCGCGACATGACCGAAGGGGCGGGCTGGATCGCGATCACGGCCGCTCTGCTCGCCATGAATCGACCGATCTTCATCGTTCCTGCGGCTCTCCTCTTCGGATTCTCGGATGCGGTCGCCATCCGCCTGCAGAGCACGACCGACCTGCCCAACGCCGTGGTCCAAGGCATCCCGATGATCGCCACGCTCGCGGTGCTCGGCATCGTCGGCTACCGCGGGGTGCGTCGCGCGCAGACCTACCGTGCCTCGCGCACCATCCGAAAGCTCCGCGTCAAGACGGCGTGAGCGCCCCGATCCTGTTCCATCCCCGCACGAGTCCATCCCGCACCACACCACCCGAGGAGTTCGGAATGAAGCACAGCAGAAAAATCGTCACGATCGCGGCAGGCGCCGCGGCGCTCGCCCTCACCCTGACCGCGTGCAGCGGATCGTCCTCCGGCGGAGCCACGACCGACAGCGGATCGGGCGACTACCTCGCCACCCTCGTCGGCGGCGTCGCGGGAGACCTCTCGTACACCGACTCGGCGATCTCCGGCCTGCAGCTGGCGGCCGACGAGCTCGGCGTGAAGACGAACCACATCGAAGCCCCGGATCCCGCACAGGGCGAGACGCTGCTGCGCTCGGCGATCCAGACCTCCCCCGACCTGCTGCTGAGCATCACGCTGCCGCTCGACACGGTCATCTCCATCGCCGAGCAGTACCCCGACCAGCTGATCGGCATGCCCGACCAGTCGAACGAGGACAAGGACATCCCCGACAACCTCGAGCTCTACGCCATCAACACCCACGAGGGCAGCTTCCTCGCGGGTCTCGTTGCCGGCACGATGTCGACCTCGAAGAAGGTCGGTCAGGTCGTCGGCGGCGACTCGCCCGCGCTGAACCAGTTCGCTTACGCCTACGAGCAGGGCGTCAAGGCCGCGTGCGACGACTGCACCGTACAGACGAGCTACCTCAACTTCGTGTTCGACGACCCGGCGCTCGGCAAGGCGACCGCGCTCGACATGATCAGCGACGGCGTCGACGTCATCTACCAGGTCGCGGGCGGCACCGGCACCGGCGTCATCGAGGCCGCGGAAGAGCAGGGCGTCTACGCGATCGGCGTCGACAGCAACCAGGATGACGTCGCCCCCGGCACCGTCATCACGTCGATGATGAAGCACGTCGATGCGAGCGTGCTCGAGATGATCAAGGCCGCGCAGGCGGGCGAGTTCACCTCCGGCGTCAAGCTCGTGGGCCTCTCCGAGGGCGCGACCGGACTGTCGTGGGACGAGGGTTCCACCACCTTCGCCGACGCGCACCCCGAGCTGGCCGACCAGATCGCCGCGGCCGAAGCGATCGTCGCGGAGTACCGTGCGACGATCCTCGACGGTTCGTACGAGGTCTGCGACGCACTGAACGCGCCCGACTCCGAGGCGTGCGCCTCGATCAGCTGATCGCACACCGGGGTGGTCGGCGCCGCGCGTCGATCACCCCGGTGACCATGTCGAACCGAGGGAGAGAGTGCAGACATGAGTGAGTTCCTGAGACTCGAAGGATTGCGGAAGTACTTCGCATCGTCGGGGGTGCTGGCCGTCGCCGACGTCTCGCTGTCCGTCAACGCGGGCGAGGTCGTCGCGCTCGTCGGTGAGAACGGTACGGGCAAGACAACGCTCATGAACCTGCTCTTCGGAGCCTTCCCTCTGGATGCGGGCCGCATCCTCATCGACGGCGAGGAGGTGCAGATCCGCGGCGCGCAGGATGCGATCTCGCGCGGAATCGGCATGGTGCAGCAGCACTTCGCCCTCGTGCCGAGCTTCACCGTCGCCCAGAACGTGCTCCTCGGCCGGGAGCTCACGAAAGGCGGCCGCGTCGATGACAAGGCCGCCGAAGAGTCGGTGCGCGAACTCGGGCGGCGTCTCGGCTTCCCGATCGAACCGACCGACGTGGTCGCGACACTTCCGATCGGTCTGCAGCAGCGCGTCGAGATCCTGAAGGCTCTCGCGGGCGACACTCGTCTGCTGATCCTGGACGAACCGACCGCGGTACTCACTCCGGCAGAGGCGCAGGAGCTCATTGTCGCCGTCCGCCACCTCGCCCGCTCCGGCACCGCGGTCGTCTTCATCAGCCACAAGCTCCCCGAGGTCATGGCCGTCGCCGACCGGGTCGTCGTCATGCGCCGCGGTCACGTCGTCGGCGACATGGCCGTCGCCGATGCCACGCCCGCCAAGATCGCGCGGCTCATGGTGGGCCGCGAGGTTCTCCTGCGTGCCGAGATCGCCGAGGTGGTGGCCGGTGACGCCGTGCTGGTCGCCGACAGCCTCGTCGCCCACCAGGTGAGCGCCGGCGACTCCGGTCTCGCCGGGGTGAGTCTGGACGTACGCGAACGGGAGATCGTCGGCATCGCCGGCGTGAGCGGCAACGGACAGGGAAACCTCGTCGACGCGATCGCCGGCCTTCGGAAGGTCGATTCCGGTGCCGTCACGATCGCCGGCAAAACGGTGACAAACCGCGGGCCGAGGTTCGCGCGCGCCGCGGGCCTCGCCCACATCGCCGAGGACCGCATGCACGTCGGACTCAACCGCGAGGCGACGCTGTCGGAGAACGCCGTCTCGGTGGCCTACCGCTCGGAACGCTTCTCGCGCTTCGGGTTTCTCCGCGGCCGGGCGATCTACGAGTTCGCCCGCGAGGTCATCGAGGACTACATCGTGCGAGGCGGCGCGCCACGGCGGGTGATCGGCAGCCTCTCCGGCGGCAACCTGCAGAAGATCGTGATCGGCCGCGAGCTCGACGGGAACCCGGCACTGATCATCGCGAATCAACCGACCCGCGGCTTGGACGTCGGAAGTATCGAGTTCGTGCACCAGGCGTTGCTGGATGCGCGACGGCGCGGCGCCGGAGTGCTGCTCGTGTCGGCCGAGCTCGACGAGATCATGACGCTCGCCGACCGGATCTTCGTCATCTACGACGGGGCGATCACCGGACCGTTCGCCCGCGGCGAGCTCAGCAACGTCGAGATCGGCGCGCTCATGGCCGGCCAGAGCACGGGAGACGCCCACGACGGCGGCGACCTGCTCGACGCCACCGAGGCGGTCGCCCCGTGACGACGACCATCGTCGCCGACCACGTGGTCGTCGGGGGCACGACAGCGGACGTTCTCGAGCCCGGAGTCGTCGTCGTCGACGCCGGCGTGATCGTTTCGGTCGAGCGCGTCACCGGTGCACGTCCCCGTGGACCCGAGGTCGTCGACCTCGGCGCGAGTGTTCTCCTGCCCGGCCTCGTGAACGCGCATGCCCACGCCCCGATGATGCTGTTGCGCGGGGTCTCGGAAGGGCACTCCCTACTCACCTGGGAAGGATGGCTCGGCGCGATCCGTGCAAAGGAGCTGCATCTGACTCCCGCCATGCTCACCGCATCCGCGCTCGTCGGCTGCGCCGAGATGATCGGCTCGGGAACGACCTCGTTCGCCGACCAGTACCTGTTCGCGGAGTCATACGTCGGGGCGGTCGAATCCACCGGAGTGCGCGCCACCGTGGCCTACGGCATCGTCGACATGGGCGACGATGAGCGCCGCGACCGGTCGCTCGTCGCGGCAGAGGCGTTCGTCGCCGAACCGGGCACCGACCTGGTCGACCGTTGGATCGGCCCGCACGCCTTCTTCGTCGACAACCGGATCGACACAGTGCGCGCCGAGTTCGCGCTCGGGCGCCGATACGGCGTCGGGCTGCACGCGCACTACGCGACCTCCACCGAGGAAGACGACGTCTGCGAGCAGCAGTTCGACCGTTCCGCGCTCGGGATGCTGCGGGAACTCGGCATCGCCGACGTGCCCGTGCTCCTCGCCCACGCGAACGACGTCCGGCGGGACGACCTCGAGCTGCTCGCGGGCACGAAGGCGAGCCTCGTCATCGCCGCGAGCGTCGCCATGATCAGCGCGGCACACGCCGCGCCGGTTCGGGCTGCGCTCGACGCGGGGGTGAACGTCGTGATCGGCACCGACAACGTCTGCGGAAACAACAACGCCGACATGTTCGAAGAACTACGCACGCTCGGCAAACTCGCCGCCTTCGCCGAACAGCGCCCCAACCCGATCACACCGATCGAACTGCTCGGGATGGCCACCTGGCGCGCGCGCGATGCGATGGGCGGAGCGGCCGGAGACGGCACGATCACCCCCGGCGCGATCGCCGACCTGATCGCGCTGCCCGTCGCGGCGCTGCATCGCGGACCCGTCGGCGCTCAATCCGTGCACTCGGCGCTCGTCTACGGCGCATCCGGCTTCGACACGACCCACGTCATGACGGCGGGGCGCTGGCTCAAGCGTGACGGCGAGCTGGTGACGATCGACCTGCCTGCGGCGCTCGCCCAGCGGCAGATCGACTTCGACACCCTCATGGCCCGCGTCGTCGCGGCGGCCTGACCCACCCCGAGCATCGCGTCGGGCGAGCCCCGGCGAATACCCCCAGAAGAGGAGCAACACCATGCCCGTTCCCCACGCACAGGACCCCTGGACCCGCGTCACCTCCGTTCGCGGCTACGCCGCCGACGAGCTCATCTCCACGCTGCAGAAGTCGATCCGTCGCGGCGACGCGCGCCTGGCGATGCTCGTCGGCCGCGAGATGTACGAGACGAGCGCCGAGCTCGAGGCCGTCATGTGGTCGCGCCTGTCGGTGATCTCCGCCGAAGACGTCGGCGACGGCAGCTACCAGGAACCGGTCGTCATCAACGCCCTGTTCCAGATGCACGAGCGCATGGAACGCGCCGCCGGCGACCGCTGGCTGTTCGCGGTGCACGCGATCCGTTTCCTCGCCGACCGGGTCAAGGACCGCACTTCCGACGAGTGGGCCAACCTCGTGCTGCACCTCATCGACGCCGAGGAGCACCCGTTCGAGATCCCCGAGTACGCGCTCGACGTGCACACGCGCCGCGGCCAGGAAGCGGGGCGCGACGTGGACGGATTCTGGGCCGACGGATCGAAGCTCGAGAACGAACGTGTCGGACGGGACACCCGCATCCGGGACGAGATCATCCGCATCCGCGCGGCCGGCACCTGGCGCGGCTGAACCACACCCCGGGTGGGCTGATGCCGACGAGCGTCAGTCCCACCCGGGGATGAGCGTCTCGACGCGAATCCGCTCCAGAAGCTCTCGGGGGCCGAAGGCGGCCTCGAGGGCGTTGACGGTCGACGCCCTCAGCTGCGCGTGCGTCCAGCCGAACTCCCGCACGACAGCGCGCATCTCCCCCGTCACGCTCGTCTCGCTGAGCATGCGGTTGTCGGGGTGCAACGACACCCGGATGCCCGCCGCCGCCAGCAGCGCCACGGGATGCTGCGCGAGGCTCGCCACCACCGACCCCTCGGAGTTCGAGGTCGGGCACACCTCCAGCACGATGCCCGCGTCGCGGATGCGCGTCGCGACCGGGCCGAGCGCGAGCGACGCGGGGTCTGCACCATCCGCCCGCCACGCGGCGACCGCGGTGTGCACGTCGCGTGCCTCGCCCGCGACGGCGATGTCTTCGACCAGCCGCGCGCCGTGCCCGATCCGCTCCGCCGCGCACGTCGCGATGGCGTCCGCGATACTCGCGGCGCCGTCGGCCTCGCCCGCATGAACGGTGCGCCGGATGCCGCGCGCCGCGGCGCGCTGGAACGCGTCCGCGTGATCGCGGGCGGGGTGTCCTTCTTCGTGGCCGGCGAGATCGATGCCCACGACGCCGAGATCGGCGCCGGCTGCGGCTGCGTCGACCACCTCGTCGCCGACCGCACCGGTGCGCATGATCGACAGGATCTGACGCACCTCGACGGAGTGGCCGAGCGCGCGCACGTCGCGCATTCCGAGTTCGAGGCCGTCCCAGACCGCCGCGACGGCCTCATCCATACGGAGGCCCGCCGCGCGGTGCTTTTCCGGCGCCCACCGGGTCTCGGCATAGACGACGCCATCGGCGGCGAGCGTGTGCACGTACTCGCGGGCGACGCGGCGCAGCTGCGCGCTCGTCTGCATGACCGACGTGCTGAGCCCGAACAGATCCTCCCAATCGCGACCCGGCTCGACCGTGCCGAAGTTGCGCAGCCAGTACTGGAGCTCGCCCGGCTCCGTGCGCGGCAGGGGCACGCCCGCGTCGGTCGCGAGCTCGATCAGGGTCTCCGGCCGCAGGGAGCCGTCGAGATGGTCGTGCAGGGCGATCTTCGGGAGCGTGACCAGCGGATCGTTCGCGTCGATCCAGGTCGTCGGGTGGCTCATCTGTTCTCCGATCCCGGGGATACCGGCCCGATGTGCGAACGGCGGATCGCGTGGCCCGCGAGGTCGGCCGCGACCGCGGTGAGCGACTGACCGGCAACGGCGGGAAGGAGATGGCCCTGCACCGCGTCGAGGCCCGACCACCGGTCGATGGACGCCCCGCCGCCGAGGGCGCCGCAGAACGCGCCGACGAACGACGGCAGAGAGTCGGCCTTGCGCGAGATCGTCAGCGACAGCGGAATGCCCTGCGCGGCCGCGCCGCCCGCGAGCATCGTGATCGCCACGGCGAGCGGAAGCGTCTCCGCGGCCGTTCCCGCGTGCGAGTAGAGCCTCGGACTCAGCGCGTCGACGAGCGCGGGGATCGCATCGAACCCGCTCGTGGCCTCACGCGCGATCTCCTGCGCGGTCGCCAGCCCCGCCGCGAGCCAGCTTCCCGACGCGATCTGCCGCCGCGCGACATCCACCGCGGTCTCGAAGGCAGAACCCGTGACGGCCATCGCCACGACGACCGCCGCGAACGCCGCCGCATCCGCCCCGTCTCCTGCGTGCGTGATGCGGGCATAGCTCCGTGCCGCATCCGCCGCGGCCACCGCATCCCCCGCGTACGCGATCCCAAAGGATATTCCGGCCGGAACCGCCGCGTCATCGTCGGCCGCCGGGTTGTCGTTCCCGGTGCGCGGCGGGGTAAGACCCCAGGCCGCGTTGCGCTCAGCGCTTCTCGCGGCCACCCCGAGCCACGCATCTTCGCCCGCGTGGAACGCGAGCCACTGCGCGAACAGCTCCGTGTCGCGACCGTCCGGGTCTGCGTCCTGGACGGCGAGGAGACTCCGCGCCGCGGCCACCGCCTCTTCCGTGTCGTCGGTCGGCGAGACCCCGCGCGCGTTGTCGAGCGTCGGGGTGAACGGCAGCAGCGGCCGGCTCACCCGCTGCAGGTCGAGGTCGGCGCTGCCGGCCCACAGGCGGCCCCGCACCCACGGCGTGCGAACGCTCCGGTGCACGTCGGCGGGGGCGCCCAGCGCGTCGCCGATCGCGAGCCCGAACAGGGTGTCCCTGGCGCGCGCGTGGACCATCGCTTCATCGAGCATGCGCTGCCTCCGCGAGCCGGTCGGCCAGGTCGAACAGGTCGGCGCCGCGCGTCGCCGTGATGCACACGCCGGCGACGCGGCGGACTCGAGCGGGCCATTCCTCGGGAACCGCGGCCATGCCGTGGATCGCCCCGCAGATCGCTCCGGCCATCGCAGCGATCGTGTCGGAGTCGCGACCCATGTTCACGCCCGCGAGCACCGTGCGTCGCAGATGGCCCTCGTGGGCGGCGATCAGCCCGAAGGTGAACGCGACCGCTTCGGGCGCCGCATCCGCCCACGGGTAATGCCGGAGCGGCAAGGCCGCTGACAGAGCCTGCTCGGCGCGCTCCGCGTCCGGTGCCGCCGCTACCAGGTCGAGCGCACGCGCGATGGTCCTTGCCGTCCACGAGTCGGCGGGGATCGCCGCGACACCGGCAGCGAGCGCCGCGTCCCACGATGCGCCGCCCGCACCCGCGGCGACGGATGCGGCGACCGCCTGCGCGGCGAGCACCCCGTCACCCGAGTGGCTCACGGTGGCGTCGACCGCGGCGAGCCGCGCCGCTTCCGCCGGGTCACCGGGGCACAGCAGCCCGAGCGGGGCGATGCGCATCGCGGCGCCGTCGCTCCACCGCTCGTAGCTGCGTATCCCGCTGTCGGGCGGACGAAGACCCGCCGACAGACCCGCGAGCGCGACGATCTCCGAGAAGCCCGCACCAGAGAACCCGCCGTCCTGCACGGCGAGGGCATCGAGCCACAGGTCGGCGACATCACCGGAGGTCATCGAGCGTCCGTGCGCGAGCGCCGCCATCGCCGTCAGCACCGCGTACTCGGTGTCGTCGGTGCCCGCAGCGTCGGCCGTGAGGAACGTGTCGACGAAGCCGAAGGTCTCGGCGATCTGCTCCCGGCTCATCCCCTCGGTCGGCGCGCCCAGTGCATCGCCCGCGGCGAGCGCGAGCAGGCACGCGCGGGTGCGGTCGGCGTAGGTCATCGGGCGGGCTCCGAGATCGATCGGTCGTGACGTTGGTGCGAGCATACGACAAATCGTTTTGGGTCGACATAATGAACCATGCGAACTCGATCCGTGATCTTCGACACCGACCTCGGCACGGACGTGGACGACGCCCTCGCGCTGGCCGTGCTCTTCGGAGAACCGTCGGTCGACCTCCGCGCCGTAACCACCGTCTACGGCGACACCCTGCTGCGGGCCCGCCTCGCATCTCGCTACGCACGGCTGGCCGGTCGCGAGGTGCGGGCGTACGCCGGCACCGGCCTCACGCTCTCGGGACGAGAGGTGTGGTGGGCCGGTCACGAGGGCACGCTGCACGAGCATCTCGAAGAAGAACCCGTAGCGCCGGGCGATGCCGTCGACGTTCTGATCGAGACCGTGCTCGCGAACCCCGGCGAGATCGACGTCGTCGCGGTCGGACCCCTCACCAACATCGCCGCCGCGATCGAACGGCATGGCGACTTCGCCGGAGCGGTGCGGCACCTCTGGCTCATGGGCGGCGGATTCGCCAGCGATGAGCCGGAGCACAACTTCCGCAGCGACGTCACCGCCACGCAGCGGGTACTCGGCGCCCGCATCCCGACGACGATCGCGACGCTCGATGCCACCCGGCGGGTGCAGCTGCGCGCCGAACAGATAGACGAGATCGCCGGTAGCGGGCCGCTCGGCACCGCGCTGCAGCGCGACATCCACCAGTGGTGGGCGTTCTGGAACGAGACGTGGAACGTGCCGCACGACCCGGTGACGGTGCTCGCGCTCACCCGGCCCGAGTTGTTCACGCTGTCCGCGCCGGGGAACGTGACGGTGTCCGCATCCGGCGTCTCGACCTTCGTCCCGGATGCGGCCGGCACCACCCGGTGGATCGTCGAGCTCGAGGAGGGCGCCGTGGCCCGCGCGATCGTGGACGGCGTGGTCGCGGCGCAGGGCTGAGCGGCGCGGGGCGGGCCCGGGGCGGAGCGGCGCGAGCACGAACCCCGGCGCCTACCGCTCCGCAGGCGCGGCGGGCAGAGCGTCGACCGCGGCGACGACCGCATCCGGTGTCGGCGGGGCGAGGGCGAGAATGCCCGCGAGATAGGCGAAGAAGCGGTCGCCGTCGATGCGGGTCGGCGCGGTCGCGTTGGGGGTGCTGGACCGCCAGTCGAAGACGGTGGCGCCACGCGTCGAGTGCCCGGCGGTCTCGACCGTGACCTCGAAGGGTGCCGACTCGAGCACGATGTCTTCGTCGAGCGAGAGGGCGACCGACAGCGAGTCGGGGTGCGTCGACCCGTTGATCCCCGCGCGGATGTCGAAGTCGAACGTCGCCTGATTGGCCCGCACGAAGAAGCGGGAAAGCGGCGTGCCGAGAGCGGCGATCTCGTCGACGCGCGCCTGGTCGAACACCGCATCGCGGAGGGTCACCGGATCCCAGGTGAGGAAACGAAGGTCACCGAACCCGGCACGCGCGGTGATCTCTGCCGCTTCCGGGTCGACGTAGATGTTGAACTCCGCAGCCGGGGTGATGTTGCCGCGGCCGTTGATCGATCCGCCCATGACGGTGAGCCGGTCGATGCGCGCGGCGAACCCGGAGTCCAGTCGCACCGCGAGCGCGATGTTCGTGAGAGGCCCGATCGCGACGATCCGCAGCCGGCCCTCGTACTCGCGGGAGAGCCGAATGAGCGCCTGCGCCGCGTGCTCGGGCGACGTGGCCTGGCCGTCCGCGGGGCGACGGATGCCGCCGACACCATCGCCGTGCACGTCGACCGCGTCGACCCAGTCGCGAAGGAGCGGGCGGTCAGCGCCCAGATGCACGGGCACCTCTCCGGCACGCCCCGCGAGGGCGATCGTCAGGAGCGCGTTGTGCACCTGCTGGGCGAACCCGACGTTGCCGGCGACCATGGTCACGGCCTTCAGATCGGCGCGCGGATCGAGCAGGGCGACCAGCAGAGCGAAGCAGTCGTCGGCGGCGGTGTCGGTGTCGACAACGAGAGGAATCATCGGGCGAGACTATCCGAGCGCGCCGTGGGGCGAAGGCGTTCGGCGCACCGTGGAGCGGCCCCGTGCGGCAGATTTTACGCGCACGTAACCGGAGAGGCTGGCGCGGATGTTGCAAATGCATTTGCATGGCATACATGTCACGCGTTCTGCTCGTCGGAGAGTCCTGGTTCGTGCACTCGATCCATCAGAAGGGCTTCGACACGTTCACGTCGTCCGAGTACGAAGAAGGCGGCGCGGAGTTCGTCGCGGCGCTCGAAGAGCGGGGCCACGACGTCACCCGCATCCCCTCGCACCGGATCGAGTTCGACCTGCCGGCGAGCGCCGCAGAGCTGGCCGGCCTCGCCGATGTCATCGTCATCTCCGACGTCGGGGCGAACACGTTCCAGTTGCCGCCCGCCGTCTTCTCGCACTCCCGTCCCGTCGACGACGCCATCGGCGCGCTCACGGAGTTCACCGCCGCGGGCGGCGGCCTCGTGATGATCGGCGGCTACCTGAGCTTCTCCGGGATCGACGCGAAGGCACGATGGGGACGAACCGCGCTGGCCGACGTGCTGCCGGTTCGAATCCTCGACCGCGACGACCGGATCGAGCTTCCCTCGGGCGTCGACCCGCTCGTCTCGCAGCCGCATCCGATCGTCGATCCGCTCGACCCGCGCTGGCCGCTGCTCCTCGGGCTGAACGAACTCATCGCGAAGCCGGATGCAGACGTGCTCGCGACCGCGGGGGAGCATCCGCTCCTCGTCGTCGGCACCCATGGGGCGGGGCGCACCGCGGCGTTCAGCTCCGACCTGGCCCCGCACTGGGCCACGCCCGCGTTTCTCGCCTGGCCCGGCTACGGCGAGTTGTTCGACCGGCTCGTCCGGTGGCTCTCACAGGAGGAACTCGCATGAGCACTGCACACATCGCCGCCCTGCCCGGGCAGATCGCCCCGAAAGTGATCATGCCCGGCGACCCCTATCGTGCGCGGCGCATCGCCGAAACGCGCCTCGACGACCCGACGCTCGTCACCGATGTTCGCGGCATTCTCGGGTACACGGGTACCTACCGCGGCGAGCCGCTCACGGTGATGGCGTCGGGCATGGGATCGCCGTCGATGACGATCTACGCGACCGAGCTCGCCCGGTTCTACGGCGTGCGCGACATCGTGCGCGTCGGCACGGCCGGCGGCATCCATCCCTCGGTCGAGGTGCGCGACATCGTCATCGCCACGGCCGCGCACACCGACTCGGCGATGAGCGCCTCCCGAATCCCGGGAATCGTGTTCAGCCACGTGCCCGACTTCACGCTCGCGAGCGCCGCGGTCGGCGCATCGGAGAGCGTCGAGGCGACCGTCCACACGGGGGCCGTGTTCACCTCCGATCACTTCTACGCCACCCCGGAAGGGATGTTCGACCGCCTGGCCGCCCACGGCGCTCTCGCGGTCGAGATGGAGGCCGCGGGACTCTACGCGGTCGGCGCCGCCGAGCACGTGCGAACCCTGACCGTACTGACGGTCACCGACGTGCCGGCGACCGGGGTCTCGCTCTCGTCGCACGAACGCGAGACGTCGTTCGATGCCGCGCTCGAGCTGGCGTTGGCGGCCCTGCGCTGATTCTCGCGGCGGGCGGGGCATCGCCGGGTGTCGCGGCCGGCAGGCACGCCACCCGGTGTCGCGGCGCGGGGCATCGCCGTAGACGCACCGGTGTCGCGACGCTACGGTGAAGCCACTGCCGCCGCTCCCTCTTCCGGCGGTGAGGAGCGCTGTGCGATCCAGACACCCGGTCACTCTCGCCCTCGGCGCCGCGGCCGCCATCCTGGTCGTGCTGATTGCCGCTGACGCCATCCGCCGAGTGACCGAGGGCGAAGCCGAGAAGGCGACGGATGCAGCGTTCTACGCGCCGCCCTCGCCCATGCCGACGGCGGCCCCCGGCACGGTGATCCGCAGCGAGCCCATCGCGAGCGCACCCGCGGGGACCACCGCGTGGCGGCTGCTGTACCACTCGCAGGATCTCGCGGGAGCGGACATCCCCGTCTCCGGCGTGCTGATCGTGCCCGACGGCGCGGCTCCCCCAGGCGGCCGGACGATCGTGTCGTGGGCGCATCCCACGACGGGAGCGGCACCGCCGTGCGCTCCCTCGCTCGCCGTCGACCCGTTCCAGCTGATCGAGGGCCTGCACGAACTCCTCGCCGCCGGCTACGCGATCGTGGCGACCGACTACCCGGGGCTCGGTGTCGCGATCGACTCGTCGTACCTCCTCGGCGTTCCTGCTGCCCATCGCGTCCTCGACGCCGCGCGGGCCGCTCGCTCCATCGACGAGGCGCACATCGGAGACCGGCTGCTGCTGTGGGGACATTCGCAGGGCGGCCAGGCAGCCCTCTTCGCGGCCGAGCGTGCGGCCGCGTACGCCCCCGAACTGACGCTCGAGGGTGTCGCCGTGGCTGCGCCGGCGGCCGACCTCGCCGCTCTCATGACCGATGACATCGTCAACCTGTCGGGAACCACGATCGCGTCTTTCGCCATCCCCGCGTACGAAGCGGCGTACGCCGACCGCTATCCGGGGGGCGAGATCACCGCCATCCTGACACCCGCCGGCGCGAAGGCGACCCCCGAGATGGCCGCCCTCTGCCTCACGCAGGCGAAGGAGATCCACGGCATCGCCGATCCGCTCGTGGGCGCCTACGTCTCATCGGACCCGGCGACGACCGAACCGTGGCAGACCCTGCTGCACGAGAACAGTGCCGGTGGGCAACCCCTTACGGTGCCCGTCTTCGTCGGGCAGGGACTCGCTGACACGCTCGTCATCCCGTCCGCGACCGAGGGGTACGTGCGACTGCTCTGCGCGCAGCAGACCGACGTGACCTTCCACACCTTCCCCGATGTCACGCACGCTCTGGCGGCCTACGCGTCGCTGCCCGCAGTTCTCGAGTGGTTCGCGGAGGTCGAGGCCGGGCAACGCCCGAACAACTGCTGACTCTGCGGCGTGCACCATCCACCCGCATCCGGGCCTGGTGTCTGCACCCGCATCCGCGCGTGGTGTCGGTCGATCCGCCGAACGGGGATGGTCTACCCGGCCCGCCGAGACGAGGACCATCCGCCCAGACGAGGGGATCTGAAGCCGAATCACCCTCACCTGGGCTGATCACCCTCATCTCGGCAGGGCTCCCCCGCCGCCTCACACCATCCGAGGAGCGGATGCGGCCAAGCTCCGCTCCGCCCCACCGAAACGAGGACCATCTGCCGAGACGAGGGGATCTGAAACCAAATCACCCTCACCTGGGCTGAACACCCTCATCTCGGCAGGTTCCCCGCCGCCTCACACCTGCCACGCCACACCACCCGGGGGGCGGATGCGGCACAAACCCCGCGCGATGCGCCTGGCCGCTGGGCAGGTCTCACCCACCCCGCCCAGCTCCACCCTGCCGAGACAAGGATCATCCGCCGAGCCGAGGGGATTTGGAGCCGAATCATCCTCGTCTGGGCTGATCGCCCTCACCTCGGCAGGCTCTACGCCGCCTCATACCCGCCACGTCACACCATCCGGGGGGGGGATGCGGCACAACCCCCGCACCCCACGCCCGGCCCGCACCCCCGAACCCCTACCCGATCAGGTCGCGCCAGTTCGCGGGCACGCGCCCGGCGGGCCCGGGGGTCGTCTGACCGCGCGGGTGACTACGCGGCGGAGCGAGCTCGGGGCCGTCTTCCACGTAGCTCGCGGCGGAGAAGCTCCAGAACCAGTCCTCCCCCGGCTCGTAACTCTGGATCACGTCGTGTCCGGTCGCCTGCGCGTGCGCGGTGGAGTGCTTGTCGACCGAGTCGTCGCAGCATCCGATGTGCCCGCAGAAGGCGCAACGCCGGAGGTGCAGCCACCAACTGCCCGTGGCGTCGCATTCGACGCATCCCGGACCGGACGGGGGAACATCGGGGCAGATGCTGTCAGCGATGGTGGTCATTTCTTCGCCTTTCGCGTCATGACGATGCCGGCCGAGACGGTGCAGGTGAGCACGAATGCCACGAACACCACGAGCACGACGTTCTCGGGGATCACGGTGAGCGCAGCCCCGACCACAAGCACCGGGAGCGCCAGCCCGCAGTAGGCGATCAGGAAGATGAAGGCGAGGGTCTCGCCGCGCCGCGCGGGGTCCGACAGTCCTGCCGCGGTCGCGATCGATGATTTGAAGAGCACGCCGACGCCGAGGCCGGCGACGATTCCGCCGAGGATGAAAACGGCGAGCTGAGGGGCGAGCGCGCCGGTCGCGACGGCGACGAGTCCGATGCCGCAGCTGAGGGTCGCCACGATGAGCTGACGGCGCAGCGCCACTCTCGCGAGCAGCACCTGCCCGGCGGCCGCCGCCCCGAACACGCCGAACGTGGTCGCGCCGGCGACGAGGTGGTCGGTCACCCCGAACGTGGAGCCGAGGATGGTCGGTGCGAGCGAGGTGAACAATCCCAGTAGGGCGAACGCGGCGAAGGCCCCGAATCCGGCGGCGACGAATGCGCCCCGCGACGCGGGCGGCACGGCGAGTCGCTGCGGCCGGTAGCGCACCGTCGCGGGTGGTGTCACCGTCTCCGGCACGGCGGTCACCGCGATCCCCGCGATGACGAGAACGATCAGGAACACCACGTGCGGGAGCACGAGCGGATCGGGCAGGAACTCGGCGAACAGTCCGCCGGCCAGCGGACCGATCGCGAGCCCGCCGAGATTCGCGGCACCGGCGACGGATGCGGCCAGGATGGTGTTCTCGTCCGGGCGCGCCGCCGCCCGCAGCTCACCGAGGTGCGCCGTGGCCGTCGCGGTGAGGACGCCCACGCTGACGCCGTTCACGAGACGCGCGACGATCAACCCCTCGGGCGTGGTCCACACCAGGAACAGGACAGCCGACAGGACGGAGATCAGCACCGCGATGAGCAGCATCCGTCTCCGCCCCGCCCAGTCGCTGATGTGCCCGACGAAGAACAGGCTGAACACGACGCCCACCGCGTAGGCCGCGAAGATGACGGTGATCATCCAGACGGGGAACCCGTCGCGCTCCTGATAAAGCGGATAGAGCGGTGTCGGCACCGTCGAGTAGGCCATGACCAGCAGGAAGGTCCCCGCGACCACCCAGAATCCGGCACCGTGCGAGATGCCCGAACGACCCACCGCCGAGGTCGCCGTCATTGATCGTCGCCGCCGAGGTCGGCGAGGCCGTCCAGGAACGGCGCCGCCGGCACGAAGTAGGTCGAGCCGGTGAGCGGGGTGGAGAAGTCGAGCAAACGATCGTGCAGGCCCGGCGGGTCGCCGATGAACATGCGCTCGAGCATCTTCTCGATGACCCACAGGTGCCGCGAGTATCCGATGAAGTGCGTGCCGAACGTGCCGCTGCCGGGACTGCCGAAGGGCATGTTGTCGCGAAGGATGTCGTGCTCCACCCCGTCGACCACGATCGTCGACAGCGTCTTGTGCGACTTCTGTCCGGAGTCGGCATCATCGAGCTCGATATTGTCGGCCTTCGTGCGGCCCATGATGGCTTCCTGCTGCTCGGTTGTGAGCGCATGCCATTTGTCGATCGGATGCGTGTACTTCTGCACGACGACGTAGCTTCCGCCCGCGTAGGCCGGGTCCTCGTCGCCCACGAGCGTGTCGTCGGGGAGGGCCGGGCCGACCGGGTTCGCCGTGCCGTCGACGAATCCGAGGAGATCGCGGATGTCGAAGTAGCGGAACCCGACGGTCTCATCGACGACGTCGACGCTGCCGGCGAGGAGGTCGAGGAGTTGGCGTTCGAGTTCGAAGCAGAGGTCGCGCCGGTCCGATCGGATATGGAACAAGAGGTCGCCCGGGGTCGAGATCGCGGTGTGATGAGCGCCGACGACGGGCGGGAACGGATGGAGCTCCGCGGGCAGCGGGCTCTCCGTCAGGGCGGGCCACACCGCGGCGCCGATGCCGACCGTGCACGCCAGAGCGGCGGTCAGATCGCGGAAGGCGACGTTCTTGACGACCTCGCCCAGCGCGCCGAGCGTCTGACGAACCGTATCGATCGCTTCGGCGCCCTCACGAACCGTGAGCACGAGGAAGACCGCCGAGCCGGTGAGCGGCGCATCCACGCTCTGCGGCTCGATGGGCACGCGTGCACCGGATGCGGAAGTCATGACGCCCCCGGAGCGAGCGCCGCAGCGATTCGGGCGGGGCCGCTCCTCCCGAGAAGCGTCGGGCAGAGCGAACGCGAGCGCAACGTCATGGTGTCCTCCGATGTCTGGGAGCGTTCACAAATCTAGAGCGGCGGCCGGTCGGTGGGGTTCGACGGGTGTCGAGGATGGTGCGGGCGGGGCATGACGACGAGGTGATCGACGGTCGGCACACCCACGCTCAGCGCCCGTGCGCGGTCCAGCAAATCGCCGTCGTATTCGGTGGTGCGCGCCTCGTGCTGACTCAGGTGCTCGCGCCAGCTTCCCACCGTGAACGCCTCGACCAGTCGGTCGTCGCGCGCGGGGTCGCGGTAGAGCCGCCAGGCGCGTGCGCCGGTACGCAGGCGGGCCTGCTCGACCCACGCCATCGTCCGCACGAACTCCGCGCGGTCCGTCGGCGCCACCGTGTAATGCACGAGCACCAGGACGGCGTCATCCTCGTCGCTGAGGTGCTCGATCGTCTCGCCGGGGATAGGGACGATCTCCCGACCGATGCCCTGCGTCTCGGGGAGCCGCCAGATCACCTGCGATACGGCGAGGAGCACGGTCAGGCCGCCGGCGACGACCATCACGGCCTCGCTCCCCCAGCGATCCGCGAGCACGCCCAACACGACGGCACTCACGGCGGTCGGTCCGTAGAAGGCGAGCTGGTAGATGGAGAGACCGCGAGTGCGCACCCACACCGGGAGGAATGCCTGGATCGTGCCGTTGACGGTCGCGACAACCGCGATCCAGGCAGCACCCGTCACGAGCAGAACGGGAATCGTGACCCAGAGCGTCGGCCAGACGACGACGAGGATGAGCCCCGCGCCGTATGCCGCACTCCCCCACATCACCGTTCCGTTGACGCCGAGCCGCGCGCGCGCCTTCCCGAGAACCGTCGCACCGAGCAGCGAACCGACGCCGAGCGCGCCCAGCAGCAGACCGTAGCCGGCGGCCGACAGCCCCAGGGTGCCGGCAGCGACGACGGGCAGCAGTGCCCAGAGCGCGTTCGCGGGGAGCAGGAACAAGCAGAACCGCACCAGGATCTTCCGGACGATCGCGGAATGACGAACGTAACGGAGTCCCGCGCGGCTCGCATCGAGGAACGGTTCGGCTCGCACCGGCGGCGGGCGGTAGCCGCGCCAGGCGACCAGCACGATCAGAAAGAACACGAACGACAGGGCGTTGAGTGCGAACACGGCCGCCAATCCGACCTGGGCAGCGACGAGACCGGCGAGTGCGGGACCCACGGCTCTAGCCAGGTTGATCCCGGTCGACGAGAGTGCCGCCGCATCCGCGATCATCGGCTTCGGCACGATGTCGGGAACGATCGCCTCGTACGCCGGCAGTTGGATGGCCGACACCACCCCGAGCGCCAGTGTGGCGGCGAGCAGCGACCCGGGGGTGAGCGCGTCTTGCCAGGTGAGCCCGACCAGCACCGCGACCACTCCCACCTGCACGAGCTGCGTCGCGATCAGCACCCGGCGCCGGTTCAACAGCTCACCGAGAACGCCCGCGGGGATCGCCAGCAGAATGACCGGGGCAGCTGCCGCCGTCTGGACCAGCGCGACCAGGGCCGGCGAGCTGTCACCCTCGATGAGGAACCACTGCGCACCGACGGACTGCATCCACCCGCCGATGTTGCTGACGAGAGATGCGAGCCACAGGATGCGGAAGATGCGCACCGTGAACGGCGCGAACGCGGTCGCCCGCGAACGCGTCACGCTCGAATCCTGCGCGGCCGGATCGTGCGTGGCCGGTACGGGGACGGTCATCGGCATCGCCTCCGCGCGCAACGTTAGTGCGGCAGCGGCGACCGCGCGACGGACGAACGTCGAGACGGCCGCACGGTGACCTCCCCGCGCCGGTTGTCTCGACTCGTGTCGGACACCGATCTCGCCGGGCGCACTTAGTGTTCCCGGCACACCTCGACACGGACGCGTGCCGCACGGTCGCCCTCGAAAGGACCCGCGATGACCGATTCGCTCCCCCCGACCCCCGACGACCTCGTCGGAACCGCGGACGAACGCCGCGCGCAGCTCGCGGCGCTCACCGTCCCTCTGCCGGCAGATTGGTTGCACCGGCAGCTCATCGCCGCGCTCAACGCGTGGGCCGGCGACGAGACGACGCTCGACATCGGCATCGAGGCCCGCACCGACTACTGATCCGTGATGCGAGGATGAGGCGTGCCTCACGTCGCCGCGCTCTTCCGCTACCCGATCAAGGGCTTCACGCCCGAGCCCCGTGACGAGCTCGTCGTGCAGGCCGACGGCCGGATCGAGGGCGACCGGGTGCTGGCGTTCCGATTCGCGGATGCGGCCGAGCCACAGGAGCGCGACGGCGACGATTACTGGCCGAAGAGCCACGGGCTCTCGCTGATGGATTTTCCGACGCTCGCGCGTCTCCGGATGGCATTCGACGACGCGACCGGCACGGTTCGCCTGTCGGATGGCGGGCGCACCCTGATCGAGGCTGGCCTGGATGATGCGGGCCGCCGCGCTCTCGAAGAGGTGGCGGCCACGTTCCTCGCGGGCACGAGCGATTCGCGGCGGCTCGAAGGCTCCGGAAAGCTGCCGCTCCGACTCGTCGGCGATGGACGCACGTCGCGGTTCCAGGATCGGCCCCGAGGCTACGTCTCGTTGCACGGCGCCGCATCCGTCGCCGCGGTCGACGCGGCGGTCGACGCACCCGTCGATGACCGCCGCTTCCGCTCGAACATCGTCATCTCCGGAACGGAGGCCTGGGCGGAACTGCGCTGGGCCGGGCGCGTGAAGGTCGGCGATGTGGTGTTCGAGGTGCAGCGGCCGATCGGCCGGTGCGCCGCGATCATGGCGAACCCCGACTCGGGCGAACGCGACGCGCGGCTTCTGCGCGTGCTCACGAGCACGTTCGCGCAGGCGGAGCCGACTCTGGGCATTCTGCTGCTGCCCGCGGGCGGGTCGGCGGGCAGCATCCGGGTCGGCGACGAGGTCGCGATCGTCGCCTCCTGACGACACGGGCGTCCGCCCGCCCGATTTCCGGGCCAGGATGGACCCATGGGCACCCCTAAACGAGGACTCGCGGATCCCGACCGGCGCGCGGCGGCGCTCATGCTCGCCGCGACCGTGCTGGCGATCGTGTGGGCGAACTCTCCCTGGGGAGACGGCTACGAGCACCTGTGGTCCATGCCGGTCACGATCGGCATCGGCGACATGCAGCTGCACTCGACGCTGCATTCGCTGGTCAACGACGGCTTGATGACGCTCTTCTTCTTCCTGGTCGGACTCGAGGTGAAACGCGAGCTCACGATCGGGGAGCTCACCGACCGCACCCGCGCACTCGTGCCCATCACCGCGGCGATCGCCGGGCTCATCGTGCCCGCGGCGATCTTCGCGCTCATCACCGCTTCCTCCGGCAACGCCCAGGCGTGGGGTGTCGTGATCTCCACCGACACGGCGTTCCTCATCGGCGCGCTCGCCATCATCGGGCCGAAGTTCCCGGCGCGCCTTCGCACGTTCCTGCTGACCCTCGCGGTCGTCGATGACATCGGCGCGCTCCTCGCCATCGGCCTCTTCTACAGCAGCGGCATCGACCCGACACCGTTCATCGTGGCGATCCTGCTCATGGCGGCCATCGCGGCCGTCCGCTTCCTGCCGTTCGGCCGAGGCTTCTCCTACGGCGTTCTCGGCATCGCGCTCTGGGTCGCGACCCTGCTGTCGGGAATCCACCCGACCCTCGCCGGCGTGGCGATCGCCCTCCTCATCCCCGTCTTCCCGCCGCGGCGCGCCGACGTCGAGCGCACCGCCGAGCTCTCCCGCGCCTTCCGCGAATCACCCAACACGGTCTACGCCGCGGCGGTGTCACGCAGCCTTCGCGAGTCGCTGTCCATCAACGAACGGATCGACGCCGCCTGGCGCCCCTACATCTCGTTCGGCGTGCTGCCGATCTTCGCGCTCGCGAATGCCGGCGTGCACCTCGACCCGGCGACACTCGCGACCGCGATCTCGAGTCCCGTCACCTGGGGCGTCATCATCGCCCTCGTCGCGGGCAAGTTCATCGGGATCACCGGCGCGACCTGGGCTCTCCGAGCGGCCGGCAAGGGCCAACTCGCCCCGGGGCTCGGGATGCAGCGGATCGCCGGCGGCGCCGCCCTCTCGGGCATCGGTTTCACGATCGCTCTCTTCCTCGTGCCCATCGCGATCCCGGATGAGGAGACTCAGGACCTGGCGCGTGTCGGCATCCTGGTAGCCTCGGTGCTCGCGTTCGGCCTGGGCTGGGCGATCATCGCCATCGGCGACCGCATCCGCCCCCCGATGGCCGTCGGGGCCACCCTGAATCGCCCGGTCGATCCGACCCGCGACCACATCAAGGGGCCCGTGGATGCGGAGTTCACGATCGTCGAGTACGGCGACTTCGAATGCCCCTACTGCGGGCGCGCGACGGGGTCGATCGACGAGGTCTTCGCGTACTTCGGCACGCGGCTGAGGTGGGTCTGGCGGCACCTTCCGCTCGATCAGCCGCACCCGCACGCCCAGCAGGCGGCGCAGGCTTACGAAGCCGCCTCCCGCCAGGGGCGCTTCATCGACATGTCGAGGAAGCTCTTCGCGCACCAGCTTGACCTGGAGACGGACGACCTGTTCCGTTACGCGGAGGAGATCGGGCTCGACATGGACCGGTTCGCCGAGGACTTCCGCTCACCCCAGACGCTGCGCCGCATCCAGGACGACCGGCTGGACGCCGAACTGATGGATCTGCATTCGACGCCGACGTTCTTCATCGGCAGCCACCGTCACCGCGGGCCCTGGGACTCCGCGAACCTCATCCGCGCCCTGGAGGCGTCCGCCCCGTCGCCCTCCCCCGCGCCCCGCTGAGCGCGCGCGTCAGAGGGTGGAGGGGCGCAACTCGGCGCCCGCGTGCGCGATCTCGGCGAGCGCCTTCTCGCTCGAGTCGGGATGCACGCCGGCGATGAGATCCGTGAAGACGCGCACGTGCCGGCCGGCGGCGATCGCATCGAGAGCCGACGCGCGAACGCAGTAGTCCGTGGCGATGCCGACCACGTCGATGTCGAGGATGCCGTGCTCGGCGAGGATCTGGGGCGCGGTCCGCCCGTCGTCCGATGTTCCCTCGAACAGCGAGTACGCGGGCTTGCCCTGCCCCTTCTTCAGGTGGTGCGTCACCCGCGAGGTGTCGAAGACCTCGTCGTACTCCGCGCCGAAGGTGCCCCCGACGCAGTGCACGGGCCAGGTGTCGACGAAGTCGGGTTCGGCCGCGAAGTGCCCGCCGTTGTCGTTCTCGCCGTCGTGCCAGTCGCGCGAGGCCACGATGATCGCGTAGTCGGCCGCGTGATCGCTCACGTACTGCGAGATGCGCTCGGCCACGGCGTCGCCACCGGTCACCGCGAGGGCTCCGCGTTCGGTGAAATCGTTCTGGACGTCGACGATGAACAGCGCTTTGCTCATGGTTCGAGCGTACGCCGGTACTCCGCCCGGGTCACTGTCGCCCCCGACGAATCGGCGTCCGCGTCAGCGCCCTCGCTCTGCGGCCCGCCGGGACCGCGGTATCCGTCGACCTCGGGGCCCGCGCGCCACAGTTTCGAGGGCCACCAGATGGCACGACCGATGTCGTAGGCGAGCGCGGGTACGAGCAGCGAGCGCACGATGAACGTGTCGAGCAGCACACCGAACGCCACGATGAACGCGAGCTGCGCGAGGAACAGGATCGGGATGACGCCGAGCGCGGCGAACGTCGCTGCCAGCACGAGACCCGCCGACGTGATGACTCCACCCGTCGAGACCAGACCGCGCCGGATGCCGATCCGCGTGCCGTGTCGCAGCGACTCCTCGCGCACCCGCGACATCAGGAAGATGTTGTAGTCGATGCCGAGCGCCACGAGGAACACGAAGCCGTAGAGCGGCACCGCCGGGTCAGCGCCGGGGAAACCGAACACGTTGTTGAAGACGAGCGCGCTGACTCCCATCGCGGTACCGAAAGAGACCACGGTGCTGACGATGAGCAGCACCGGCGCCAGCACGGACCGCAGCAGCAGCATGAGAATGATCAGCACCACCGCGAGGATCGTCGGGATGATGACCGTGCGGTCACGGATCGACGTGTCGTTCGTGTCGAGGTCGATGGCAGTCTGCCCGCCGACCAGCGCGGTGCCGGCGCCGAGGTCCGCGTCGAGCGTCGCCCGGAGGTCCCGGATGCTGTCTTCGGCCGCCAGCGAATCTGCGGCGTCCGTCAACGTCGCAGTCAGCAACACGTCGCCGTTCGAGACGGTCGGCGTCGGGGCGGGCGTTCCCGGCGGGCCCGCGGCGGCGAGCACGAGAGCACCATCCGTCACGGTCACGGTCGCCTGGCCGCTCGGCGCATCACCGGAAGCGACCGACACACTGTCGATGCCGTCCGCATCCGTCAGCACGGTCGCCGCATCAGCGACGTCCGCCTCCTTGACCAGCACGTAGACCGGGCTCCCGGACCCGGCGGGGAAGTGGGCAGCGAGCACGTCCTGTCCGTCACGCGCCTCCGACGCCCCGAGCACCAGGTCGCTCGAGGGAACGCCGTCGGCCTTGAGCTGCGTGATCCCGGCGGTGCCGACGAGCAGCACGATCGTGCTGATGATCCACACCGGTCGGGCGTGGCGCGCGACGAAGCGCGCCACGCGCGGCCAGAGTCCGCGCACGGGCCGGTCCGCATCATCGGAGACCTCCGCGGCCGGCGCCTTCGGGATGAAGGGCCAGAATGCCGCGCGCCCGACGAGGGCGAGAAGCGCCGGCAGGAATGTCAGCGCCGAGAGCATCGCGAAGGCGATGCCGATGGCGGCGATCGGGCCGAGCGCGCGGTTGCTCGCGAGGTCCGACAGGAGCAGGCAGAGCAGACCCGCGATCACGGTGCCACCGGAGGCGAGGATCGGCTCGAAAGCGCCGCGCCACGAGCGCACGGTCGCCTCCCATCGCCGCGCACCGGCCGCGATCGCCTCCCGATATCGGGCCACGTAGAGCAGCGCGTAGTCCGTCGCGGCACCGATCACGAGGATGAACAGGATGCCCTGCACCTGTCCGTTCAGCACGAAGATCTCGGCCTTCGCGAGCCACCACACCGTCAGAAGCGCGACGCACAGCGCGAACAGCGAGGTCATCAGCACGAGCACCGGCAGAAGCGGCGACCGGTAGACGATGATCAGAATCACGAAGACCGCTCCGAGCGCCACCAGGAGCAGAAGCCCGTCGATCCCGAGGAACCCCTCAGTCAGGTCCGCGGTGAAGCCCGCGGGACCCGTCACCCACCCCTCGAGCCCGGCCGGCAGGTCGCTCCGCAGAATCTCCCGGATCGACTCCACGATCTCCCGTACTTCGCCGGAGCTGTCCACCGGCACGAAGATCTGCGCGGCGTCGCCGTCGTCGGAGGCGATCGGCGGGGACACGCCGTCGAGCACTCCGCCGAGGCTCGCGATGTCGTCGGCCACGGTCTGCAGGTCGGCGAGCTGCGTGTCATCGAGCGCCGCACCGCCCTCGATGACCACGACCGCCGGGATGCTGTCATCACCGAGGAAGTCGGTCAGCCGCTCGTTCACCTGCGTGGCCGCAGCGCTCTGCGGCAGGAACGAGGACTGGTCGTTCGTGGAGACCTCGTCGACCTTGCCGAAGTACGGGCCGCCGATCGAGCCGCCTGCGACCCAGATCAACACGAGCAGCACCGGGATGCCGAGACGCAACCAGCGCGAGGGAGCGGAATCGCTCGGAGAAGACGAAGCCATGTAGCTAGATTATCTAGCTATCTCCGTTTCCGCATCCCGAGTTTGATCACCCGGGCGATTCCCCCGCCAGCATCATCACGAGCGGCACGAGAAAAGACAGCACACCCAGCGCGAAAAAGCCGGCCGCGAGCCACCAGGCGAGTCTCGCGAGGGGCCAGTGCGCGGTGAGGCGAACGCGGTTCGATCCGCGGCGGTAGAACAGCTCGACGGTGTCGCCCGGTCCCGCGTGCGCGTCATCGTGGGGCGAGAGCACCGCCACGCCCACTCCCCCGTCATGGGTGAACCAGCGCGCGATCCGACCGTGATCGGACGGTTCCAGCACCGCGGATGCCGAGAGCCACGTACCGTCGGCGAGAGTCAGGATGAGGGCGACGAGCGCGAGCAGAACGCCCGCGGCCAGGCCGATCCACGTGAACGTCTCGAACAGGATCTCGAGAGTGCTTCCCATTCGTCCGCCCCTCGCAGCCTCCCCTGCAGTATCCCCTACCGCTCCGGTCCGCCTCAAACTCCCGGGCACCGAGGCGCGTCGGGGAAAACAGAAGAGGCCCGGAAAACCGGGCCTCTTCGTTCGGAGCCACCTAAGGGAATCGAACCCTTGACCTATTCATTACGAGTGCCACCAGGCTATGGCGGGGTACGGCTTCTCGCGTCCCACTCGTCGCAGGGTCCTCACAGATTGCCGGATTTTCAAACTGCGGGGACACGTCAGGGACACGGGATGTCTCACTTCTGGGGGTTGCGCTTCTGCATCATGACGTCCAGGTCTATGACGAATGTCCGTACCAGTTCGCCCTTTCCTGCCATCAGTGTGGGATGGCCGAGGTCACCCCGCACAGCTTTGAGCATGTCATCGAACGCCAGGATGCTGGTGAGGGGGTCCACGTTCGGGGTCCCGCTGATTCGACGGAACTTTGTCCACGCCAAGATCACGCGCCGGTCGCCGTACGTGAGTAGCTTCGGAGTCAGGTCAGCGAAGAATGTCAACATCTCCGCTGCGGGCATCGCTCCGCCCTGCTGTCGCTGGAGGTTGAGCATCCTCATGAAGCCGACGATCATGCCGTCGTACAACTCTGTCTTCTTCTCTCGAATGGCTGTCTCACGGGATCGCCTCCGCTCCAGTGCTCGCGACGTGAAGTACGTGATGAGCGGTACAGACACCACACCTATAAGGGCTGCGGTCGCGGTCTGAGTCCCGCTGGGAAGCGTCAGAAACCACGAGACCAGCGCCCAGACTCCCCATGCCGCCCCTGCAACGATTGCCAGCATCAGCAGACCGCCGAATATCACTTGCATCCCCCTACGCATGGTCCATCGTTACCAGCGGATGGACGACAGTGCATCGCGGCGCGCCGCTCTACAGGAGCACGCCCCGGCGTGGTGGAGAGCAGCAGCAGTCTTAGATACACAATGCGCGCTGGAAGCTTCCTACACGACGGGCGGCAGCTCTCAATCTCGCCGCTGTGCTTCACAAACCCTCCTAGAGGTCGCGCTGCCTCGTGGAACACAGCGGGGTTCGGCCAGCTAGAACGGTGCATCGATGACGACGCCGCGTGCGCGTCATGCCCGGTGGACGACTATCCGGAATCGGAAGCATGGCACGAGCGGTGCGCCCTTTAGAGTGATCGAGCGGGGCCACAAACGTGACGCATCCGTATAAGTCAGCGAGGGGACACCGAGGCGTGCCAGCTACTCTTTCGATCCCGGCGACACGGCGTTACGGCACTACCTCGCCGTTACGGTACCCCGGCGGAAAGGCGGCGCTCGCCGGGCTGTTCGCTGACCTCATCGCAGAGCTAGGACTCGAAGACGCAAAATACATCGAGCCGTACGCGGGCGGCGCCGGTGCCGGTGTTGCACTCCTGCGCGAGGGGCTAATCCAGGAACTCGTGGTCAATGACTTCGACCCCGCGGTGCACTCGTTCTGGCGGAGCGTGGTCCGCGAGAACGCGGAGTTCCTGTCCATGCTCGAAAAGACCCCACTCACTGTCGATGAGTGGCGGCGGCAGCGGGAGATCTACAGAAGCGCTGACGCGAGTGATCCGCTCAAACTCGGGTTCGCGTTCTTCTACCTCAACCGCACCAACCGCTCCGGGGTCCTCACCGGCGGAGTCATCGGTGGGCTGAATCAGGCCGGAAACTATAAGATCGACGCTCGTTTCAACCGGGACACCTTGAAGGAACGCGTTACGGCTTTGGGTAACCTCGCCGATCAGATCACTGTTCGTGACGACGACGGACGGACCGTCATCCTGGACTACGCGGCCGACCCCAAGGCGTTCTTGTACATCGACCCGCCTTACGTTCGCGCCGGTTCCCAGTTGTACCTGAACGCATTCGACTCCAGGGATCACGCGAATCTCGCCTCTGTGGTCTCCGGCGCTGGAGGGAACTGGTTCATGACCTATGACGAGTCGCCGCTCATCGAAGAGTTGTACGCGGACTTCTTCCTTTGTAGGTACGAGTTGAACTACTCAGCACGCCACCCAGGACGCGCCCACGAACTCATGATTGCGTCGCCTCCGGTTGAGGCTGCGCTGGCACGGGTAACGGACGCTCGATCAGCATGAACCGCACAAGCGGAAAGATGACTCGCCACGCTTGATGTACGTGCTCGCCGGTCACGTCCGTGTTGACACTATGAGATACCAAGTTGAACCAGCGTCCCGAGCCGGGTGTCGTACTCGCATCGTTCTTGACGCGGTTTAAGGTCGCGATTGCGTGAGATAGCTGTCCGTTGGTCTTGTACTCGTTCGTAACGCGCACCATCACCTGACTAAGCATCCCGGTGACTTCGATGCCGTTTCCGAGTCCGAAGTGTTCCTTAATGGAAGCCTCGATCATAGAACGCATGAGCATCGTCGCGGCCGCCGGGAAGTCCCTGACGTTGATCTGTCGGAGTTCGCGCCACCGGTGCTGGAGGGTCACGGGAAGGGTTCTCTCGTCCACACCGGTGGTGTTCAGGTTCACGCGGATCTCGGGTCGGGAGGGGCCACGGCCACGGCGTTCATCGAGCTGCACGCCGCCTGACTCGGTACCGGTTTCGTCTTCATCCCCTGGCGGCGCGTTCGTGCTGTCCGGTGAATTCGAATCGCCATCGCCTTCGCCGCCGTCACCCGTCAGCTTTTCAGTGGTGACGTAGTCGCGGATGTGGTTCGCTCCGTCATCGTCCGTTGAGGCAGAGTCGCCAACCGGAACCTCGTCCGGGGTCTTCCCCGAACTGATCTCATGCCGACGAGCACCGTCCTCGTCAGCAAGAGGTGTTGGGTCGTCAGCCGGGGTCTCCTGAGGGGTCGCGGACCCCTCATCCGCAGACGGCGGCGCTTCTTCTACCTCCTCGTCGGGGAGGCCCTGCATCCCACGGAGCAGCTTTTTGTACTCAGCTGTCCCTGCCTTCAAGCCGCGACGGGTGTTTACCTCATTGGTCATGAAACCGGTGAGCAGTCGTTCGAGCGCTCGAATTTCGTCTGGAGTAGAGGCCCAACCCACCACCCGTGCCTGGTCGTCGAACCTGAGCCCGATGAGGCCCTGGATGGTCGTGTTGCGGTAGGCGTACTCGAACGCCGACATCGTGAGCTTGGGACCGGCGATGTAGTCCGCTAGTCGAGCGTTCGAATAGTGCGTAGCGCGAAGACGTTGACGCACTCTTCCCATGCGCACGACGCGCGGCACGTCCTTGATCGCCGGAAGCATTCCGCGCAACTGATCGAGCGTCGTGGTGCCAGTGAGCTGCGCCAACACGAACTTGGCCTGTTCATCGAGACTCCACGGCTTCTTGGATTGACCTATATGGAGTCTGGCGAGGATGGGCGCAGCGGTCGTCCGGTCCGGAAGTACCATGGCTCGGATTCGGCGCGGCAGGTTCTCCGCCTCGATGGCGTAGCGCTTCCGCAGCCGCTCGATCTCGCCCTGATGTGCTGGAGCCAGGGAGGGGGTTAGCAGAGCGAGAAGCGCAGAAACCCGTCGGTTGCCTTCCAACAGAATCAGTCGCCCGTCCTCGCGTACGACGAGCGGCAACTCGTTATCCACGTATTGATCGCGCAGGATCAGCGTGGCAACTTCCTTTACGTCCTCCTCCGCCCAGAGGTAGTTCATCGCGGCGGTCTCTGTCGGTTGGTCGTTAGCGAACCGATAGTTGCTGACGTCGAGATGCAGGTCATCAACATCGACCGACTCAATCGGATACTCCAAATACGGCATCTGTGCTCTTCCCCTCGCCTCAGGAGCAGTCTGGCAGGAGACGCGCCTCGCGCACCGTCACACGCCCCGGCGGGGCGGAGGGGCTACGACGTTACTTGTCATCGCCTTTGTAGATGGCGCTGGTTGCACCTCCAGTCGCGTCACAATCGAGGCGTGGGCAGCGGGCGAGAAGGGAACCGATGTCGGCGGACGTCCGCCGGCTGAACGGGCCGAACTGGCAACGGTCCACTGGCTGGAGCAAGCACAACGGTGGACGGCGGATTCATGATCTGCGCCACACGGCGGCATCGTCTGATCGTTGAGCAACATCGGTCCGAACACGGTAGTGACGCGGCTGAGCCAAACAAGCATGACTCGGGCGGTCGATCTGTACGCCCACTGGATGGGATCGAGCACCGATCAGGTCGCCGTTGCCAGGATCAACGCTCTGTTGGGTGACACGTCAGGGACACCGGTTGCGAAGGTGAGAGATGGCGAGTCTCGAGGGGAAACAGAAGAGGCCCGGAAAACCGGGCCTCTTCGTTCGGAGCCACCTAAGGGAATCGAACCCTTGACCTATTCATTACGAGTGAATCGCTCTGCCGACTGAGCTAAGGTGGCGCGACGCGCGAGCGCGGCGCACGATGATCGATCCTACATGTTCACGAGCGTCCCGGCGAACCGGCGACCGCCGCGCTCACTCGCAGCGCAGGCCGTCCGTCGGCACGGTGCCGTCGGTGAAGTACTTCTCCACCGCGTCGTCGACACACGCGTTGCCCTTGTTGTAGCCGGTGTGCCCCTCGCCGACGCGGGTGATGAGCACGCCCGACGACAGCTGGTCGGCGAGTGCCACCGACCACTCGTAGGGCGTCGCCGGGTCGCCGGTCGTTCCGACGACCACGATCGGGGCCGCGCCGTCGGCGGTCAGCGCGGTGCGCGTGCCGGTGGCTTCTGCCGGCCACGAGGCGCAGCCGTCGGTCGTGCCCCAGTACGGTGCGACCGTCGGCGCCTTCTCGGCGAGCAGCGCCTCCGCAGCCGCCTGGTCGTCGGCGTTGTCGGCCGGGTAGTCCATGCAGTTGTAGGCCGTGAACGCCTCGGTGGAGTTGTCGGAGTACGTTCCCCCGGAGCGGGCGTAGTAGAAGTCGGCGAGCTGGAACGCCGGACCGGCCTGACCCTGCAGCGCGCTGCTGAGGGCCGTGGTCAAGTAGGGCCAGCTGTCCTGCGAATAGAGGGCAGCGATGATCGCGGTGAGCAACGAGTCGGCACCGAGCTGGCGGCCGTCGTCGTTGGCGAGCGGAGTGCGATCCACGCTCGCGAGGAGCGTGCCGAGGTCGGCCATGGCGTCATCGACCGTTCCGGCGAACGGGCAGTCGCTGCCGCCCAGGCAGTCGGCCATGTAGCTACGCAGCGCCGACTCGAACCCGACGCCCTGCGTGGTCGAGACCTCGAGCGAGCTGGCCTGCGGGTCGAGCGCACCGTCGAGCACGAGGCGGCCGACGCGGTCGGGGTACAGGTCGGCATAGGTCGCACCGAGGAACGTTCCGTACGAGTAGCCGAGGTAGTTGAGCTTCTCGTCGCCGAGCACCCCGCGCAGCAGGTCCATGTCGCGCGCCGACTGCACCGTCGTGATGAACGGGAGGATGCCATCGCTGTTCTCGTCGCACGCCGCCGCGAACTGGGCGCTGCGCTGGGTCAGCTCATCCGTCCACTGCGCGCTCCCCCGGGTTCCCGCGGGGATGTCGAAAAGGTACGCATCCATTTCGCTCGCGTCGTAGCACTTCACCGCGGTCGACCGCCCGACCCCGCGCGGGTCGAACCCGATGACGTCGTAGTCGGCCTGCAGCGCCTCGCCGACGGCGAAGTCGATCGACCCCTGGATCAGGTCGACACCGCTCGCGCCCGGGCCGCCCGGGTTCGTGAGCAGGGATCCCTGGGGCTCGCCGTCCGTGGCCCGCTGGCGCACGACGGAGAGCTCGATGTCACCCGCGTCGGGCTCGTTCCAGTCGAGGGGTGCGCGCACCGTCGTACAGTCGAAGGTGCCCCCGCAGTCCTCCCAGGCGAGATCCTGGCTGTAGAACGGGATCAGCGCTTCCTCGACGCCCGACACGTCGGGCTCCGCGCTCGTGCTCGGCCGCGTCGGGGAGTCCGGGATGAACGAGCACCCCGCGAGGGCGACGGATGCGGCGGCGACCACCGCGATGAACACACCGCGGATCGTGCGGGAGCTGCGGGTCATGAGGAGGTCCTTCCGGTGGCGACGGCGACGAGCAGGCTTTCGATGGCGAGGGCGGGCGCGGCGTTGCGTTCGACGTTGCGCCGAGTGAGGGCGATCTCATCGAGCACAAGCAGGGTGCGCGCGGGCGACCACGCGGCAGCGAGCGCGCGGAGGTCGTCGTCGAGCTCGGTGTTGATGAGGTCGTCCGCGCGTCCGTACTGGAGCATGATGACGTCGCGGAACATCGACTGCAGATCGGTGAGCACCCGGTCGATCCCGTCGCGGAGGCTGCGCGTCGCGCGGCGCTTCTGCTCATCAGCGAGGGCGTTCACTTGCGCACGGACCGCGGGAGGAACCGCGGCGCCCGGGGCGACCCCCACCATCCGGAGAAGATCGGAGCGCTCGGCTTCGTCGCGCAGGGCGGTGATGGCCTTGGCATCGTCGCCGGCGGCCTGCACGATCCGGGTCGCCGCCTCCACGGCGTCGCCGACGCCCCGGACGGCCAGCACGGCACGCAGCGTGTCGTCGCGCCGGGCGCGGGCGTCGGCATCCGTGGCCAGCCGCTGCGCCATCCCGATGTGGCGCTGCGCGTGCCGCGCGGACTGCGCAGCGATCGCCGGGTCGACTCCCGTCCGGGCAGCGATCAGGCGGGCGACGTCGTCGACCTCGGGCTCCTTCAGGCGCACGGTGCGCACGCGGGAACGGATCGTCGGCAGCAGGTCGGCGTCGCTCGGCGCGCAGAGCACCCACACGGTGCGCTCGGGAGGTTCTTCGAGCGCTTTCAGCAGCACGTTGGAGGTGCGTTCGGCCATACGATCGGCGTCTTCGACGACGATCACCCGGTATCGCCCGAGCGACGGCGAGAAGTACGCCCGCTCGACGAGTTTGCGGGCCTCTTCGATGCGGATGATGACCTGCTCGGTGCGCAGAGCCGTCAGGTCGGGATGCGACCGGGCGAGCACCTGACGCATCGCCGGCTCGTCGCCGGGCTCCGCGATCAGCGACGCGGCGAACGCGTGGGCGAGCGTCGACCGACCCGACCCGGGCGGCCCCGTGATGAGCCAGGCGTGGGTCATCTGCAACGGATCATCGACCGCGGCGCGCAGCATCCGCACGGCGTCGTCCTGCCCCCACACGTCTTCCCAGGGGAAGGTGGCGGGCGCAGTTTCCATACGGTTCACCCTAACGGCGACCCCCGACGGCGAACGCCGCTCAAGCGAGGTGTGGAGCGATCCGCTGACGGATGACGTCGGTGATCTCGTCCGGCGGGAGTGCCGCGTCGACGATCAGGAATCGATCGGGCTCCTCGGCGGCGAGCGCGAGAAAAGCCGCGCGCACGCGCTCGTGGAAGTCCGCCTTCTCCGCCTCGAGACGATCGAACGGTTTGTCTGCCGCGTCGAGTCGACGGCGCGCCGCATCCGGGGCGAGATCCAGCAGCACGGTCAGGTCGGGCAGCGCATCTCCGGTCGCCCACAGCGACAACGAACGGATCTCGGCGGGGTCGAGCACGCGCCCGGCACCCTGGTACGCGACCGACGAGTCGAGATATCGGTCCTGGATGACGACCTCGCCGCGCGCGAGCGCCGGGCGCACCAGGGTCTCGATGTGGTGCGCGCGGTCGGCGGCGTAGAGCAGTGCTTCCGCGCGAGACGCGATCTCGCCCCGGTGGTGCAGGACGATGTCGCGGATGAGGACGCCCACCTCGGTTCCGCCGGGTTCGCGGGTGCGGGTCACCGTGCGCCCCGCATCCATGAGCCACTGCTCGAGGAGGGCGGCCTGGGTGGTCTTGCCCGAGCCGTCTCCGCCCTCGAACGTCACCCAGAGGCCGGGTGCGCTGCTCACTTCTTCGCGGCGGGCTTGCGGGTCGTGGTCTTCTTCGCCGCCGTGCGCTTGGGCGCCGGGCCCTTCGCACGCTTGTCGGCGAGCAACTGCTTCGCGCGCTCGAAGTCGACGTCCTCGACGGTCTCCCCGCGCGGGATCGTCGCGTTCGTCTCACCGTCGGTGACGTAGGCGCCGAAGCGGCCGTCCTTGATCTTGATCGGCTTTCCGCTGACCGGATCGGCGTCGAACTCCTTGAGCGCGCTCGATGCGCGCCGCGCGCCGTACTTGGGCTGCGCATAGATCTCGAGCGCCTGCTCGAGGGTGACGTCGAAGATCTGCTGCTCACTGTCGAGCGAGCGCGAGTCGGTGCCCTTCTTCAGGTACGGACCATACCGGCCGTTCTGCGCGGTGATCTCTTCTTCCGTCGCCGGGTCGACCCCGACCACGCGCGGCAGGTCGAGGAGCCGGAGCGCGGTTTCGAGGTCGACGGTGTCGACCGACATGCTCTTGAACAGCGACGCCGTACGGGGCTTCGGGGCGACTTCCTTCTTGGCACCGCGCTTCTTCGGGGCCTCGACGACCTCGCCGGTCGATTCGTCGACCGCATCCGGATCGGTCGGTTCGACCTCTTGGACGTACGGACCGAAGCGGCCGTCCTTGACGACGACGAGCTTGCCGTTGCCGGGGTTCTCCCCCAGCACGCGGTCACCCGCGACGGGCGCATCGATGAGCTCCTGCGCCTTCTCGGGCGTCAGTTCGTCGGGCGCCAGCTCTTCCGGCACGTTCACGATGCGCGGCTTCGCCTCGGGGTCATCGGACTCGGTGACCTCGAGGTACGGGCCGTACTTGCCGAACCGGAGCGTCGCGGTGTCGGTGATGCGCGTCGAGTTGAGCTCGCGCGCATCGATGTCGCCGAGGTTCTCGACGATGTGACGAAGACCGACGTGGTTCTCGGACCCGAAGTAGAAGTCGCGGAGCCACTGCTCCCGACGCTGCTCACCCCGGGCGATCGCGTCGAGGTCGTCTTCGAGCGCGGCCGTGAAGTCGTAGTCGACGAGGTCGGCGAAGTGCTCTTCGAGAAGACGCACCACGCTGAAGGCCAGCCAGCTCGGCACGAGCGCCTGGCCGCGCTTGCTCACGTAGCCGCGGTCGAGGATCACATCGATGATGCTGGCGAACGTCGAGGGGCGCCCGATGCCGCGCTCTTCGAGCGCCTTCACGAGGCTCGCTTCGGTGTAACGCGGCTTCGGGGAGGTGCTGTGGCCCTTCGGCTCGACGTCCTTCGCGGCGAGCGTGTCGCCGACCGCCATCGCGGGAAGCGACTGGTCGTCGGCCTTGTCGGCGTCGGCGCGCTTCTCGTCGCGACCCTCTTCGTACGCCTCGAGGAAGCCCTTGAAGGTGTACACGGTGCCGGATGCGGTGAACTCGACGGCCTTGCCGTCTGCAGTGAGCGCCAGGGTGACGGTCGTCGTCTCGTACTTGGCGTCCGACATCTGGCTGGCGACCGTGCGCTTCCAGATGAGGTCGTAGACGCGCTGCTCGTCGCGGTCGAGCTCGGACGAGATCGATGCCGGGGTGCGGAAGTGCTCGCCCGACGGACGAATCGCCTCGTGCGCTTCCTGCGCGTTCTTGCTCTTGCTGGCGTGCGTGCGGGGGTTCGCGGGCACGGCGCGGTCGCCGTACAGCGACACGGCCTGCTCGCGCGCCGCCGTGATGGCCTGCTTCGACAGCGACGTCGAGTCGGTGCGCATATAAGTGATGTACCCCTTCTCGTAGAGACGCTGGGCGACACTCATCGTGTGCTTGGCGCTCATCGAGAGCTTGCGCCCCGCCTCCTGCTGGAGGGTGGAGGTCGTGAAGGGGGCTTTGGGGCTGCGGGTACCGGGCTTGGATTCGACGCTGGCGACCGTGAACTCACCGGTCGTCTCGATCGCGGCGGCGAGAGCGCGCGCCTCGGTCTCGGACAGCACGATGACGGCCTTCTTCAGCGTGCCGCGGTCATCGAAGTCGGTGCCGCGGGCGAGCGGTGCGCCATCGATACGCGCCAGCCGCGCGGTGAACGCGGATTCGCCCTTGGCGGCGAGAGCCTCGATGTCCCAGTAACTGGCGGAGACGAACGCCATCCGCTCGCGTTCACGTTCGACGACCATGCGGGTCGCGGCGGACTGCACACGCCCGGCGCTCAGCGCCGTGCCTTCGCGACCGCTGCCGACCTTGCGCCACAGCACCGGCGAGACGTCCCACCCGTAGAGGCGGTCGAGCACGCGACGGGTCTCCTGCGCGTCGACGAGGGCGAGGTCGAGTTCGCGGGTGTTCTCGGCGGCGGCACGGATGGCGTCGGCGGTGATCTCGTGGAAGACCATGCGCTTGACGGGGACCTTGGGCTTCAGGACCTCGAGCAGGTGCCACGCGATGGCTTCGCCTTCGCGATCTTCATCGGTGGCGAGCAGAACCTCGTCGGCATCCTTGAGCGCCCGCTTGAGTTCGGTGACCGTCTTCGTCTTGCGGTCGTTGACCACGTAGAAGGGATCGAAGCCGTTGTCGACGTCGATCGAGTACTTGCCGTACGCGGTCTTCTTCTCCGCCGGGATGTCTTTCTTGCTCGCCAGATCACGGATGTGGCCGACAGAGCTCAACACCTCGTACGCATCACCCAGGTAGCCCTGGATGGAGGTCATCTTCGTCGGCGACTCGACGATCACGAGCTTCTTGCCCTGACCGGTCTTCGCCTTCGCGCCCTGTGCCAACAGTGGTCCTTTCGTCGATGCACACCATACACACCCGCAAGATCGGGGCGGCTGGGAGGCATCAGCGGCCGACGACGATCGTCTGGCCGGGTGGCGGCCCCGCTCGCGCGGCTGCCGAGGCGGGAAACGGCCCGAAAGCGGCCGAGACCCGGATGGTCGCGATGAGACCCACCACTTCGCAGGATACGACCTCTGCGGCGGCTCGGGTCGCGATCTCGTCGGCGCGGGCGCACGGAGATCCCGAAACAGCGCCGGATGCGGCGTCCGCCGCGGCGAGCGCCGCCGCATCCGCCGTGCCCGAAAGGCGCTGCGCATGAACCGCCGCCGCTCCCGCCGCGGCGAGGCCGAGCGTCAGCGTGACGATGACCGCGACGACCCCGGTCGACGCGGCGGATCCGGCCATCAGCGGCCGCCGCCCAGGGCGCACGAGGATGCGGTGAACCGCAGCTCGACGACCGGAATCCCGGCGGGCGCGGTCGCGGTCACGCACACCAGGTCGTCCGAGTACTCCACGACGCCCTGCGCCCCCGGAGCAGAGCCCGCGACGAGAGCGAGCGCACGGCCCTCGTCGTCGCCGCGGGCGATCAGGCGTGCCGCATCCGCCGTCGCGTCCTGCAGTCGAACCTGCCACGACGCCGACGACAGCGCGCCGATGCACAGCACGAGCAGCAGCACGATCGCCGGCAGGGCGACCGCGAACTCGGCGCTGACCGAGCCGCGGTCGCCGAGCCGGCGGCTCATTCGACCGTCAGCGCGCGGCGGATTCATTCGACCGTGAGCGCGCGGCGGATGAGATCCTCCAGGATGCCGCGCACCTCGTCCGAACGCATGATCACGACCAGCAAACCCGCGAACGCGACGGCCGCCATCGTGGCGATCGCATACTCCGCGGTTGCGGCGCCGGTGTCGTCGGCGAAGAGGCGGCGGGCACGGAGCGACGTGAGCGCCGGCGGATGCGGGCGACCGGCCCCGGTGGACGCGGGCCGCTCGAGAGGCGCGCGGTGAGGGCGAAGCGTGGTGCGGTGACGGATGACGGACATGATGTCTCCTTCTATAGAGGGGCACGATGGTGGGCACGGTCTGTGCGGGCGAGGGGTGGGCACGGTCTGTGTGGGCACGGTCTGCGTGGGCACGGTCGCTCACACCCCCAGCGAGGTCGACGACAGGATCGCCATGAGCATCGGCGCGACGCCGAGCACGATGAACGCCGGCAGAACGCAGACGCCGAGCGGCACGAGCAGGGCGGACGAGAGCCGGGCCGCCCGCATCCGCCCCTCGATGCGGGCACGCTGACGCGCCATCGCCGCCGAGGCGCGGAGCAACTCCGCCGCCGGAACACCCGCCGACCGCGAGAGCTCGAGAATCCGATCGATCTCGGCATCGCCGTCCTCGTGCGAAGCGGATGTCGACGCGGGGGCGGCAGGCTCGGTGACCGTCGCGTTGCGGCGGCCCAGCGCGTTCCGGCGGCTCGGCGCGTTGCGGCGGCTCGGCGCGTTCCGACGGCCGGGCGCGCTCCGGCGGCCCGGCGCGCCGCGGGCACCCGAGGTGGATGGAAGCTGCGAGGTTCCCTGGGGCTGCGCAGTCTTCGGAGTTCCTGGTGTCTTCGGGGTTTTCCGTGTCTTCGGGGTTCTCGGTGCGCCGAGGGGGTGGCCGCGCGCACCGATGCGGCCCGGAGCGAGGAGATCTGCCGAAGCGAGGACGGATACAGCGTTCCCGGCCCTCGCCCGAGCAGATCTCCTCGCTTCGGGCGCCGCAGCGTCCGCCCCCGCTGCGTCCCGCCCACGCGCGTCGTCCGCGAGCCGGCGCGCGCGCTCGATCGAGACGCCTCCGCTGAGGGCGATCGCGATCAGTTCTGCGCCGAGCCCCGCCACCTGCGGGGGCGGGGCCGCTCCTCGGACCAGCCGACGCGTCCACACGTGGGCGGCGCCCATGAGCAGGAGGCCCAGCACGAGGCAGGCGATCCCGCCCGGACTCGTCGTCAGCACCCCGAGCGTGTCGACCCCGAGCGCGACGCCCAGCACGACCGCGACGAGCGGCAGCCAGGTCATCAGCCGTGCGGTCGAGGCAGGTTCGGCGAGCGCGACCTGCACCTCGTCACGGCATTCATCGGCCTCTCGGAGCGCACGGGCGATGGCACGGAGCCCGGCGGCGAGCGGCGCGCCCACTTCCGTCGCGACCCGCCACGCAGCGGCGATCGGCGCCCAACGCTCGCCCTGCGCGGCGATCGCGCCGGCCAGGTCGGAACCGGAAGCGTGACGGGCGGAGATGGCCGCGGCATCCGCTTCGCCGGACTCGGCAAGGAAGCGCCATGCACCCGCGGGAGCGACGCCGGCCTGCAGCAGGACAGCGAGCCGCAACGCGATCTCGGGCGTGCGATCAGCCGGTGCGGGAGCACGGCGGAGAGTCAGACGGGCCACGGCGCCTCCTCGATGACCAGCCGCTCGTTCCGGATGCCGGGGCGCCCGACTCCGGCGACCCGGCGCACTCCGTCGGCGCCGCGCTCGAGATGCACGACCCACCCGATCGCGCTCGCCACCTGCCGCGCGAGCGCCCGGTCATCGAGTCCGGCGAGGGCGCCGAGCGCTTCCAGCCGCGCCGGCACGTCGCGGAGACCGTTGGCATGCAGCGTCCCCGCCCCGCCGTCGTGACCCGTATTGAGTGCGGAGAGGAGTTCGCGGACCTCCGCGCCCCGGCACTCCCCGACCACGAGCCGGTCGGGCCGCATCCGGAGCGCCTCGCGGACGAGCTGCGCGAGCCCGATCCCGCCCGCCCCCTCGAGGTTCGGCTGGCGCGCCTCGAGCCGGACGTGGTGCGGATGATCGATGCGGAGCTCGGCGACATCCTCGATCGTCACGATGCGCTCCCCCGCGGGCGCCGTTGCCAGGAGTGCGCCCAGCAGAGTCGTCTTGCCGGTTCCGGCCGCACCCGTCACCAGCAGGTTCTCGCGCGCGGCGACGAAGCCCTCGAGCATCGCGCGCCCGGCGTCCCCGAACACCCCGCGCGCTTCGAGCCCCGCGAGGTCGACGATGTCGGCACGCGGCACGCGGATGGAGATCGTCGTGCCGTCGGCGCACACGGGCGGCAGCACGGCATGCACGCGGATGCCGCCATCGAGGCGCACATCCACGCACGGCGTCGCGTCATCGATGTGCCGACCGCCGAGCGCGATGAGGGAAACCGCCAGTTCACGCACCTCCTCCTCGCCGGCCCGCCACTGTGCCACGCGCTCGGCGCCGGCGCCGCGGTCGACGAAGAGTCCGCGCGCCCCGTTGACGAAGATGTCGGTGACCGCCGGATCATCGGCGTGCGCGCGCAACGCCTCCGGCAGGCGTGCCCTCGCCGGCGGGATCCGCGGCGCGTGCGGCGCGGAAGCGTCCGCGCGAGCAACCGCCGAAGTCGCTGCTGCGCCCAACGCGGCCGCGGGGCGCACCACGAACGGCTCCGCACGCGGCATACCGAATGCATCCGCGCGCGGCGCCCCGAATGCATCCGCACGCGGCGCCCCGAATGCATCCGCACGCGACGCGCCCGCCGCATCCGATCGCACCCCGGCCGGCACACCGCGCGCCACCGCTCGAGACACCGAGGCGTCGGGCAGGCTTGGCGTCTCCGCGCGGGGACTCACGACGAACGGCGGGGGCATGGCACGACGCTAGGTCGCGAGCGACGGCGGCACCCCGCCCAGACCCCCGTCCGTGGACAGCTCGCCGAATATCGCCGCTGTGGAGATGCGGTCGGCCCCTCCGTCACGCGAGGGCGCACCCTCGCACAAAAAAGAAGGCGGCATCCTCATGGGGGGTGAGGATGCCGCCGTGCGCGACCCTCCGAATGGGGGGCACTGAGAGATCGCGCACACCCGAATAGATCGCGGGCGACCATGAGCATACGCGCGCCCGATGGGACGCGCCAACAGCAATCGGCGCGTGTCCCCTGCCGCATCCGTCACCAACTAACGGGGGTGGCGCGTCCCTCGCCGCGGGTCGCAGGATGGGACCCGGCGCGTAGGTCGCGCCACCCTCACGGCGCCCGGTGGCGCGGTACGCAAAGGAGCGCACATGAGTAGCCAGATCGACCACCTGTTCTCCGAGGACCGCCGGTTCGCTCCGGATGCGGCCTTCGCCGCCGATGCCGTCGGCACGGCCGCGCTCTACGCCGAGGCGGCCGCCGACCCGGAGGCGTTCTGGGCCGCGCGAGCGCGCGAGTACGTGCACTGGCACCGCCCGTTCACCGAGGTGCTGGACTGGTCGAATCCGCCGTTCGCGACCTGGTTCGCCGACGGCGAGCTTAACGTCGCGTACAACTGCCTCGACCGTCACGTCGAGGCAGGCCACGGCGACCGCGTCGCACTTCTCTGGGAGGGCGAGCCCGGCGATCAGCGACGGGTGACCTACGCGGAACTCACCGACGAGGTAAAGCGGCTCGCGAATCTGCTCACCGAACTCGGCATCGGACAGGGCGACCGGGTGGCGATCTACCTGCCGATGATTCCCGAGGCGGTGGCGTCGATGCTCGCTGTTGCCCGCGTCGGCGCGGTGCACTCGGTCGTCTTCGGCGGATTCTCGGCCGACAGCCTGCGCGCCCGCATCGACGACGCCGGGGCCAAGCTCGTGATCACGGCCGACGGCGGGTATCGGAAGGGCAAGGTCTCGGCGCTGAAGCCGGCGGTCGACCTCGCCCTCGCCGATCGGAACGGCGCCGGCCCCCAGGAGACGGTGGAGCACGTCCTCGTCGTCCGACGCGGCGGCAACGACGTCGACTGGGTCGACGGTCGCGACCTGTGGTGGCACGAGGCGGTGGCCACCGCATCCGCCGACCACATCGCGCAGGCGTTTCCGGCGGAGAACCCGCTGTTCATCCTCTACACCTCGGGCACGACCGGTAAGCCGAAGGGCATCCTGCACACGTCCGGCGGCTACCTCACTCAGGCGGCGTTCACGAACAGCGTGGTGCACGACATCCACCCCGAGTCGGACGTGTACTGGTGCACTGCGGATGTCGGATGGATCACGGGCCACACTTACGTGACCTACGGGCCGCTCGCGAACGGCGCGACGCAGGTGATCTACGAGGGAACGCCCGATTCACCGCATCCGGGACGCTGGTGGGAGATCGTGGAGAAGTACGGCGTGACGGTCCTCTATACGGCCCCCACCGCCATCCGGTCGTTCATGAAGATCGGACGCCAGGTGCCGCAGGAATTCGACCTGTCGAGCCTGCGTCTGCTCGGATCGGTCGGCGAGCCGATCAACCCCGAGGCCTGGGTCTGGTACCGGTCGGTCATCGGCGCGGGAACCGCACCGATCGTCGACACGTGGTGGCAGACCGAAACGGGCGCCATCATGATCTCGGCGCTGCCCGGCGTCACCGAGACGAAGCCCGGGTCGGCGCAGGTGCCGCTGCCCGGGATCTCGGTAGACGTCGTCGACGACACCGGCACGGAGGTCGGCAACGGCAACGGCGGTCTGCTCGTGGTGACGCGTCCGTGGCCGAGCATGCTGCGCGGGATCTGGGGCGACCCCGACCGGTTCGTCGAGACCTACTGGGAGAAGTTCGCGGTTCGCGGGTTCTACTTCGCGGGCGACGGTGCGCGCCTCGACGACGACGGCGACGTCTGGCTGCTCGGTCGCGTCGACGACGTGATGAACGTCTCGGGGCACCGGCTGTCGACCGCCGAAATCGAATCGGCCCTCGTCGGGAACGAGGCCGTCGCCGAGGCGGCCGTCGTCGGCGCCTCGGATGAGACCACCGGCCAGGCGGTCGTCGCTTTTGTATGTATTAAGAACTCGCACGCTGTGAATCCCGATGAACTCGAGGCGTTGATAGTCGAATTACGCGCGTGGGTCGCGCAACAGATCGGCGCGATCGCTCGTCCTCGCGACATCTATATCGTGACCGAACTTCCGAAGACGCGATCCGGAAAGATCATGCGTCGCCTCCTTCGTGACGTTGCGGAGGGGCGCGAGGTCGGCGACACGACGACGTTGGCAGACACGATGGTCATGAGCACGATCAAGGGTCAAGTGAAGAGCAAGTAATCGCGGCGACGTGCGACACGCACTCCCCTCCGTGTCGCACATCGAGTTCGTCATGGACGCCCTCGCGCAGATCGGTGTGGTCCTCCCCGACGCCGACACCGGCAAGCTTGGCGACGCGGCCTCCGCGTGGTCGGAGTTCAGCTCGTCGATCACGAGCGCCAAGGGCGAGCTCAACGGCACCCTCACCAATCTGGCCGGCATGGACATCCCCCAGGCCGGACTGACGGGATGACGTCCCAGCAGCTCGCCGAGCACTTCCAGCCGAAGACACGGACCGACGAGATCCGCGACCTCGTTCAAGGGTCGTACGAGAGGGGCGAAGAGCGCCCCGACCCGGCGCAGCCCGACTACCGTCCCACGACGTTCCAAGCGGACCACATCATTCCTCTTCGAAGGATCGTCGACCTCCGGGGTTTCCGGGACCTCACCTACGAGCAGATGCTCGACATCGTGAACCTCTCCGCGAACTTCTGGGGCATGGGTCCGCGGACCAACGCGTCGACGGGCTCCAAGCCGCTCGAAGCATGGCCAGGGCACCCCGCCTTCGCTCCCATCACGCCGGAGACGCGCGCCATGCTGCGCAGGATCAGCAATGAGGCTCTCGACGCGGTGACCGATGCCATCGACGACTTCCTCGACGGTGCGTGATCGCTCATCGGGCGACGGTGAGCACCTAATGTGGAACGACGAGACGACAGGAGGTACGACGTGCTGGAGACCGTGACGACCGACATCGACGGAGCTCGCGTGAGCGGGAGCGCCATGGGCGAGTTGTCCGCACAAGTCGGCGGCATCATCGAAGCCCTCCGGCCATACCGCGCCGAGTTCCGCGATGGGCTGAGCGTGCAGCTCGGATGGGGGCCCTTCATCCTCCGCCAGGATTCAGAGGACGCCTACACGGTGGTCGCCCCACGATACGAGGATCATGCGGACGGGGAGATCACCGACGACCTGACGCTCGCGCTGTGGACGCTCGTGGGGCAGACTCTCGTCCTGTCGATGGCGGAGATCGATGAGCCGACCCCGACGAACTTCGACCAGGACGTGATCATCGCCAACCGGGCGATCGACGCCGAGCGCTGGACCCTGTCACGCAGCGCGCCTCGCCCGCACGACAGCGGGTGGTACATGGACGTCTACCCCACTCCGCCCGGCGAGGCACTGCCGCCCGGGGAGATGACCCGCTATCCCGCCGCGCAGCTCCTGCAGCTGAAGAAGCACGCGGTTCGCGCGCTCTTCCTCCCGCCCGGCGTCGCCGCCGTGGTCAATGACCAGGGCATGGAAGCGGTCTTCCGCGAGGCCGACTTCTCGATCCTGGCTCAGGGGCCGTTGTGAACGGCGACCACGGATGACGAGTGCGAATCGCGTCACGATCGACCATCGCGTGACCGGAGTGAACATCCGCGCGACCGTTCGTGACGACATGGTGGCGTCCGCCGTCGCTGCGCTCGACCTGTTCGAGCGCGACACGGTGATCGGTGGTGCGTCCATCGACCTGGGGTGGGCGCCCATCAGACTGCGCGAGGTCGAGGACGGTCTCATCGCCGTCGCACCGAACTTCCGGTCGATGTTCCCGCGCCGTCGCGTGAGCGAGGACCTCACGGACGCACTCTGGATTCGGGCGATGCAGGACGACTTCCACGAGCGCAGCGGTCTCCCGCTCGGGCCTCCGACGAACTTCGACAACTCGATCTACCAGATCGAGGGGGCATGGCAGGCCGACACCGTCTGTATCCGATGTGAGGAACTCGACGGCTCCCCCTTCTCGGGATGGCTCGTCGACGTAGCCGTCCCGCCGCAGCCGGCGTCGGACGTGGACGCGGGCGACATCGCGAAGGCGTACACCGTGTTCCTTGAGAGGCCGGCACTCCTCGCGACCCTCAACCTTCCGCCGGGATTCGTCGTCGTCGCTGACAAGAGCGTCGTCCTCGCCGTGCACGACGAGTCCGGTCGAGTCGCCTACGACGGCCTTTCGCCGATCCCACCCTTCCCTGACCGCCCGACGCGAGGATCTAACGTGACCGACCCACACCCGAACGACCGACTCTCCGCGGTAGCCGAGGAGCTCTTCGCTCAGCTCGCTCCCGACGCCGAGCTCCGCACCATCCCTCTCGAGGACGGCGCGGGCGTGTGCGTCGTCCACACCGTTCGCGGTGGCGGGAAGATCTACGTCGCGCCCGACGAGAGCGTGCTCTTCGTGGGCTCGGCGATGGACTTCGATGCCGGCCTCGCCGCATTCCGCGCCGGCACCCGCACCCCGCCGGAGAAGTCTCCGCCCGAAGTCCTGACACGTCACCCCTCTGCGTGCGGGATGGAAAGGCAATGAGCGATGCACAGACCTCTGGGAGCACCCGTCCATGACTGACGCGCAGCCCCGCTGGGCGACCGCGAAGGACCTCAGGGCGTTCTCCGATGAGACATCGCCGCGGATCGTCGAGCTGCTCGAGACACTGCAGCCTGTTCTTCCCGCACCTGAACGACGGGGCGCCAAGACAGCTGCGAGGTCGTTCTCGTTCACGAGGGAAGTCAAGCTCACCGAACTCACGTCGATCGTCGCCTATCTGGCTGCGTACGGTGAGTTCGACCACCTGAACAGCATTGCGATGACGGTAGCGCCGACCCCTTTCACAGGCAACGAGACCGTGTACGAGCCGGTCAGGCGTATCGTTCACGCCGCCTACTACTTCGCAGCCCGACGCGCTGACTCCTCGACCACAGGGACTCTCCAGCCGTATCTCTTCGTCCCGGCGGACTTCACCCGATCCCCGACCTACCTCGCAGGATGGTCGCTACGGCGGTTGCTGGACATGCCCGTCGAAGAAGCAGCGACGTACAGCAAGCACCCGGTGCGCTACCACGCCGAAATGATCGTGCTGGATCTTCTCGACCTCGCCTCGATCTCGGTCTGCGGCGGGTCGTCCACATGGACACCGGAACGAATCGATGCACAGGTCGACAAGACCATCGCGGGCCTCTTCGCCGTTCCCGGGTACGCTCCCCCTGCACCCTGAGTCACCTCCGTCCGATCGATCTCTGAAGGAGAAACCATGCCTCTCACCGTGGATCCCACCGTCGACAACGCCGGTGGAGCGTACGTTCCGCCGAACTTCCCGTCGGCTCTCGCGGATGCCGGATACTGCGGTCGGTCGTTCAACCAGGGGCTCATCCGCTTTCACGACGCGACGAGCGGCCCGGAGTTCACCGAGATGGTCCGGGAGGCGTTCCCGGAGATCGTCGACCCCGACGCCGGCGTGGTCGCGTTCGACTGGATGGGACGCCAGCTGGTGAGCCTCCGCACCCGCGCCGAGGACGGCACCTGGGACGAACTGCTCATCCACATCGCCGACCTCGGCACCGGCACGCTCTACGAGGCCGCCACCCCGGCCGAGTTCGGCGCGGCGCTCCAGAACGGAGCGATCGAGGAAGCACTCGACGCGCAGACCTTCACCGAATGGCGCGCGGCGAACGGAGTCCCCACGGCCACGCTAGGGTTCGACGAGTGCATCGAGTACGACGTCCCTCTCTTCCTGGGCGGCGACGACACCATCCAGAACATGGGTGTCACCGACACGAGCGTCCTCTGGACGGTCGTCGGCCAGGTGCGCGCCCAGTCACGGGACCTCCCCGAAGGCTCCCCGGTCGCGGTCACGCCTCCTTCGGAGGGGTAGGGGGATTCCGATGACCGACGACACATCGAAGACGATCCAGAGCGAGATCGCTCGCACCTTCATAGCCGCCATCGAGGGCGAATGGGAGCGTGGCGTCATCTCGTACGTCGAGGTCGGTGGGACTGGAACCGCCGAGAACTGGGTGTCTCGTTCGGGCGGATCAACTGAGCGGATCCGGCTTCTCAATTCGACACTTGATGCGTTCTCGAACCTTCGAGAGATCATGTACCAGCCGACACGCGGCGCCTGGTTCTCCGCCCGGGTCGAGGTCGCACCATCGGGTGGTTTCGAATTCACCTTCAACTACGACAACCGGGTCTTCATCCCGTTGGACGACGATGGGGACTTTCTCGAACCGGTCGCGCCCCAGGACGACCTCCTGAAGGACGACTCCTACGTCCGCGACCTCGAGCAGTTCCCTCGCGACGAGCAGTTCATCCCGGAGTGGTACCCGAGAGAGAACGCACCCGCACCGATCGCCGACCCCGTCGATTACTTCGCCGACGCGCTCAACCGAACCGTCACCCCGTTGCGCCTCGAGAAGCGTCTTGCGGATGCCTCCCCGGTCTGGGCGTCGATGATCTCTGAGATTCACGCCGCCGTTCCTCAGCAGATCGCGACACTCACCGACGAGTTCTCCGCGGAGCTCGTCGACCCCGGCCTGTCCTGGGCGAAGGCGATCTGGATCCTGAATGGACCCCTGCAGACCATCACGGGCGAACCGGTCGACCGCCACATGTGGCAGAAGTCCCTCCCGAACCTCCTCGACCTCTACCGAGCGGTCAAGACACTCCCGACCGACGCCCGGGACGGACTCGTCCTCGAGCTCGAGACCTTCCCCGACTACACCACTGTGCCCGCCACCGCGCCCGACACAACCGTCCGGATGCTGTGGGACACCAACACCTTCGGAAAGACCGAACACACGGAGCTGCTCAGCATTCTCACCCAGGTGGTCAACGAGACCGCCAGCGCCGTGGCGACTAATGACGCCCTCAACCGCTTCGACGTCACGGTCCCGCCGCCCGGCGTCGTCGGAGACAGCCGTGGTTGGTGAGCCCGAAGCGTTACGCCGAATCTCCGACCTCGCACCCCAGCTTCGACTTCGTTCACGCCCCGGGCCACCAGTGGCGTGAATCCGTCGGATAACCGCAGCAACCGCAACAACCGACGCCCGTGAGAGCCCGAGGTCCCCGCCCATGACATCGACACCGACCCCATCGCGAGCGTTCAGCACCCCGGTGAAGCACGGCGATGTCGCGGCCATCCAAGCGCTCGCGTCCGAAGGCGTCCCACTCGACGACCTCGTCGACGCGCTCCCCCGTCATCAGTGCACCCCGCTCACCCTCGCCGCAGAGGTGAAGAAGATCGAGAGCGTCACGGCGCTTCTCGACGCCGGTGCCGGTATCGACGCGGCAGACCCGATGGGGCGCACTCCCCTCGAGGCTGCCCTGTTCGCGGGCGGTAACCGCGATCGCCCGCTCACCATCGCCATCGTCGAGGAACTCGTCGCGCGTGGGGCGACTGTGACAGATCGAGCGCTCGATCGTGTGCGGAACACCTACGACGCCTACGGCTCGCCGGCATACCCCGCGTCGCTGATCGAGAAGCTCGAGCAAGCGACCCAGAAAGGATCGGCACAATGACGGGCACACTCGAGCACGTTCGCTCGTTCTTCCCTGACGGAACCATCTCGCAGCCCATCGGGGAAGTCGACCGATGACCGACATTGAACCACCCAAGTGGGAGTCCGCAAAAGATCTCAAGGCGTTCTCCGACAAAACGTCCCCTCGCGTCGTCGAGCTCCTCGACACGTCAGACATCCCCGTTCCCCGACCCGTCCATCAACGGGCAAAGAGTACGGCGAAGTCCTTCTCCTTCACTCGTGAAGTGAAGCTCGGCGAACTCGTCGAGGTCGTGTCGTTCCTGGCAGCCTATGGTCGGTACCACCGCCTCGACGCGCTTGCCCGAACCGTCGCCCGCACGCCACACACCGGGAACTCGACGCTCTACGAGCCCATCCGGAACATCGTCCATACGGCGACCTACTTCGCGAAGCGGCGCCACGACGCTTCGACGATGGAGGCGCTCGATCCCCATCTGTTCGTTCCCGCCGACTTCACACGCCCTGCCGGATACCTCACCGGAGAACACCTGCAGAACTGGCTGGACCTGCCGGCCGAGAAGGCTGAGGAAGCCAGGGCACTCCCCGCTTCGTATCACGCGGGAATGATCGCCGACGACCTTCTGACCCTCGCCTCGATCTCGGTCTGCGGCGGCTCGTCCGTATGGACCCCCGATCGGATCGACGCGCAGGTCGACAGAATCATCGCGGGCGTCTTCGCCGTCCGCGGCTACGCTCCCCCGACATCCTGAGTCCCCGTTCGGTCCCGACAGCAAGAGAGAAGCGATGCTCGACGACAACCTCATGACACGTCAGTCCGATATCGCACGCCTCTTCTTCGGGAAGGCTGACGGTGATTGGGACCGGGCGATCGCTTGGTACTGCACAGTCGGCTCGACCGGCCGCACGCGGAATCTCGTCTATCGCAGCGACGGTTCCGTTGATCAGATCAGGCGTTTGGCTGGTGTTCTCAGTGGCCCGTTCACATCCCTTCGTGAGGCGATGTATCAACCCGGCCGAGGAACATGGCTCTCGGCGCATGTAGAAATCGCGCCGTCTGGCAGCTTCGAATTCGTCTTCAACTACGACGCTCGCGTCTACCTCAATGTGGGGGGCGGGGACTTCTTCACGCCGGTTCCGCCGAGCCATGACGCGCTCACCGACGACGAGTACGCGCTCGACCTCGAGCGCTTCCCTCGGGACGAAAAATTCATCCCCGACTGGTACCCGCGCCAGGTCACGCCTCCGCGGATAGGCAACTCGACCGGGTACTTCGCCAACGCCCTCAACCGGACCGTGACGCCAATGCCCTTCGAGGCCCATCTCTCCGAATCCTCCCCCGCGTGGGCGTCGCTCATCGCCGACATCCACGCCGCCGTACCCCAGCAGATCGCCACCCTCACCGACGAGTTCTCCGCCGAACTCGTCGACCCCGACCTCACCGAAGCAAAAGCACTCTGGATCCTCGACGGTCCCTTACAGACGATCACCAACGGGCCGCTCGACCGCCACGTCTTCAATCGGTCCCTCCCGAACCTCCTCCACCTCTACCAAACCCTCAAATCGCTCCCCATCGAGAAGCAACGAGAACTCGAGATCGACGAGCTCCCCGACTACTCGACGGTTCCCGACACCGCACCCGGCGCCACCGTCCGCGACCTCTACGGCAGCAACAGCCTCGTCAAGACCGGCAACCCCGACGAGGACGACCAACTCGACCTCCTCCTCCAAGCCGTCCACGAAACCGCCGGAGCCATCGCCACCCTCGACGCTCTCGAGCGCTTCACCGTGACGCCTCCCCGGCCGTCGACGGGAGCGGCCGACCGATGACCGGACACGACTCCACGATGTGGGCGACCAAGGCCGAGCTCAAGGCGTTCTCCGCCGAGGTCTCGCCCCGCATCACCAAGCTGCTGGAAACGTCGGCCCTTCCCCTGCCCGCCGCCGTTCACAAACGAGCCGTCAGAGCAGCGAAGTCGTTCTCATTCACCCGAGAGGTGAAACTCGCTGAACTCGATGAGGTCGTCGCGTTTCTCGCGACGTACGGCCAGTTCGATCGCCTCAACGAAATCGCGCTTGCGGTGGCCCCCACGCCCCACACCGGGAACGCGACGATCTACGAACCCGTCCGGGAGATCATTCACACCGCCGCCTACTTTGCCGACCGACGTGTTGACGCGACGACGCTGCGAGCTCTGGATCCGTCCGTATTCGTCCCAGCCGACTTCACACGACCACCCGGCTATCTGCGCGGCGGCCAGCTCCGGGGCATGCTCGAAATGCCGGCAGATGAAGCCGTGAAGTACGACGTCCTTCCAGCCTCGTACCACGCCGGAAGCATCGCCACTGACCTCCTCGTTCTTGCCTCGATCTCCGTCTGCGGCGGCTCCAGCACCTGGACACCGGAGCGCATCGACGCGCAGGTCAAGAAGAACATCGCCGGCGTTCACGCCGTCCCCGGCTACGCTCCCCCGACATCCTGAGCCCCCGTTCGATCCCGACAGCATGAGAGAAACGATGCTCGACGACAACCTCATGACACGTCAGTCCGAAATCACACGCCTCTCCGGTGGCGCGCGGACGATGGATATCTTCATGATGTCGTCCGCCCCTTCCTCGCGGACCTTTCCACCATCGTGCGGACTCTGGCCCTCGAGTGGGACGCCCTCAACAGCACCATCAGCAGCACGGCGATCGCCAAGGCGACCCGGAGCTCATCCCTTTCTCCTGGCCGCGGCTCGGCGCGGTCACCTGGCTCCGCGACGGCACGCATTCCATCCCCGATACGGTGGCAGGCGCCTCGATCGAGCGCGTGGACGGCGGCACTCTGCTGACGGTGGACGGGCCTCACGGTCCCTCGCTCCGCGTGGATGATGTACTGGCGGTGTACAGGAAGCTGATCGACGGCGGGCATACCGGCCCACTCGTGACGGGCTGAGCGCAGATGGACGACGAGGGGAACACAACGTGAGCGCGGATGACGAAGAACGACTGACAGCGGTCGGGCACCGCTACTTCGCGCAACTCGCGCCCGACGCAGAACTCCGCACGATCCCTCTGGACAACGACGCTGGCGTCTGCGTCGCACACACCGTGCGGGGCGGCGGCAAGATCTACGTCGCGCCGGACGAGAGCGTTCTCTTCGTCGCCTCGACGATGGATTTCGAAACCGGTCTCGCCGCGTTCCTCGCCGGAACCCGCACCCCACCGGAGAAGTTCGTCCTCCGGACGTCCTGAACACCGAGCCCATCGACATCCCGAGAGAAGGACGTACCTGATGCGAGAAACCCCGTCGCGACCGTTCCTCGGTCCCGTCTCCGTCGGCGATGTAGAAGGAATCCGGGACGTCGCGTCGCAGGGGGTCGAGATCAACGGCGCCATGAACATCGGCAAGCCTCGACACGACTACTCCCCGCTCACTCTCGCGATCGAACGCGGCGACCTCGAGAGCGTGCGGACCCTCATCGACGTCGACGCCGACCCCAACGCCGTCGACCCCATGGGCCGCACCCCACTCAGGGCCGCCCTGACGACGGTCAAGCTCGGCACCGGTCCCTCCGTCGAGGCGATCTGTCTCGCCCTGATCGACGGTGGAGCGCACGTGACCCCCGACGTCGTCGAACGCGCCCACGACTCCTTCAACTGGATGGGCGAATCGATGTACTCAGCGGAGTTCCTCGCCAGGCTCACGGAGCTCGGCGCGTCGGGCACCACCTCGGACAACGACGACGGATGACGCGGTGCCCGACACCGTGAAAATCCCCGAAACGATCGACCGCTCCTGCACGACGAAACCGGCCATTCCATTACCGACTGAGGACTCACCGTGACCGACCCCCTCCCGAACGACCCTCTCAAGACGCTGCTGCCTGGAGAACCTGCACAGCCGGAGGTCATCGAGCGCTACAGGGGGGTCGTGCCTGAGGAGCTGGTCAATGTGTGGGAGACCCACGGGTTTGGCACCACAGTCGGCGGATTCGTGCGGTTCGTGGACCCCAGGTCCCTGACGGACATCGTCGAGGAGACGTTCGAGCGGAGTGCCGGAGCTGTGCCTCTCTTCTCGACCGCGCTCGGTGACATCGGCGTGCTCCGTGACGGCGCCGTCGAGTTGCTGAAGTACCGCCGCGGACGGGTAGACATCCTCACCGTCCGCCCGGCCCGGCTCCTCACATACCTCGGCAGCCCGATGCGCCGAGAACACGCCGACTATCTCGACTGGAACCCGTACCCGCAGGCGGTCGAGAGACTAGGAATCCCATTGGCGGACGAGTGCTTCGGCTTCACCCCTCTGCTCGTCCTCGGAGGCCCGGAGGACGCCGACCATCTGACGACCGTGTCGTTGAGAGAGCACATCCTCTTCGTCACGCAGGTCGCCGGCCCGCTCTACTGACGGCGACCCCGCCTCGACGGGCCGCGGAGATTCTGGTCGATAGTATTGCGCGCCCATGCCAACGGGGGGATTCCGATGACGACGCCGACAGCCATCGCGCCGAACGGGAGGTACGGACCGCCGGCACCGCTGGCCGACAAGCCTCGACTCCTCGAGGAGCTTCGCGCCGCCCGGACTCCTCAGGAGTACCTCGCCGCTTCGCTCGAGTTGTTCAAGATCGGTGACTTCACATCGACGTCGATCCTCTTCGACCTGGTCGCCGAGGTGCGCGACCCCGGGTTCACCGCCTCGGCCCTGCGCGTCCTCCAGTCGGCCTGCACTCATGACGATCTTCGCCGCCCCGAAGACCGAGAGGAGCTCGACGGATCCCCGTTCTCGGGATGGCTCGTCGACGTGGCCGTCCCGCCACAGCCCGCGTCGGATGTGGACTCGGCACACATCGCCAAGGCCTACACGGTGTTCCTCGAGCGGCCGGCCCTCCTCGCGACCGTCAACCTGCCGCCGGGGTTCGTCGTCGTGGCGGACAGGAACACCGTGCTCGCCGTGCACGACGACTCCGGTCGAATCGTCTACGACGGCCCGTTCGCCGAATCCACCCTTCCCTGACCACGCCGAGGAGGGGATTCCTAGGCTGTCGACGACGCGACGTTTTCTACGGTCTCCGCGTCAGTGGGTTCGGGCGGGCTCCCGATGCTGATCCCGCGACCGTCTCGTGAGTGTTCGACGGACGCGAGAGGATGAATCGTATGACGGTGGAAGCGACGAACCGGTGGGGGCTCCTCTTCCAGGCGTTCTGGGGAGCGCGCGAGGAAGACTCCGTCACGGTCGCTCGCCGGCTGATCGACACCCTCGCGGCTCTCGACGGGTTCCGAGACGCGATCGGTGGGCGCTGGGTCGACGCTTCCGGCCACGATGTGGAACGCACGACTCAGGCGGCCGAGGATCTCGTCGCCCGGAGCGTTCCGAGCTCGATCGACGGGAGGATCTTCGCAGAGCAGGGATTCAGTGTCGTACTCGTTCTCGTACCCGCCGGGGAATCGTCATTCGAGTCGCGTTCGACCATCCGTCTCACGATCGCTGCGGGATCGGCCGTCACACCCCGGCGGAATTTTCACAACACGGTCTTCGTCGACGGCACATCGCTCTTTCCCGAACAGGAGACGTTCCCGCTCTGGCCCGCTGCCTTCGCCGGCCTCGTGGGGGCGTGGCAACCTGAGCACGCCGCGCTGCTGTCGAAGGAACAGCGCCGAGTGAACGACCAGCTCGTGCCCCACGTCGATGAGCCGTGGATCGGCGCGATCACCTACCTGAGCGATCGGGCGGGCTCGTTCCCGGTTCCGTCGGTCCCGGCCCGGGTGGACATCCTCCCGGACGGAGCAATGCTGTCGCTCGAACCCGACTCACCCGACGACGCGGTAGCGGGTTCTTCCGTTCTAGCAGTCCTGGAGGCGGCGTCGTCCGACGACTGGAAGGCGCGGATCCCCCTCGACTCCGGCGAAGCCGACCGATGACCGAGCACCACACACGGCCACGCTCCACCGGCGCCGTCATCCGCCTCTGTCGTCCGCCCTCAACCGTTCAGGCTGCGATGGAGCGGCCGGAGGAGGCTCCCGCGGGGGCCGGCTACACCGTGGGGAACTTCGGGTCGACCAGGCGGCCGAGCGTCTGGATGTAGTCGGCGGCCGACCGTGGGTGGTGCACGGGAACACCGTTCATGAGCGCGCCCACGACGATGGTCTCGAGGAGCTGACGAACACCGGTCTCATCGAGGAACGAATCGAGGATAATCGCGATGTCGCCGGGGCGGGCCGGCGACGACCTCGGCCCCCACAACCGCACGAAGCCGCGCTCGTTCTCGTCTCGGACTCGCGCCTGCACGGCCGAACCGTCGCGGAGAGCAAGGGTGAGACCGCGCGAGCCGTTGCCAGCCTTCTGCGAGAATCGAGCGCCCCAGCCGATGATCGGGATGCGTGCGCTGGCCCGCGCGCGAGCAGTGGAGTCGTACTCGATGACCCCGACCACCTCGTTCCAGGCGATCGGACCCACGAGGCTGAAGGACACGCCCTCACCCGACACCCGCGCGAGCAGACCCTCACCGACGGCCAGTCTGCGCATCCCCCGCCCCACATTCAGGATCGTTGGGAGCGTCACGAACACCACGACCAACCCGAAGACGCCGAGGAGGATGAGGAGCCGAGTGAACGCTCCTCCGAAGATCAGGAGTAGGAGGCAGAGCAGGAGGCTCACGCCGCCGACGATGGCGAGCACGGTCGCCATTCGACGGTTGCGCGCCAGCACGGCGTCGGCTGCGGCACGGTCGTAGACGGCGTCGTAGTGGTTCCCGCCCTCGAATGCGCGAGCCCAGTGCTGAAGCTCGGCGGGGACTCCCGGGACGTTCACGACGTGGGTCCCGTCGGAGCAGACGTGCCGGGAGCCACGGGACCTGGACCGGGGGCGACGGGCGGGGCGGCTCGTTCATCGAATCCCTGCGCAATCGCGGCCTTCAGCGCGTCGTAGGAGGCACCCTCGAAGGCGATCGGCTCCGCGAAGGCGACATCCTGGTTGTTCGTCTCCTCGAGGAGCATGTCCTTGGCGAAGCCGACACGGTCGGCATCGGCGGTCCAGAACTCGAGGTCCACGTCGACGAAGCACGGCTGTGTCGGAAGAGGCGTGATGGTGGAGGGGTCCCCGGTCTTCAACCGCACGACCATGTCGTCGAAGAGTCGGCGTCCGCTAAACATCCCGCCGCGGTGACGCCGACGGAGTCGCGTTCCCGTGCCCACCATGCTCCACACCCGTCCCCACCGGATGGCCGCGAACACGCATGCCGCCGCCACGAGCACGAGGAGGATCGGGGAGACCAGGAGCCCGATGCGCTGGCCGGCGACGAAGCGGACCGATCCGGTCGCCTCGACGGCCTGATCCTGCAGCTCATCGAAGCTGATGGCCCGGTAGACGAAGGCGACCAACGCGGCAACGGCGATGACGATCATGATGATGGTGCGCGGCCAGGACCGCCCGTTCCGAAACCGATCGGGATGACGGGCGAACTCGGTATTGAATGCGGCCATGACACACGCTTTCCCTCGGCGGTCCGGGACCTGCTCATCCCGACGAATTCTACGGGAGCAGCGGGAGTTCACGCGGCAACGGGATCATGCGCCGGCTCCCGCGATGTGGCGGAAGGGCGTGAGGTCGGCGACACCGCCGTGATGTCGGTGATCTCCGCGCAGGTGAAGTAGCCGCATCCGCTGGTCCGGCATCCGCGCGCTGGTCCGGCATCCGCATCCCCACCAAACCATGTCCCACTTTTTGCCGCATTGACCTGCTCTGAGCGGCAAAAACTGGGACACGGTCGGCAATAAGTGGGACATGCTGGCGGGCGGCGCTCAGGCGAAGGTGAAGACGACCTCGACCTCGACGGGGCTGTCGAGCGGCAGCACGGGAACACCGACGGCCGAGCGGGCGTGACGGCCCGGCTCCCCGAAGACCTCGGCCAGAAGCTCGCTCGCACCGTTGATGACGCCGGGCTGGCCGGTGAACGTGGGCACCGAGGCCACGAAGCCGGTCACCTTGAGAACGCCGGTCAGCCGTTCGACGCCTCCGACGGCGGATGCGGCGGCCGCGATCGCGTTCAGCGCGCTCTGCCGCGCGTAGCCATAGGCATCGGATGCGGCGACGAGCCCGTCGCCCTCGCCGACCTTGCCGGTCGCGGGGAGGGCGCCGGCGATGAACGGTAGCTGGCCTGCCGTGTAGACGAGGTCGGCGTGGACCTTCGCCGGCACATATGCGGCAACGGGCGGCGCGACGTCCGGCAGCTCGAGCCCGAGGGCGGCGAGGCGCTCGACGACGCCGCTCACGCGCCGGCTCCGTCGAAGCGACGGGATGCTTCTGCCGCGGCCGACAACCCGGCATTCGCCGACGAGTCCGCGCCGACGGGACGCTTGAGGTACGCGACGAGCCCGCCCTCGGGCCCGGTCACGATCTGCACGAGCTCCCAGCCCTGCTTGCCCCAGTTATTGAGGATCGCGGCGGTGTTGTGGATCAGTAGGGGCGTGGTGAGGTACTCCCACGTGGTCATCGCGACTCCCGGAATGTGCGCATCGGGGGCGGTGATCCGCCCGTTCGGATGCCAGGCGTACCGGGCGCCATCGGGTCATCCCTCAGCATCCTGGCTTACGATCACCCTATGCCCGATACCAAACGCACGGCCACCGGTGTGCTCGGCGGCCTCGCCGGACTCATCGGATTGAGCGCGGTAGCCGCAGTTCTCATCACCGCGACGGTGACTCCCGCCATCGCCATCTCGGGCGCAGCGGCCTCGAGTGCCATCACGTTGTTCGACAACATGCCCGGCTACCTCGAGCTCACCGAGGGCATGGAGCCCTCCACGATTCTCTACAAGGACAACGAGGGCAACGACCAGGTTCTCGCCACCTTCTACGAGCAGAACCGTTCGCCGGTCACGTTCGACCAGGTCGCGCCGGTCATGTACGACGCGATCCTCTCCAGCGAAGACCCGCGCTACTACGAGCACGGCGGCGTCGACCTGATCGGCACGAGCCGCGCGCTGCTGTCCAACCTCGAGGGCGGCGGCAGCACCCAGGGCGGATCCTCGATCAGCCAGCAGTACGTGAAGAACATCCTGATCCAGAAGTGCGAATGGGATGCGGCAGACGACGCGGCGAAGCAGGCGTGTTTCACTGCGGCGACCAACTCGAGCGGAACCGAGGGCATCGAGCGCAAGCTCCAGGAGATGCGCTACGCGATCCAGCTGGAGCAGGAGTACTCGAAGAACGACATCCTGCTCGGGTACCTCAACATCGCGAACTTCGGTTCGGTCAACTACGGCGTCGACGCCGCAGCCCGCTACTACTTCAACGTGCCGGCCAGCCAGCTGAGCATCGGCCAGGCGGCGATCCTCGCGGGCGTCGTGCAGAACCCGAACACCTACCGCATCGACCAGCCGGGAAATGAAGTCAACGGCGAAGCCGACGGCTACTCGCTCACGAAGAAGCGCCAGGAGTACGTGCTCGGCCGCATGCTCGAAGACGGCAAGATCACGCAGGAGCAGCACGACGCCGCGGTCGCGGAGCCGATCACACCGCAGATCACGAACCCGACCCAGGGATGCGGCGCGAGCGTTGCGCCGTACTTCTGCCAGTACGTCGTCTCCGTGGTGCGCAACGACCCCGCGTTCGGCGAAACGGCCGACGACCGCCAGGCGGCCCTCCGCCGCGGCGGACTCCGCGTGCACACCACGCTGAGCCTCGACCTGCAGAACGTCGCCACGACGGCGATGCGGGACCAGACGCCGACGTCGGTCGACGGCATGGACTTCGGCGCCGCCACGGTCAACGTCGAGACGAACTCCGGTCGCGTTCTCGCGATCGCCCAGAACACCGACTTCAACGAGTCCCCGAACCCCGGCCCCGGCCAGACCTCTCTCGTTTACGCCGGCGATAAGCAGTTCGGCGGCTCCAGTGGCTTCAACGCCGGCTCGACCTTCAAGCTCTTCACCCTGGTCGACTGGCTCGAGCAGGGCCACTCCGTCAACGAGGTACTGAACGGCCGCAACCGCGTCTTCCCCCGCATGACCAACTCGTGCGCGGGCGACTGGGTCAACGTCAGCAATACGAAGATCGGCAACTTCGGTGGCGTCGGCGGCTACACGGGAACACCGATGCAGTTCACCGCCGCCTCGCTGAACTCCGGCTTCCTCGCGATGGCCGAGAAGCTCGACCTCTGCGATATCGGCAACGTCGCGACGAAGATGGGCGTAACGCTCGGCGACGGCACACCCGTACCGATGACACGGGCCGGTGAGGTCATCGGATCGGACAACGTCTCGCCTCTCGCCATCGCCGGCGCCTACGCGACGATCGCCAACAACGGCGTGTACTGCCAGCCCCAGGCGATCGACCTCGTCACCGACTCGAACGGCAACGAGCTGCCCAAGCCGCAGCGCACCTGCTCGCAGGTCATCGCCCCCGAGGTGGCGGCGACCGCGGCATACGCCCTCCGCGGTGTGATGAACGGCGGCACGGGCGGCGCTGCCAACACCAACGACGGCACGCAGCTCATCGGCAAGACCGGAACCCACGAGCAGCTGCAGACGTGGATGGTCGAGTCGAGCACCGCGGTGACCACTGCCGCGTGGGTCGGCACCGTGCAGGGCACCGCCAACATCCAGGCGCGCGGACTGCAGAACATCCGCTACTCCCTCGCCCGCACGATCCAGCGCACGGCGAACGACATCTACGGCGGCGGCGCGTTCCCGGCCCCCGCAGCGAACCTGACGAAGACCGTCACGACGCCGATCCCGAACGTCGTCGGCCAGACGATCGCGGCCGCACAGGCTGCGCTCGAGGACGCCGGCTTCACGGTCTCGGTCGGCCCCGCGGTGGATTCCGATCAGGCCACCGACATCGTGGCCGCGCAGAACCCCAGCGGCTCGACCGCCGGCGGTTCGACGATCACGATCAATCCCAGTAACGGCCAGGGCGGAACGGTACCGGGTGTCAGCGGAACCGTCCAGAACGCTCAGCAGCAGCTCACGTCGGCCGGATTCGGCAACGTCGCGCTCGGCACGTGCACGGTCGATCCGCAACTGACCGGTAACGACACCCGCGCGACGGCCACCAACCCCGCCGGGGGAACCGCGGCCAACCGCAACACGCAGATCGCTATCGAGTACGCCGCCGCACGGTGCTCATGACGACCGCTCCCCGCACTGCCCTCACTGCCATCACGGCAGTGGGGGCGGTCGGGCTCGGCGCCGCGATCTGGGGCGTCGGAGTGGAGCGCTACCTGTTCACGGTGCGCGAGCACGATCTGTTCGTTCTGCCGGCGGGCTCCCGCCCGCTGCGGGCGCTGCACATCTCGGACGCCCACATGGCCCCGTGGCAGCACCGCAAGCAGCGCTGGATCGCGTCGCTCGCCGCATTCGAGCCGGACCTCATCGTGAACACGGGCGACAACCTGGGTCACGCCGACGGGCTCGCGGGGCTTCGCCGCGCGTTCGACGGGTTCCGCGGCATCCCGGGCGTCTTCGTGCACGGCTCCAACGACGCGTATGCGCCCGCCCCTCGCAATCCGCTGCGGTACTTCACCGGCCCGTCGAAGAACAAGCCGGAAGCAGAGGCACTCGACGTCGACGCGCTCGATCGCTATCTGAGCGACGAACTCGGGTGGGTCGGCATCGACAACACCACGACGAGCCTCGACGTCGACGGCCTTCGTATCGACGCGTTCGGGGTCGATGACGCGCACCGCCACTGGGACGACATCGCCGGGCTCGCGCCGCAACGCGCGGCGCAGCAGCAGGTCGGGGGCGCAGCACTCACGATCGGGGTATCGCACGCGCCGTACCGCCGAGTACTCAACGCCTTCACCGATTTCGGGGCCGACCTGATCTTCGCAGGACACACGCACGGTGGCCAGGTCCGCATCCCGTTGTCGCCCAAGGCACTCGTCGCGAACTGCGACATCCCGCTCGATCAGGCCCGGGGCTTCAGCACCTGGACGCACGACGACCGCCGTGTGCCGCTGAACGTGAGCGCCGGAATCGGGCACTCGATCTTCGCTCCCGTGCGGTTCGCCTGCCGCCCCGAAGCGACGCTCCTCACCCTCCGCCCGATCGCCTGATCCGAGCGCACGACGGTCGTCGCGTCCTCTCCTCCACAGGTTGACGATCGGCCCTGATCGTCCACATCTGCCTCGATCCGCCGGCGAGGGATGGGGCTCTCCCCGCACGCTCGGAGCATGAAACGTGTGCTCACCACCCTCCTCGCCACCCTCGCAGTCGCCGCGGCGCTCATCGTCGCCGGCATCGTCTCCACCGCCCCCGCACGCGCCGCCTCTCCGGGCAGCGGCTTCGGCGAATGGGCCTCGTCCACACGCTACGGCTGGCACGGTTCGATGCTGGTGGGCGGGGTGCACACGTACTGCATCTTCCCCGGTCGTCCGCTGCCGACCGGCGCCACCGAGGACCGCGGCATCAGCGGCGACGCGGCCGGGCTCGATCCCCGCCGCCTCACGGCCATCAACATGCTCGTGTCCACCTACGGGCAAACCCACGATCCGGTGCAGGCGGCCAGCGTCGGGTGGGCGGTGAAGGCGATCGCGAACTGGAACGAGACACTGCACACGTTCGGGTACCCCGGCGAGAGCCTCGAGGGGGCCATCGACTGGGTGTTCCGCCACATCGCTCCGGAGCACAATGTCGCCGTGCAGAACCTCGCCGCGGCCTATTACGCCGAGGGGATGGCGATGGCCGCCGGTCCGGCGTCCGCATCCGGATCGCTGCAATTCGCCACCGACGCCGCTGACCCGCGGCACGGAACCGTCACGGTCATCGCCGATGTTCCCGACGCTCGCGGGACCCTGACGCTCGAGAACGCCGTGTTCACCGAGTCCGGCCAGCCCACGCTCGAGCGAGCGGCGGTCGGCGCGACGTACCCGATCACGGCCACGCCGCCGGACGGCGAGACGACGTTCACCGTACGCGGCAGCGGCACCTTCCGTGCGGGGTTCGCCCCGCTCGTGCACCACTTCACCACGGCCGGTGGGCAAGACACCGCGGGTCCCGTCGGACCGCTCGACTTTCCGGTCGCCGGTGAGGACTCCGCCCCGCGCGTCACGACGTTCGCGCCCGTCATCTCGACCCAGGTCGCCTCGCGGTACGTGCCCGGCGGAACCTACATCGACGACGTCACATTCGGTGTGGTCCGCGGCGCCTGGGGACGCACGGGCGACGGAAACTACGTGCCGGTGCGCGCCACCGCGACGCTCTACCGCACGGAGGACGAGCCCGTCCTCGCTCCCGACGTGCCCGCCGACGCCGAGCCGGTCGCGACGCTCGAGCTGACGACCGACCCGGTGATCGGGCCGACCGCGCCCTACCGCGTCGAAACGGCCGAGCCATTGCCCGGCCCGGGCTTCTACACCGCGGTCTGGGAGATCGCGGCGGAGGGTCAGCATCCGGATGCGGTCGCCGCCCTCGAGGCGGACTACGCCTGGCGCGAGCAGTTCGGCGAGCAGAGCCAGATCACCATGGTGACCGCGGTCTCATCGAAGGCCGATCCGATCGTCGCGGTCGGCGACATCATGGGCGACGAGGTGATCGTCGAGGGGGTCGTGCCTCGCGACGGCCTCGACCTGTCGGCCGCCGTCTACCGCGTGCCGGACGGGGTCGACCCCGTCGAGGCCTGCACTCCCGAGAACCTGCTCTGGGCGAACCCCGACGACCCGGTGCACGTGACGTCCCCCGGGAGCGTCCGCATCCCGGGGCCCGTCGTCCCCGACTTCGGCACCTACGTCTGGCGGGAACGAGCGAACGACGCGCAAGGACGGCTCGTGCACGAGGGCGCGTGCGGTGTGGAGAGCGAGACCACCCGGGCCCCGCTTCCGACGGTCACCACGCAGGCCACCGCGACCGTCGGGTGGGGCGGAGAGGTGACGGATGCCGCGACCGTGTCGGGCCCGGTGCCCCGCACGGGCGTGACGACGCTCACCTTCGAGGTGTTCCACGCGGCTGAGGGCGCGGCCCCCGCGGATGCCTGCACACCGGAACGACGCGTCGCCGACACCAGCGCGACCCCGGTCGCCGTGACGACGGAGGGCACCTTCTCGTCGCCGGTCGTGCGGCTGCAGGACGTCGGTACCCACTACTGGGTCGAGACCCTCTGGCACACCCCCGAGGGCGGTGAGGCCCGGCAGATCGCACGAGGCGCCTGCGGCCTCGAGAACGAGACGACCGTCGTCGAGCAGCCCGCGCTCACCACGCGAGCGATCGAGCGCACAGCGACCGGCGAGCCGTTCTCCGACACCGCGACGGTGACGGGTCTCGGCGACGGAGTCGGTGCCGAGCTGGTCTTCTCGATCTTCCACACCGCCGCCGGAGACGAGCCCGTCTGCACGCCCGAGACCCTCGAAGCCGTCACCGACGCCGTGCCCATCACCGGCAGCGGCGAGTACACCTCGCCGACTCTCACCTCGTCGGAGGCGGGAGCGAAGCACTGGGTCGCCGAGTTGCGGACACGACCCACCGACGGCAGCACCCCCGTCACCCTCGCCGCCGGCGTGTGCGGCGAGGAGTTCGAAACGACCTACGTCGACGTGCTCGCCGCGACCGGAGCGGACGGAGGCAGCAGCTCGCCGATCCGCACGATCGGGGGCATCGGAGCCGTCGTCCTGGCCGCGGGCTGCGCCCTCGCGGCTCTCGCACGGCGTCGGGCGGCAACCGCCCGACGGTGACCGGGCCGATTCGGCCCTGCGGCTCCGCTGGGGTAGACTCGAACGGTTGCCACGGGGTGTGGCGCAGCTTGGTAGCGCGCTTCGTTCGGGACGAAGAGGCCGCAGGTTCAAATCCTGTCACCCCGACGCGAGGAGGCTCCGCCGCAAGGCGGAGCCTTTCGTATCATCTGGTCCTGTCCGGCATCGCCGACCCTCCTGGAGCCTCCCATGCCCGCGACCCCGAGGCTCATCGCCTTCGATCTCGACGACACGCTCGCTCCCTCCAAGAGCGCCGTAGACCCGCGGATCGCCCGCATCCTCCTCGACCTCGCCGAACGCGTCGAGGTCGCGATCATCTCCGGCGGCCAACTCTCCCAGTTCCGCGCCCAGGTCGTCGAACAACTCCCCGAGACCACCCCCGAGGTCCTCTCCCACCTGCACCTCCTGCCCACCTGCGGCACCCAGTACTACCGCATCAACGCCGACGGCATCCAAACCATCTACGCCCACGCCCTCACCGACGACGAGAAGACCCGCGCCCTCACCGCCGTCGAAGAAGAAGCCCGCCGTCTCGGGCTCTGGGCCGATGAAACCTGGGGCGACATCCTCGAAGACCGCGGATCACAGATCACCTTCTCCGCCCTCGGACAAACCGCACCCCTCGACGCGAAAACCGCCTGGGACCCCACCGGCGAAAAGAAGAACACCCTCCGCGAAGCCGTCGCCGCCCGCATCCCCGACCTCGAAGTCCGCTCCGGCGGATCCACCTCCGTCGACATCACCCACCGCGGCATCGACAAGGCCTACGGCATGCGCCAACTCGCCGAACAAACCGGCATCCCCCTCGACGACATGCTCTTCGTCGGCGACCGCCTCGACCCCGACGGCAACGACTACCCCGTCCTCGTCATGGGCGTCACCTGCCACGCCGTCGACGGATGGCACGACACCGCCGAATACCTCGAACAACTCCTCCCCACACTCCCCCGCCGCTGACCCCCGGCGCTGACCCGCGCCGGCGCGTCACTGACCGCAGGTCTTCGTCACTGACCCGGGGGGTCTTCGTCACTGCCCCGCAGGCCTTCGTCGCTGACCCGGGCTCACCCTCTTCGCTCACGTGTCGCATTCAGTCGGTCCCGACGACGGATTGCGACACGTGAGCATCCTCGGGTGAGGTTCACGTGGCGCAATCGGTCGGCGAAGAGCGCCTATTGCGACACGTGAGCCGAGCCTAGATGCTCGGGCACGCGCGCGGGGCGAACGGGGCGATCAGCCCAGGCGGCCGCCGGACTCCGTCAGGTAGCACTGCGCGCACATCGACTCGTACGTGACCCGCTCCGCGGTCAACTCGTCGATCGCGACCTGGTCGCCGTCGAACACGAAGCGCCCGCCGACGAGCCGAGCGTTGAAGATCGCCTTGCGTCCGCAGCGGCAGATCGTCTTCAGCTCCTCCAGGCTGTGCGCGAGTTCCATGAGCCGACGAGAGCCGGGAAAGGCTTGCGTCAGGAAGTCGGTGCGGATGCCGTAGGCGAGCACCGGGACGCCATCCATCACCGCGATACGCAGCAGGTCATCGGCCTGTTCGCGCGTGAGGAACTGCGCCTCGTCGATCAGCAGGCACGAGACGTCGGTCGACAGGCCGTCATCGGATGCCGACCCGCGCGCCCGGGTGCGATGTTCGCCGAACAGGGCTCTGAGGTCCGCATCCGGGCCGATCAGGAAGTCGACCTCGCGCGTCACCCCGAGGCGACTCGAGATGTGGTCGGCCTTCTTCGTATCGATCTCCGGCTTCGCCAGCAGCACGCGCTGCCCGCGCTCCTCGTAGTTGTACGCCGCCTGCAGAAGAGCGGTCGACTTGCCGGAGTTCATCGCTCCGTACCGGAAATACAGCTTCGCCACCTGTGGATTCTACGGGGGCGTCTGTTCCCGTAGACACCGATCCCCGCGATAGTGGGAGGGAAGCCCGCATCCCGCCCCCTCAAGGAGAAGACCTCGTGTCGAAGTACATGCTCATCATGCGCAACAGCGGTTCGATCGAGAACCCCGAAGACGTCGACTTCGAAGCGGTCATCAACGCGATGGGCGCCTACAACGAAGCGATGATCACGGCCGGGATCCTGGTCGGCGGAGACGGATTGACGGATGCGGCGCAGGGCTCCGTCGTCGAATTCACCGACGGTGCGCCCCACGTCACCGACGGCCCGTACGGCGACGCCCCGGCACTCTTCAACGGGTTCTGGACCATCGAGGTCGCCTCCCGTGAAGACGCCGTCGCATGGGCCGTGCGCGCGCCGCTCGGAGCCGGCAACAAGATCGAGATCCGCCGCCTCACCGACGAAACGGACTTCGCGGACTACTCCGACAACGAATTCGTGCAGAAGGAGAAGGAGTGGCGCGGAGAGCAGACCGACCACACCTCCCCGGAGTAGGCGAGACCCGCCCCGACTGGGCGGCCGTCAGAGGTTGATCTGGAGCGCCTCTGCGGTCCGAGCCGTGGATGCGGCGGCCGCGGCGGGATCGGCGTTCAGCGTCGCACCGTAGCTCGGGATCAGGTCGGCGAGGGCCGGCTCCCACGCCGCGATGCGGTCGGGGAAGCAGTCCTTGAGCAGACCGAGCATGATCGAGACAGCCGTCGACGCACCCGGCGATGCACCGAGAAGGCCCGCGATCGAGCCGTCGGCGCTGGAGACGACCTCGGTGCCGAACTGCAGCTTGCCACCCTTCATCACCTGTGCGCGCTGTCCGGCGTCGAGCAACTCCCAGTCCTCCGCCGTGGCGGTCGGCATGAACTGGCGAAGGCTGTCGACCTTCTTCGCGTGCGTCTTGATGAGCTCGCTGACGAGGTATTTGACGAGATCGAGGTTCGTCGCACCGACCTTCAGCATGCTGCCGAGGTTCGAGGGCCGCACCTGCGTGATGATGTCCCACCACTTGCCGGTCTTCAAGAACTTCGGGCTGAACGTCGCGAACGGACCGAACAGCAGCGAGGTCTCACCGTCGACGACACGGGTGTCGAGGTGCGGCACCGACATCGGCGGTGCACCGACCGATGCCTGAGAGTAGACCTTCGCCTTGTGCTGAGCGACGATCTTCGGGTCGCTGGTCTTCAGCCACTGACCCCCGATGGGGAAGACGCCGTATCCCTTGATCTCCGGGATTCCCGACTTCTGCAGGAGCTTGATCGCCCAGCCGCCGGCGCCGATGAAGACGAAGCGCGCGTTGATCTGACCGGGGGTGCCACCGACGACGTTGCGGAAGTCGACCCGCCAGGTGCCGTCCTTCATCCGCTTCAGGTTCTTCACCTCGCGGTTGGTCACGACGTCCGCGCCGTTCTCGCGCAGCGTGTCGATGAGCTGGTGCGTCAGCGCACCGAAGTCGACGTCCGTGCCGCTCGGCACGCGCGTCGCCGCGAACGGCTCGCCCTTCCGTCGCTTCTGCATGAGCAGCGGCGCCCACTGGTTGATCACCCGCGAGTCTTCGCTGTACTCGATTCCCGCGAACAGCGGCTGCACACGGAGCGCCTCGTAGCGACGCTTCAGGTACGCGACATCCTTCTCGCCCTGCACGAAAGTCATGTGGGGAGTGGCGTTGATGAAGGTCTTCGGGCCATCCAGCACGCCGCGCTCGATGAGGCTCGTCCAGAACTGCCGGCTCTGCTGGAACTGCTCGTTGATCGTGACGGCCTTCGCCGCATCCACCGACCCGTCGGGCCCCGCGGGCATGTAGTTCAGCTCGCACAGCGCCGCGTGGCCGGTGCCCGCGTTGTTCCACGCGTTCGAGCTCTCTTCGGCCACACCGCCGAGTCGCTCGTAGACGGCGATCTTCCAGTCGGGCTGGAGCTGCTGGAGAAATGTCCCGAGGGTGGCGCTCATGATGCCACCACCGATCAGGAGGACGTCGACGGTTCCTGTCACCCGTCAAGTGTAGTTCGCGCGCCGGTGACCTCGGCACGCCGAACGACCCCCTCCCCGGCAAGGAAGGCGGTTCTTACCGAGCGCGAAACCCGGCGGCTCTGCCCGCGGGTCAGACCTCGGCGCCGATGCGAGCGGCGACCAGTTCCGCGATCTGCACGGCGTTCAACGCGGCACCCTTACGCAGGTTGTCGTTGCTGATGAAGAGGGCGAGCCCACGCCCCTCGGGTGCGGACTGATCGGCACGGATGCGGCCCACGAAGCTCGGGTCCTTGCCCGCGGCCTGCAGCGGCGTCGGTACTTCTTCGAGCGCGACGCCGGGTGCGTGAGCGAGGATCTCGCGGGCACGCTCCGGCGAAAGCGGGGCAGCGAACTCGGCGTTGATGCTCAGCGAGTGACCCGTGAACACCGGCACCCGCACGCAGGTGCCCGCCACGCGGAGATCGGGGAGCTCGAGGATCTTGCGGCTCTCGTTGCGAAGCTTCTTCTCCTCGTCGGTCTCGTTGTCACCGTCGTCGACGAGGTTGCCGGCGAACGGGATGACGTCGAAGGCGATCGGCGCGATGTACTTCTCCGGCTGCGGGAAGTCGATTGCCGAACCGTCGCGCACGAGACGCAGCGTGTCGCCCTGGGCGAGCACACCCTCGACCTGGCCGAGAAGCTCCTGCGCCCCCGCCAGACCGGAGCCCGAAACGGCCTGGTACGTGCTGACGATGAGACGCTCGAGCCCCGCTTCGGCGTGCAGCGCCTTGAGGACGGGCATCGCCGCCATGGTCGTGCAGTTCGGGTTCGCGATGATGCCCTTGTGCGCGTCGGCGATCGCGTGCGGGTTGACTTCGCTGACGACGAGCGGCACGTCCGGATCCATCCGCCATGCACTCGAGTTGTCGATCACGACCGCACCGGCCGCGGCGAAGCGGGGGGCGTGCGCGCGGGAACCCGTCGCTCCCGCCGAGAAGAGCGCGATGTCGATGCCGGCCGGGTCGGCCGTCGCGACGTCTTCGGCGATGACCGTGACGCCCGCGAACTCGAGCGCGGTACCTGCGGAACGCGCGGTCGAGAACAGCCGCAGTTCGCGGATCGGGAATGCCCGCTCGGTGAGAATCTCGAGCATGACCGTGCCGACCTGGCCAGTGGCGCCCACGACGGCGACGGAGAGTCCGGAATCAGAGATGCGGGTCATGAGTGTCCTCGATGCTGTAGTGCGCAGGGTTGCCAAATTCTAACGTGTCCCGCGGCGCGGGTGCCGGCCCACCCCCTTATGCCCGAGCCACCCCTCTAAGACCCGCACAGAAGCGGGTGGGTCGGGAAGAAGGAGGTGGGTCGGCGAAGAGGGCGTGGACGGTCAGCGACCGGTGCCGGCGTGGACGACGGCGTCGGAATCGCCGTCGAGACCGTAGGCCGTGTGCACGATCCGGGCGGCTTCGGCGATGTCGTCGGCACGAAGCACGACCGAGATGCGGATCTCGGAGGTCGAGATCATCTCGATGTTGATGCCGGCCGTGCTGAGCGCCTCGAACAGCGTCGCCGACACTCCGGAGTGCGTGCGCATGCCCGCGCCCACGACCGACAGCTTGCCGATCTGGTCGTCGTGCACGAGAGCCGCGAAGCCCACCTCGGCCTGCTCGGCGGCGAGGGCCTTCAGCGCCGTCCCGGAATCGGAGGTCGGCAGGGTGAACGAGATGTCGGTACGGCCGGTCGTGGCCGCCGAGACGTTCTGCACGATCATGTCGACGTTCGCGCCGGACTTCGCCACGATCTTGAAGATCTCCGCGGCTTTCCCGGGAACGTCCGGCACACCGGTGACGGTGATCTTCGCCTGGCTGAGGTCGGTCGCGACTCCCGCGACGATCGGCTCTTCCACTGGGTCTCCCTCGGGGTTCTGCGCGGCAAGCTTTACCTGGTCGAGCACGTAGGTGCCCTCGCTCGAACTGAACGTCGAGCGCGCGTGGATCGTGACACCGTGACGCCGCGCGTACTCGACCGCGCGGATGTAGAGCACCTTCGCGCCGTTCGCGGCGAGCTCGAGCATCTCCTCGGTCGAGACGACGCTGAGTTTGCGGGCCTTCGGCACGACGCGCGGGTCGGCGGTGAAGATGCCGTCGACGTCGCTGTAGATCTCGCAGACGTCGGCGTTCAGCGCGGCGGCGAGAGCGACGGCGGTCGTGTCGGATCCGCCGCGGCCGAGAGTCGTGATGTCTCGGGTGTCGCGATTGAATCCCTGGAACCCGGCGACGATCACGATCGCGCCCTCGTCGAGCGCTTCGCGCAGTCGCACGGGGGTGACGTCGACGATCCGCGCGGCGCCGTGCGTGGCATCCGTGATCATTCCGGCCTGGCTACCGGTGAACGAGCGCGCCTCGAAACCCATGGAGTGGATGGCCATCGCGAGCAGCGCCATCGAGATGCGCTCCCCCGACGACAGCAGCATGTCGAGCTCTCGGGGCGCCGGGATCGGCGCGACCTGGTTCGCGAGGTCGAGCAGCTCGTCGGTCGTGTCGCCCATGGCGCTCACCGCGACGACGACGTCGTGCCCGGCACGCCGGGTGTCGACGATGCGCTTCGCGACTCGCTTGATGCTTTCCGCGTCGGCGACCGACGACCCGCCGTACTTCTGCACGATCAACGCCACGTGGAACTCCCGGGATCACGACGCTCGGATGCTGCGCCCAACGCCCCATCTTAGGCAAGCTCTCATTCCGAGCCGGCCATGTGTCAGACGGTGCGGCGGCCCTCGAACGCCCGGCCGAGCGTCACTTCGTCGGCGTACTCGAGGTCGCCGCCGACCGGCAACCCGGACGCGAGCCGCGTGACATGGATCTCGAGCGTGGTGAGGAGACGGCTGAGGTACGTCGCGGTCGCCTCTCCCTCGAGGTTCGGGTTCGTCGCGAGGATGACCTCTTGCACCGTGCCGTCGGCGAGGCGCTGCATGAGCTGGGCGATGCGGAGATCGTCAGGACCGACGCCGGCGATCGGGCTGATCGACCCGCCGAGCACGTGGTAGAGCCCCTTGAACTCGCGCGTGCGCTCGATCGCCGCGACGTCCTTCGCGTCTTCGACGACGCAGATCAGGGTCTCGTTGCGCCGCGGGTCGCGGCAGATGGAACAGCGGTCCTGCTCCGAGACGTTTCCGCACACTTCGCAGAAGCGCACCTTGTCGCGCACCTCGCCGAGCAGCTTCGACAGGTGCAGCACGTCGAAGTTCGGGGTCTGCAGGATGTGGAACGCGATGCGCTGCGCGGACTTCGGCCCGATGCCGGGCAGGCGCCCGAACTCGTCGATCAGATCCTGGACGATGCCGTCGTACATCAGGCGAGCCTCGTCGGGCGTTCGTAGGTCTCTTCACGCACGAACCGCGCGCCCAGTACCTGCCGGACGACCGCTTCGCCGTAGCGCTGCACGCCGGTCGGTGCGGCGGAGCGCACCGGCGGCGCGATGACGGGCGGCACCGGTGCATCGATCGGGAAGGTCTCTTCGTCGGCCGGGTCATCGGGTTCGTCGGGTTCGATCGAGGGGGCGACCTCGGCCGGCGGCAGCACGACGCCGTCGCGGGCGGGCGTTACCGCGGCGCCCGCAGCGACGGATGCGGCATCTTCGGGCTCGTCGTCGACCGGGAACTGCGCGGGCGCCTCTCGGATGACCTCGGGGCGGGGAGCGGCGATCGTCGTCCGCGGAGAGGACGCCGCGGCCCGCGATGCGGACCCGGCCGGCGCGGAAGGCTCGACGGGGGCATCCGTCGGGATGGAGGCGACTGCCCACTCGGTGACGGGGGCGGACGAGCGTGGCGCGGCCGCGGGCGATGTGCGCGGGGCGCTCGCCTGCGGCGCCGCATCCGCCGCACGGTTCGGCTCGCGCCCTCCGGTCGGCGGCACGTCGGGGGCCGCCGGGGGCGCACCCGGCCCGTCGCCGCCGGGCTCGTCGGAGTCGTGACGGGCGATGTACTTCACGCGGATACCGAGCACACCCTGGATGGCCTGACGAAGGTCTTCGCTCGGGCCGGACCCCGCGGTGCGCTTCTTGAACGCCGCCACGTCGCCCTGGCTCTGGAAAGTCAGCGTAAGGATGTCGCCGTCGAGAGCGGCCACCCGAGCCACCGTCGCGATGAGCCACGACGAACGGCTGATCGTCTCGAGGCGCGCGAGCACCTCGGGCCACGCGTCGCGCATCCGCTGCGTCGTGATCGGACCCGCGGGGATGTCGGCGGATGCGGGGGCCTCCGCCGGCGTCGCGGGCGCCTCGGCGGCGGCCGCGGGAGCGGTGGAATTCTCGGGCACGCGCTCCGCGGGAGCAGCCGCTGCGGGAGGCGGAGGCGGAGCCGACGCGGCCGGAGGGGCAACCGAAGCCGGCGCAACCGCCGCCGGGGCAGCCGCAACAGGAGCGGCCGGAGCCGGAACCGCACGGGTCGGCACGGCGGGAGCCGCCACTGCCAGGGGTTCGGCGGCCGGCGCCGTGTGCGCGAGCACACGCGCGACCATGAGTTCGAGCTGCAATCGCGGCGACGTCGCCCCGGTCATCTCGTCGAGGGCGGCGATGACGATGTCGGCGGTGCGAGACAGCCGGATGGTACCGACCATCGTCGCCTGACGCGCCATGCGCTCGAGATCGTCGGCGGGGATGCCGCGCAGCACGGCCGACGCGCCCTGGCCGGTCGCGGCGATCACGATCAGATCGCGCAACCGTTCCAGGAGGTCTTCGACGAACCGACGCGGATCCTGCCCGGTCTGAACGACCCGGTCGACGGTGGCGAAGGCGGCTCCGGCGTCTTTCGCGCCGAACGCCTCGACGACCTCATCCAGGAGCTCGGCGTGGGTGTAGCCGAGGAGGGCGACCGCGCGTTCGTAGCTGACGGCAGAATTCTCCGACCCGGCGATCAGCTGGTCGAGCAGAGACAGGGTGTCGCGCGGCGACCCGCCGCCGGCACGCACGACGAGCGGGAGGACACCGGGCTCGACCGTGACGCCCTCGGTCTCGCACATCGTCTGGACGTACTCCAGCATCGCCGCGGGCGGCACGAGCCGGAACGGGTAATGGTGGGTGCGCGAGCGGATCGTGCCGATGACCTTCTCGGGCTCGGTCGTGGCGAAGATGAACTTCACGTGCGCGGGCGGCTCTTCGACGAGCTTGAGCAGGGCGTTGAACCCCTGCGGCGTCACCATGTGCGCCTCGTCGAGGATGAAGATCTTGAACCGGTCGCGGGCGGGAGCGAAGATCGCGCGTTCGCGCAGGTCGCGGGCGTCGTCGACGCCATTGTGGCTGGCGGCATCGATCTCGACCACATCGAGCGAGCCCCCGCCGCCGCGACCGAGCTCGACGCAGCTGTCGCAGGTGCCGCACGGGGTGTCGGTCGGTCCGGCCGCGCAGTTGAGGCAGCGGGCGAGGATGCGGGCCGAGGTGGTCTTGCCGCATCCGCGCGGACCGGAGAACAGGTACGCGTGGCCGATGCGGTCACCGCGAAGGGCCGTCATGAGCGGATCGGTGACCTGCGTCTGACCGATCATCTCGCCGAAGGACTCGGGCCGGTAGCGGCGATAAAGGGCGGTGGTCACCCCCACAGCCTAAGCCGTGCCCCCGACATCGGGACGGCCCGATGGGCGGCGCTCCGCACGGGCGCCGCCCATCGTGATCACGCGTCGACCGAGGCTTCCGGATCGACGACGGCGTTCGGTGTGGTGATGATCGGCATCGAGGAGGTGAGACTCGGCACGGAGGCAGACAGCAGCGTGCCGTCCTCGCGACGGACGTCCGCGAACATGCGGAGAGTCGGTCGTCCGGCCCGCACGGGCCCCTGCGTCGCGAGCGGCACGACGATCTCATCGCCGCCATCGACCGTGTACGGCACGCCCCGCACCGAGAACGACACCGGTTCGCCGCCGGTGTCGGCGCGGACGATCATCTCGTCGCGGCGGAGCGTGATGTTCAGGCGGGTGTCGTGCCAGGCCAGCGGATACGACAGTTCCGGCCACGACTCGGGCAGGCGCGGGTCGAAGGTCAGCTCGCCGAAGTGGTCGCGCATGCCGCCGAACCCGCTGACGAGCGACGTCCAGACACCTCCGGCCGAGGCTACGTGCACGCCGTCGGCGGCGTTGTGGTGCAGGTCCGCGAGGTCGACGTAGATCGAGTCGAGGAAGTACTCCAACGCCAGATCCTGATACCCGACCTCGGCCGCGAGAATCGACTGCACGACGCCCGACAGGGTCGAATCTCCCGTGGTCAGCGGGTCGTAGTACTGGAAGTCGGCGAGCTTCTCCTCGTCGCTGAAGTGGTTTCCCTGCAGGAACAGCGCGAGCACCACGTCGGCCTGCTTGAGCACCTGGTAGCGGTAGATGACGAGGGGGTGGAAGTGCAGGAGCAGCGGACGCTGCGCGGCGGGGGTGTGCTCCAGGTCCCAGACCTCGCGCTCGAGGAACACCGCATCCTGGGGATGGATGCCGAGCGCCGGGCTGAACGGGATGTGCATCGCGTCGGCGGCGCGCTCCCAGACGTCCGGCTCGTCGGGGTCGAGCCCCAACCGATCGACCATGTGGCGGTACGCCTCGGGCGCGTCGAACTCCATCTCGCGCACCGTTCGCGCGGCGAAGCGCAGGTTGAACCGGGCCATGACGTTCGTGAACAGGTTGTCGTTGACGACCGTCGTGTACTCGTCGGGGCCCGTGACGCCGTGGATGTGGAACGAGTCCTCGCCATCCATCTCATCGCGCCAGAATCCGAGGGTCGTCCACAGCCGCGCCGTCTCGACCGCGATGTCCACGGCCTCGCGGTAGAGGAACTCGACGTCGCCCGTGGCGCGCACGTACTTCGCCAGCGCGAAGCTCACGTCGGCGTTGATGTGGTACTGCGCGGTGCCGGCCGCGTAGTACGCAGACGCCTCCTCGCCGTTGATCGTCCGCCACGGGAACAGTGCCCCGACCTCGTTGAGCTGGAAGGCGCGCTTGCGTGCCGCGGGCAGCATGTGCACCCGCATCCGGAGCGCGTTGCGGGCCCACTGCGGCGTCGTGTACGCGAGAAACGGGAGCACGTAGATCTCGGTGTCCCAGAAGTAGTGGCCGCTGTACCCCGAGCCCGACAGGCCCTTCGCCGGAACGCCCTGGCCGTCGGCGCGGGCCGTGGCCTGCGCGAGCTGGAACAGGCACCAGCGCGTCGCCTGCTGCAGGTCGTCGTGGCCGGCGATCCGCACGTCCGAGCGCTCCCAGAACCCGTCGAGCCAGAAGCGCTGCTTCTCGAACTGCACCGAGACACCCTCGCTGCGGGCGCGGTCGAGCGTGCGACGGCAGCGATCGACCAGTTCCTCCGCGGGCACGCCGCGCGAGGTGTGGTAGCTGACCAGCTTCGTGATGCGGATCGGGACACCGGCCTTGGCCTGCACCCGGAACACGTTCTTCGCGATGTCGGGCTGCACGAGAGTGCGCGCGGTGTACTCGTTGTCGGTGACAATGAGGTGATCGGCGGCGACGGCGAGCGTCATGCCGGATTCGGTCACCTCGTAGCTGAGCACCGACCGCTCGCCGTCCTGCCAGTGCTCGCGCGGCTGCAGCACGCGCTCGTTGAGCTTCTCGGTCTTGCGCGGGTCGAACCCGGCCTTCGTCGCCCCGCGGGGGCGACCGCCGTAGACGTCCTCGCCGTCCTGCCGGTTGATGAGCTGGCAGCTCACCGTGACGGGAGCGTCGGCGTTCTCGACCGTGACCTCGAGGTTCATGATCGCGAGGTGCTTCTCCTCGAACGACACCATCCGCTCGTAGTTGATCCGCACCTCTTTGCCCGACGGGGTGCGCCACAGCAGATCGCGGCGCAGCACTCCGTCGCGCATGTCGAGCGTGCGCTCGTACTGCAGGAGGTCGGCGACATCGAACGAGAGGGGCTCGTCATCGACGTAGACGCGCATGACCTTCGCGTCGGGTGCGTTGATGATGGTCTGGCCGACCTCCGCGAAGCCGTAGGCCTGCTCCGCGTGACGGATCGGGAACGTCTCATGGAACCCGTTGATGAAGGTGCCCTGCTCGTGCGCGAACCGGCCCTCCGGGTGATTACCGCGCAGACCCAGGTAGCCGTTCGCCACCGTGAAGAGGGTCTCGGTGACGCCCGTGTTGTCGACGTCGAACGATCGTTCGATGAGTCGCCAAGGGTCGACCGGGAAACGGTCTCGATCCATCATGGGGGCGCCTTCCGCAGGGATGTCGGGCGGGGAGTTCGGGGCGACGCTCGCGCGACGGTTCAGTCTACGAACGCGGACAGGTCGTCGACGACAACGTCGGCACCGGCGGCACGGAGCGCGTCCGCGCCGACGCCGCGATCCACGCCCACGACGAGCGAGAAACCGCCCGCGGATGCGGAACGCGCACCGCTCGTGGCGTCTTCGACCGCGGCACTCCGGGCCGGGTCGACGCCCAGCATCCGCGCGCCTTCGACGAACACGTCCGGGGCGGGCTTGGAGGCGAGGCCGTCGCGTTCGGCGATGACCCCGTCCATGACGACGTCGAATCGGTCGCGGATGCCGGCGGCGGTCAGCACTTCCTCGGCGTTCTTCGAACTCGACACCACCGCCACGGGCACGCCCTTCGCGATGAGGGCGTCGAGGAGCGCGAGCGAGCCGGGGTAGGGGGCGATCCCCTCCGCGCGAAGCACGCGAGCGAAGACCTCGTTCTTGCGGTTGCCGATGCCGCAGATCGTGTCGAGGGCGGGCGAGTCGGACGGGTCGCCCCACGGCACCTCGACATCGCGCGAGCGCAGCAGGCTCGCCACGCCGTCGTAGCGCTTCTTGCCGTCGAGGTACTCGAAGTAGTCGCTCTCAGAGTAGGGCGGGGTGATCTCCCACGCCGCGAACAGCTCTTCGAACATCGTCTGCCACGCGTGCATGTGCACCTCCGCCGTCGGCGTCAGCACGCCGTCGAGATCGAAGAGCACGCCGTCGAAGCGGGCGAGATCGGGCAGGTCTGTCACGACGTCTCCAAAGGATCGGGTGCCAGAAAGCGTACTGGCCGCAGGTTACGCGGCGGTATCGGGCCGCCACGCGATGGCGAGGCCCCCAGACGCGCCGTTATCGACAGTGTCGCCTCAGAGGGATTCGACCACGGCGAGCGTCTGCCGCGCGATCTCGAGCTCTTCGTTCGTCGGAACGACGAGCACCGTCACGGCAGAGTCGTCGGTGGAGATGACCCGGATGCCGCGGGCGCGGGTCTCGTTGCGTTCCGCGTCGATCTGCACGCCGAGGAAGCCGAGGGTCGCGAGCGCACCCGCGCGCACCAGCGGCGAGTTCTCGCCGACGCCCGCCGTGAAGGAGATGACATCGACACCGCCGAGCTGGGCGATGTAGGCGCCCGCATACGCGCGCAGCCGGTGCAGGTACACGTCGAACGCGGCGACCGCCTCCGGCTCGCCCGCCTCGACGCGATCCTCGACGTCGCGCATGTCGGCGGCGCCCGTGAGCCCGAGGATGCCGCTCTTCTTGTTGAGCAGTTCGTCGAGCTCATTGATGGAGAGCCCCCCGCGGCGGGCGAGATGGAAGATCACGGCCGGGTCGAGATCGCCCGATCGCGTTCCCATCACGAGTCCCTCGAGAGGGGTGAGCCCCATCGAGGTCTCGACCGAACGGCCGCCGTCGACGGCGGTGACGGATGCCCCGTTGCCGAGGTGGAAGATCAGCTGCTTCAGCTCGCCGAGCGGACGCTCGAGGAACGCGGCCGCGGCCTCGCTCACGAACTTGTGCGAGGTGCCGTGGAAGCCGTAGCGGCGGATGCGGTGCGCCTCGGCGAGTTCCTTGTCGATCGCGTACGTGTACGCCGCGGGCGAGAGGGACTGGTGGAATGCCGTGTCGAACACGGCGACGTGCGGCAGATCGCCGAACGCGTCCTTCGCGGCTCGGATCCCTTGGAGGGCGCCCGGGTTGTGGAGCGGAGCGAGGACGGCGAGCTCGTCGATGTTGATCTCGACGAGCGGGGTGACGAGCGTCGGCTCGAAGAATCGGGCGCCGCCGTGCACGACCCGGTGTCCCACCGCGATGGGAGCGTTCTCCTGCAGCGAGGGACCGTACTCCGCGAAAGCGGACAGCATCTCGCGGAACCCTGCGGTGTGATCCGGGATGGGCAGCTCACGCGTGTACTCGGCGTTCGTCGCCGTGCTCTCGGGGGCCGTGAGCGCGACCTTGTGGATCACGCGGCCGTTCTCCTCGCCGATCCGCTCGACGAGCCCGCTCGCGAGCACGCGCTCGGTGTCGAGCTCCAGGAGCTGGTACTTGAACGAGGACGACCCGCTGTTGACGACCAGTACGACACTCACAAGAGAACTCCTTCGATGTCGGCGACGACGTCACCCTGAGCTTGGATCGCGGTGATCGTGATCGTGTTGACGATGTCGCCCACGAGAGCACCCCGCGAAAGGTCGTTGATGGGTTTGTTGAGGCCCTGCAGCACCGGGCCGATGGCGACCGCGCCGGCAGAGCGCTGCACAGCCTTATACGTATTGTTGCCGGTGTTCAGATCGGGGAAAACGAACACCGTCGCGCGCCCGGCGACCGCGGAACCCGGCATCTTCTTCGAGGCGACCGCTGCATCCGTCGCCGCGTCGTACTGGATGGGCCCTTCGACCGGCAGCTCGGGAGCGCGCTCGCGCACGAGGCGGGTCGCTTCGCGCACCTTCTCGACGTCGGCGCCCGATCCGGACTCGCCCGTCGAGTACGACAGCATCGCGACCCTCGGGTCGATGCCGAAGCGACCGGCGGTCGCCGCCGACGAGATCGCGATGTCGGCGAGCTGAGCCGACGTCGGGTCGGGGATCACGGCGCAGTCGCCGTAGACGAGCACCCGGTCGGCGAGCGCCATCAGGAACACGCTCGAGACGACGGAGACGCCGGGCTGCGTCTTGATGATTTCGAACGCGGGACGGATGGTGTGCGCCGTCGTGTTCGCAGCGCCCGAGACCATGCCGTCGGCGAGGCCCAGGTGCACCATCAGCGTGCCGAAGTAGGAAGGGTCGCTGATCGTGTCGGCGGCGCGCTCGAGCGTCATGCCCTTGTGGGCGCGCAGACGCGTGTATTCCTCGGCGAACCGGGCACCGAGCACCGCGTCGAAGGGGCTGATGACCTCGGCACCCGAGAGGTCCAGGCCGAGCTCGAGCGCGCGGCCGCGCACCTCGATCTCCTCGCCCAGGATGACGAGGTCAGCGATGCCCCGGGCGAGCACGGTGGCCGCCGCGCGGAGGATCCGGTCGTCGTCGCCCTCGGGCAGCACGATGCGGCGGCGGTCGGAGCGCGCGCGCTCGACCAGGCCGTACTCGAACATCAGCGGCGTCACGACGGAGGGGCGCGCGAGCCCGAGGCGGCGGGTGAGCTCTGCGGCGTCCACGTGCTTCTCGAACAGCGTCAGCGCCGTGTCGTACCCGCGCGGCGAATCGGCCGCGAGCCGGCCGCGGGTGTTCATGATGCGGACGGCCGTGTCGTAGGTCGAGCGATCGGTGGTGATGATCGGCAGGTTCGAGCCGAGTCCGTCGATCAGCCGGTCGATGTCCTCGGGCAGCGGGAACGGCCCGTTCAGCACGACACCGGCAAGCGAGGGGAAGGTGCCCGACGAGTGGGCGAGCAGAGTCGCGAGCAGCACTTCGGTGCGGTCGGCCGGGATGATCACGACCGCGCTCTCATCCAGGCGCGGCAGGACGTTCACTATCGACATGCCGGCCACGACCACCCCGAGCACCTCGCGGGTGAGTAGCTCGGGATCGCCCTTCAGCAGGACCCCCTCGACCGAGAGCATGACGCTGCGGACCGACGGCGCCACGAGAAATCGGTCTTCCGGGAGCGCCCACACGGGCACATCGGTCGCGCCGCTGTGCGCGAGAGCGTCGCGGATGGCGGAGATGGCCCCCTCTGCGGAGTCCGGGTCCACACGGTTCGCGACGATCGCGAGGAGTTCGGCGCGCGCCGCGCGGAGTTCCGCGAGCGCGAGGGTCGCGATCTGGCCCATCTCTGCGGGCGTCCGCGGCTCGCTGGCCCCGAGTTGTTCGCTCTGGCCCTGCTGCGCGCGCCCACCGAGCACCAGCACAACCGGTGCGCCGAGGTTCGCGGCGACGCGAGCGTTGTAGCCGAGCTCGGCCGGGCTGCCGACATCCGTGTAGTCGCTGCCGAGGATCACCACGGCGTCGCACTTCGCCTCGACGGTCTTGAACCGTTCGACGATGCGGGCGAGCGCCGCATCCGGATCGGCGTGCATGTCGTCGTACGTGACGCCGATGCATTCGTCGTACGTGAGGTCGACACCGTCGTGGCCGAGAAGCATCTCGAGCACGTAGTCGGGCTCGTCGGTCGACCGCGCCACGGGGCGGAACACCCCGACCCGTGGGGTCGCTCGACTCATCTCCTCGAGAACGCCGAGAGCGATAGTGGATTTACCCGAATGACCTTCGGCGGACGTGATGAGGATGCTGTGCGCCACGGTTCCACCCTAGGTCGCCGTTGCTATGACCGACCAGGGAGCGCGGACGTGAATAACTGCCGCGCCCCCGGCACGGTCCGACCCGCGGCTCAGGTCTGGCGACGGATGACGCGCAGCAGCCAGGCGATGATCGCGATGATCACGATCACCAGGCCCACCCAGAGCAGGAACTTCACCGCTTCCACGAAGACTCCGAGGAGCAGGAGGACGATGCCGATGACGAGAAGGATGAGAGCGAGTGCAGGCATGTGACCATCGTCGCGAGCGACCGACACCGCCGTCGAGCGCTTGACACCGGACCGATTCGCTGGCACCCGGACCGCGGGGACGAGCGCTGCGCACCGCCCGGGAAAAGAAAAGACTCTCCGCGAACCCGGCAGAGCCCGGTTACCCTTGCTACGTTTCCGTCCTGGGGGATTTGGCCTGGATGCCGCCTCGCGGAGAGCTGATCCCAGTCTAAGCCCCGCCGCGGTTCTCGGCGAATCCTCGGGCCAGGCCCCCGTGGCCGGGGCTTACGATCGGAGGGTTCGCCGACCTGGAAGGCCTGGCATGACCGACACCCGCACGGTTCCGGACCCGCACGCTGACGTGACGGCCTCCGCGGAGTCCTTCGCTCGCATCACGAGAGCCATCGGCCGAAGCGTCGCAACCGTGATCGACGGCAAGCCCGCCGCGGTGCGCGCCGCTCTCGTCGCTCTTCTTGCGGAGGGGCATCTGCTGATCGAGGACGTACCGGGGGTCGGCAAGACGATGCTGGCCCGTGCGCTCGCGGCGACGATCGACGGCACCGTCCGCCGCATCCAGTTCACCCCCGATCTGCTGCCGGGAGACGTGACCGGCATCTCGGTGTTCGATCCGGTCGAGCGGGAGTTCGAGTTCAAAGCGGGCGCGGTGTTCGCGCACGTCGTGATCGCCGACGAGATCAATCGTTCCTCGCCGAAGACGCAGTCGGCGCTGCTCGAAGCGATGGAAGAGCGCCAGGTCACGGTCGATGGCCGCACGCACCACCTGCCCGACCCGTTCCTCGTCGTCGCGACGCAGAACCCGCTCGACATGGAGGGCACGTACGCCCTCCCCGAAGCGCAGCGGGACCGGTTCATGATGCGCATCTCCATGGGGTATCCGGATGCGGCCGCCGAGGTGCTGATGCTGCGCCAGCGCGAGCAGACCAACCCTCTCGAGGCCATCACCCCCGTCGTCACCGCCCGCGGGGTGCAGGATCTCATCGCCTGGGCGCGCCGCATCCACGTGTCGCCCGCGGTCGAGGAATACGCGGTCGCTCTCGCACACGCCACCCGTGTGCACCCCGACCTGCGATTGGGCGCGAGCCCGCGCGCGACGCTGCAGCTCGTGCGCGCCGCGAAGGTGTGGGCCGCGCTCGACGGCCGCGCGTTCGTCATCCCCGACGACGTCGCCGCGCTGATCGGCCCGGTGTTCGCGCACCGCCTGATCCCGCACCGGTCGAGCGGCGCCCGCGGCGACTCCCGGGGCGTACCCGCGGTGCTCGATCAGATCGTCGGCTCGGTGCGGGTCCCGCTCGCCGCGCGGACCTGACCCCGATGTGGCGCAGCTGGCCCCTGACCCTGCGCGGGACGAGTGCGCTCGTACTGGCGCTCGCGTGCGGGTTACTCGCCCCGCAGCTCGGGCTCGTCGAACTCGTCTGGCTGGGCGTCCTGCTGGTCGCCCTCATCGCCGGGTCGCTCGTCGCCGTCCTCGCATCACGGAGCCGGGCCGATGTCGCCCGCACGTTCGACCCTGCATCGCCCGTCGTCGGCACGGAGGTCCGCGTGAGGGTGCAGGTGGCGCTGCGCGGCGGGGCGCCGTCGCTCGGCGGACGTTGGCGCGATGAGCTTCCGAGCGGCGTCGACGGCCCCGCGACCGGCGCCTTCCCCGCGTTGGCGTCGGGCCTCAGCCGCGGCGACCGCTCGGCCGCGTTCGACTACACGGCCGTCGTGCAGCGCCGCGGGATCCACTGGCTCGGGCCGCTGTGGCTGTCGACGGCAGACCCGTTCGGCATCGCCCGCCGCACCGTGTCTCTCGGCGAGCCGACCCGCCTGGTCGTGACGCCGGCCGTCATCGATCTGCCCACCCTGCCCGGGTTGGTGGGGCGCGCCGGCGGCGCCGTGGCCTCGCCCGTGAACCGTCTCGGCCAGGGAGCCGACGATGTCGTCGCGCGGCCGTACGCCCCGGGCGACTCGATGCGCCGCATCCACTGGCGCGCCTCCGCACACCGCGACCAACTGATGGTGCGGCAGGAGGAGCAGGAGACCTCCCCCGAAGCGACCATCGTGCTGGACCGGGCGTCGTCGCGGTGGTCGCCGGTGGCGATGGAGCATCCGGGCGCCGATCCGACCTTCGAGCGTGCCGTGACGCTCTGCGCCTCTGCCCTCGTGAGGCTCGTGCACGACGGCTACGCGGTCGATGTGATCGAACCGGACGGAATGCCGCTCTGCCGGCGCGTCGAGTCCGCGGACTCGATCGCCCTCGACGACGCCCTGCTCGCACTCGCCACGGTGACGGCGCGCACCGACGACCGCCTGCCCGCCATCGTCGACCTGTTCGCGGGCGCGACGACCGGGCCGCTCGTGCTCGTGACCGGAAGACTCACCGCGGCGGATGCGGTACCGCTCGCCGCCGTCGCGCACCACAGCTCGTTCCCGCTACTGCTCGCCACCGCCCCTGAATCCGGCGCTTTCACGGCCGCGCACGGGTGGGCGGCCGCCGAGCTCGGCGAGGATCTCGCGCAGTCGTGGCGGGGCGCGGGCAGGGGCGGTCATGTCCCGGCCTGAGCGGGCGCGCCGAGGCGGCACCGTCACCCTCGCTCTGGGCGTCCTCGTGGCTCTCTTCGCGACCACCCTTCCGGTGCTTCGCGTCGTCTCCCCGGGAGCCTGGACGGTGGGGGCCTTCGCGCTCGCGGCCGCGATCCTTGCGATCGGTGCGCTGCTGCGCCGCATCCGCACCCCGGCGATCGGGGTGACGATCGTGCAGCTCGCGATCTGGGTCGTCGCCCTGACCGCCGGGTTCTTCCGGGCCGGCGCGTGGTTCTTCGTCGTGCCGTCGCCGAACACGATCCGTGCGGTCGGCGATGCGATCGCGGCCACCGGGCAGGAGATCTCGGTGGGGGTCGCCCCGCTCGCCCCCTCGCCGTCCATGGAGTTCTTCATGGTGGCGGCCGTGAGCCTTCTGGCCATCGTCCTCGATCACGTGGTCATCACGACGCGGATGCCGCTGCTCGCCGCCGTCGCCCTCGTCTCGGTCGCGCTCGTGCCCGCGATCGCCGTGCCCGCTCCCATGGACGTCGGCACCTTCGCCCTGCTCGGGCTCAGCATCCTGTTCCTCCTCCGCACCGAGACGCGCACCCGCGTGCCCGCGGCGACGCGCGCACCTCGGTCGCCGGGCGCCTCGGTCACCGCGGCCGTGATCGGGGTGGCGGCGGTCATGGTCGCCGTCGTGGTCACCCCGCTCCTGCCCGCGCCGGCGGACCGCTCCGGCGTGTGGGGCTCGGGAGGGGCGTCGGGAATCGACCCGACCCTCAGCCTCGGCGAGGACCTCCGGCGGCCGAATCCCGTCGAGGTGCTGCGCGTGCGCACCTCTGACGCCGTTGCTCCGTACCTCCGCGCCGTGACCCTTTCGACGTTCGCCGGCGACGTGTGGGAGCCCGATGACCCCGCGTCCGAGCCCCTCGCCGGGGGCGACGGCTTCGGTCCGCTCGTCGCCGCGTCCGACATCCTCCGCGACGAGGACGAGGTCCGCGTCGAGGTCTCGCAGTTGAACACGCCTTACCTGCCAGTGCCGTTCCCGGCGACCTCGATCGAGGGCCTCACCGGCGAGTGGGGTGTCGTGGCGGAGAACCGCACCGTCATCGGACTCGGTACGGATTCCTCCGGGCAGGACTACACCGTCTCGACCGAGGTGCCGCGCCCCACGCTGCCGCAGATCCGCGCAGCGGCCTCGCGCGGGTCGGACGTCCCGGCCGCGTACTCCGACATCCCGACCGAGACGCCCGCGCTCGTCACGGACCTTGCCCGGCAGGTGACGGAGGGGACCTCGACGGACTACGACGCGGTCGCCGCGCTGCAGACCTGGTTCCGTTCGTCGGAGTTCTCGTACTCGCTCGATGCTCCCGTCGAAGACGGTTTCGACGGGGAGGGCGTTGAAGCGCTCGAGCAGTTCCTGATCACGCGTGAGGGGTACTGCGTGCACTACGCATCGGCCTTCGCGGTGATGGCGCGTTCCCTCGGGATGCCGACCCGCATCGTGATCGGGTACCTGCCGGGGCGGGCGACATCCGACACGGTCGACGACGAGACGGTCTACTCGGTCACGAGCGACCTGCTGCATGCCTGGCCGGAGGTGTACTTCGAGGGAATCGGGTGGGTCGCATTCGAGCCGACGAACAGCCTGGGAGCGCCACCGGTGTTCGCGAGCGGCGGCACCTCGTCGACCGATCCACTCAACACGCCCGCCCCGACGTCCGCGCCGTCGCCCACCGCATCCGCCGCGCCGACGACCCGACCCGACACCCCCGACACCCCCGCCGCGGGCGCCTCGGGCACCGGGTTCTCGCTCGGAGCACTCTGGCCGGGCACGGGCATCGTCGTTCTGGCGATCGTTCTCCTCCTTCTGCCGGCGCTCGCGCGCGCGCTGCGTCGCACCCGTCAGCGTGTCGCCGCGCGCGCAGGCGACGCGGTGGCCGCGTGGAGCGCCGTGCAGAGCGCGGCCATCGACCTCGGGATCCCCGTGCCGCCGAGCGAATCGCCGCGCGCGTTCGGCGCACGCCTGGTCGGCAGTCATGGAGCGGATGCGGATGCGGTCCACCTGCTCGTCGCTGCGGTGGAGCAGGCGAGCTACGCGCCCGCGGATGCGGTGCCCGCCAGCGGCGCCGACCTCCCACGTGGGGATGGCGCCGATGACCTGACCGCCGGCGGGCCCGACCGCTCACCCACGGGTGGCGACAGGCTCCCGCCTGCCGGCCCACCCTCGCGCCGCGGCGGGCTCCCTCCTGCCGGCCCACCCTCGCGCCGCGGCGGGCCGCTCGCCGCGGCCCTCGCCGCGGTCACGGCCGGTCTGCGCGCGCACGCGTCGCCGCTCCGGCGCGGCCTCGCGGTGATCGCGCCGCGTTCGCTCGTGGTCCGTCCCGGCAGCGCGTCCGCCGGTGGCGCGTCGCCGACGCCCACCCGCTAGGAAGCCGCCCGCGCGGCCTCGCCCCCTCGCTCACGTGTCGCGATCTGCCGCTCGCGGTGCCCGATTGCAACACGTGAGCGCAGATCCCCGCCGTTCACGTGTCGCGATCCGTCGCTGGGGGCGGCCGATTGCGACACGTGAGCGCCAGGGCCTCGCAGCGCGCGTGGCGAGGGCGCCCGGGGCCCGGGCGCGGCGGGACCCGGGCGCGGCGGGGGCGAGCGGCGGCCCCGGGAGCCGCCGCGAGGAGCGAGGGCGGGGCGGACGAGCGGGGGCGGGGCAGACGAGCGGGGGCGGGGCAGACGAGCGGGGGCGGGGCAGACGAAAAGCCCCGGCCGGAACGGCCGAGGCTTTCGTGGGTGGCGGCCACACTGAGGGAAGCTTGGAACGATTCGGCATGGACGAAGGTGGCGGGGCTGCTGCTTAGGTGATTGATTTCCCGCGGTAGAACACCATGAGAAGCAGGACGAGTGCGGCACCAGAGAGTAGACCGTCGGCGATTCCCGCAGGCAGCATGAAGATCATCAGAACCATCGTCACCACACAGTTGATAACCGACAGCGCGTAACCCCACATCTTGTTACGCAGGACGCCGATTGCGCCGGTGATCCGGAGAGCACCGAAGATGCCGCTCATGATCATCATGAGGAAGAGGTGTTCTTGGAAGAAGGGGACGATGAAGCTGAAGTGAGTTCCGGCGTCTTGCTGCGAGACCCCCAGAGCAGCTAGTACCAAGAATCCGATGAAGACGCCGCCCTCCATGAAGATTCCCTGGATGAGCAGGAGCGCGCTCGCAGACCGAAGCCGCCAGTCCAACTTGGTCTTCGTCGCGCCAGGGCGTGTGTTTGTGGAGGTCGTTGCGTCAGCGGTCGTCATGATGCGCATGACTATGAAGCATGGGGCGAACTGCGTCAAGTTGGAGCATCTGACACACAGCCCACTCTAAGCGTGCACTATGCGTAGACCATGGTCAGAAAACACGCAAAATGCTATAACCAAGTAAAGCTCAGAGCGCAAACCTCAAGGAATCACATCACTCGAGCTCAACAACTAAATATGGGAGACCACATGGCGAACAAGCAGGCACGGGATAACGGTAAACAAAAAACCTGGGACGAAATGACACCCCAAGAGAAGAAGGTGGGCGTCATCACGCTCGTAGTCTTGGCCGTCGTGGTCGTAATAGTAATTGCGGCCATTAACGGTGGTAGCAAAACGAATGTCCCAGGAGACACGGCATCGTCAACCGCCGAAACCACCCGGACTGCGGACACGCCAGTCCAAGAAGCTCCAAAAGGTATCGCTGGAGGCAACTACAAGGTTGGTACCGACATGCCTGCAGGCGAGTACGTCGTCGTAGGAAACGGCTACCTCCAGATCTCCTCCGACTCCACAGGAAGCTTCGAGAGCATCGTTGAGAATGACAACTACACGAACCGCACGATCATCACGGTCAGTAGCGGACAGTACGTTCAGTTCTCAGGCCGTGCGTACACATGGGATGAAGCGCCGAAGGTAGACACATCGGGCGCTACGCTCCCCGCAGGCAAGTACAAGGTAGGTGTTGATCTGCCCGCCGGCGAGTACAAAATCACGCCGACCGGGAGCAGCGGATATCTCCAGGTTGCCTCGAGTGCCAGCGACAGCACTGACTCGATCATCTCGAACGACAACTTCACTAGCGAGAAGTACATCACCGTCGCCAACGACCAGTACTTCAAGTTCACCGGTGCGACACTCAAGTTAAAGTAGCCGCTATCAGTTTCGATAAGGAGCCACCATGTGTGGCTCCTTTTGCTTGCTCACACGCTCGGATCACCCGTCCAGTCGGTGCTCCAGTCGCTGCACTGAGCACCCCCTGGTTCGTCCCGTCTTTTCGGCAGATGTCACCCCTGTTGGGATGGGACTCCACCCGAATTCGGGTGTCCTTCTCATGCTCACGGCGGGCAGCGGTCTCCCGTTTCGCCTCTGTTTGCCTGCACCAGTCGCCCCCAGCGATGCAAAAACTACAACATGCGAAAACAGGGACAGAAACGGCGGTTTCACCCCCGAGGACACCCGTCCGGTCGCTCCGGTGGGTCTCCCGTGAGAGAGCGATCGGTGCATTGACCGTTTTTCTCATCAGAGGTACTGTCCGAGGGCCAACAGAGAGGGCGCACCCGAAATAGCCCCTCGAAACCCGGCAGAAAGGGGGCTCTCTCATGAACAACGAACTGGTCGCAGATGCCCTGCGCATCGAAGATATGTCTGGTGTCGACACGGAGGAGGCAGGCGCACCTCACGCGGTCACGTACCTGCGCGTCTCCACGTCCCGACAAGCCCACAAGAACGGCGAAGCGGAGGGGTACTCGATCCCTGCGCAGCGTGATGCCTGTGCTCGAAGAGTTGGGGAGCTCGGAGCGGAAGTGATCCGTGAGTTCACCGACGCCGGAGCCTCAGCTCGCTCCGCAGACCGTCCAGGGCTGCAGGAGATGCTGCGCTTCATCGGAGAGAACAATGTCAGCTATGTCGTTGTGCACAAGCTCGACCGCCTGGCCCGTGACCGCGCCGATGACGTCGCGATCCTGCTTGCGATCAAGAGCGCCGGAGCGGTGCTCATCTCCGTCACGGAGAACATCGACGACACCCCGGCCGGAAAGTTCCAGCACGCCGTCATGGCCGGCATGGCCGAGTACTACTCGTCCAACCTCTCTCACGAAGCGAAGAAGGGGATCGCGCAGAAAGCCAAGAGCGGCGGTACCCACGGCGTCGCCCCGCTCGGCTACCTCAACACGGTCGCCCGGATCGACGGACGCGAGGTGAAAGGCGTCATGGTCGATACCGACCGGGCCGAGCACATCCGCTGGGGATTCCGCCTCTACGCCGAAGGGCAGACCAGCATCTCGCAGCTCAAAGACCTCCTCGAAGAACGAGGGCTCCGCAGCCGCAAGACGCTCAAATACGTCGGGAGTCCGCTCAGCAACGCGCAGGTGCACCGCATGCTTGGCAACCCGTACTACATCGGGAAGATCGTGCACCGCGGTGTCATCCACGACGGCGCGCACGAGCCGATTGTCGACGACGACACCTGGTACGAAGTGCAGAGGGTTCGCTCTGGACGCCGTATCGCCGGAGATCGCAGCTGGAAACACAATCACTTCCTCAAGGGGTCGCTGACATGTCACCGCTGCGGCGGACGCATGGGCTTCGGGTACTCGCGCGGCGAAGGTGGGCAGTATGCGTATTTCTTCTGCCTCGGCCGACACACCGGGCGTACCACCTGCGACCTTCCATACCTTCCGGCCGAGGAGGTAGAGAAAGAGGTCCGCCGCGAATGGCGACGGAAGGTGCATTTCAGTAGCGAGCAAATCGAGGAGGTGAGCGCAGATGTCCAAATCCAGCTCGAGCTACATCAAGCCAATGACCTCACGCTCGTCGAGACGCAGAATCGTCGGTTGGTCGTGCTCGAGCGCAAGAAGCAACGCCTACTCGACGCCTACCTTGACGGCGTTATCGAAGAAGATGACTTGAAGAACCGACAGGGCGGGTTGCTGTCCGAGATAGATGATGCAAAGCGTCTGATTCGCCAAAGCGAGTTCAGCGTCGAGGTCGCGCAGCAACGCGTTGCGCTCCTACTCCGCCTCATGAGCAAAGCGGTGACGCTCTACGACGAGGTGTCCGACGAGCACAAGGGGTGGTTAAACCGGGCTGTTTTCACAAGCATTCGCGTTGACGTCATCGACGATGACCCGCAACCGTTTGAGCGCGGCGAGATAGCTGCTGATGGGCTATTCAGCGAACCGGTGGCCGCAATGGCGTTGGTCCTAGAGGATGCCCTGGCGGGCACGAACAGGCCACACGCGGGCGCACAGGGCCAGACGCAGGCCAAAACTGGCGGTCAACGCGACCCCAAAATACAAAACAGAACCCCCGGCGGGCTTTCGCCTGACGGGGGTTCCAACGTGTACAACTTGGCGGTGACGGAGGGATTCGAACCCTCGGTTGCTTGCACAACACACGCTTTCCAAGCGTGCCTCTTCGGCCACTTGAGTACGTCACCAGTGCGACCCATCCTACAGGGTGCTCCGGCGACCCGAATGCGCCGCCGCATCCGTCGCACGCGGCCGCTCGTCGGGCTTTCGTCAGCATCCGCTCGCCGGCCGTATGGGTTCCGTCAGCGCCGGCGACGACGTCGACACACCGGCGTAGGCCTGAGGACATGACCCTCACCTCGATCCTCCCGACGCTCCGCGATTCGATCCCCGCTCCCCTGGACGACAGCGTCTGGCCCGTGCACACCCGCGCGACCACCGACGATGTCGTGGTGGCGGGCGTGTCCGTTCGTCGCATCGCGGAGATCTGCGCGACCCCGTGCGTCTACACCGGCGCGGCCGTGCTCCCGCACAGCGGCGGCCACGCCTCGCCGACCGACTCGACGACCATCGTCATCGCGCGGGTGACGGGCGTGAGCGGTGCGGGCATCGTGCTCGACGCGACCTTCCACGGCCACGCACCGCTCTGGCGCGAGGCACGCCTTCTCGGCCGGGTGTCGCACGCGTACGAGCTGCGGATGCCGATCGCCGGGGCCGACAGCCCGTCACCCCTCGGGGTCGTGCGACTCCCCGACGATGTTCGCGCCGGGGACCTGATCGCGGTTCCCTGCCCGGGCTGCTTCAGCGTCGGCGACGTGCGCCCGGCGCGGAACCGGTGACCGCGATGCTCTTCTTCACGATCGCACGCTCACGCCGCTGCGCGCTGATGGCGGCCACCGCGGAGAGCTCACCGACGAACGAGGAGCGCGACCCAGCGCCCTTCCCGGCCGGCACGACGAGCGCGAATCCGGGCGAGTGACACGACGAGCGAGACCTGAAGACCGCTGACCCAGCCGACGGCGGCAGCGAGCACGAACCGAGCCGCCACCCAGCGCGAACCGAGCGGCGGCCCACCGTGAGCCGTGAGCCGACCGCTCAGCGATGCCAGTACGAACCGCCTCCGGCGCGCCCTCGCCCCGCAGGACGTACCGTAGAGAGAGGGGTACTCCCCCGGAGTCCGGGACCCGACCCGAGCTCCACCCGCGCCCGCCGCGAGAACAGGACACCCGTGAAAATCGTCGCCTCCGCCGACTGGCGAGATGCCATCCCGTTCGAGACCCCTCTGGTCGCCGACACCGTTGCACCCGGAGAGGCCACCCGCTGCGCGACGTGCGGGGTCCTGTCCGAGCCGCTCCCCCGCGACGAGCTCTGGGCCGTGAAGCATCGCCATCCGAACAACCACGCCGGATTCGTTCGGTTCTACTGCGCCGAGCACGTCCCCGAGATCAGCCAGCCGGAGCCCGCGCCGGTCGCCGCGACCAAGCGTGCGGGCGCCCCCCGCGCCCCGCGCAGTGCGAGCCCGCGCGCCGCGGCTGCGCGCCGCGTCGAGGCCGCACCGGAGCGCCCTCGCGCCGTCTGCCCCGACTGCTTCATGGAGGTCTCCGCGACCGGCCTGTGCGGCAACTGCGGCGCTCAGGTCACCTGAGGCTCACCAGCCCATCGACCCGGGAACGCCCTTGAAGGGGCCGACGATGTCGGACGTGATCCAGCCGCCGTAGAATCCGCCCGGCTGGGCCATCACGAGTTCGCCGTCGATCGTGCAGCTGTCCATCATCCCGGGATAGAGCGCGACGCGATCGGCGAGCTCGGCGAATCCGGGCGACGGATGCGGATAATTCCACGCCGCGCGCTGCCGCAGAGCGACCCCGCCGGCGACGTCGAGGTACCGAGCAGACCCCTTGAATTCGCAGAACGACGCTCCCACACCAACTCTCAGCGCTCCGTCCGCGAACGCGCTGACCGGAAGGTAGTACACCGGGGGATGACTCGTCTCGAGCACCCGTACGACGTCGGAGGTGTCGACGATCACCGCACCGCCGAGGCGGACGACGACGCGCCGGTCGACCGCTTCGAGGCGGGGCGGACGCGGATAGCTCCAGACGGATTCCTGGCCGGGCTGGACGGGATCTGGCTTCGGATGGCGCATACGCCGACCGTACGTCCGTTTCCCTCGCTCGGCACGGCGCCGGCGAAGGTTCCGGACCGCTCTAGCACTGACGGGCGATCCGGTGATACAGTAATGACGTCCCGCACGTAACGGACACACTGCTTCGAAGCTCGATCCTCGTTGTGGAGTCATCGATACGAACCATGCGCCACCTGTTCACATCGGTCGGCGCCCCAACTGTTTTAGCGCTTCTGGCGCGTCTTCCGACGTCACAACGTCTTCTCGAAAGCCTTTCTTCTTGCCGTTCAGTACCACCTCCCTCCTGATGACCTACTCGCTCGAGTGGCGCCAGGCGGACGACGATGTCTTCGTCGCCACTTCGCACGGCGAATACGCCGGTTTCGTCACCACGACCTCGCTCGGTTTCGTTGCGAGTGGCCCGCGTGGCGAAGACCTCGGTTCGCACTCCGGCGACGACGAAGCGCGCAGCGCCGTCGACGCCCACCACACTCGTGCCGCACACGTCCCCTCGGACATGCAGCACCTCGCCCGTCCGCACCGCACACGTCGGCGCGGCACCACCGGTCGCATTCGCGGCCCGAAAAGTAGAAGGAAAGACACGATGGCCACTGGCACCGTGAAATGGTTCAACTCCGAGAAGGGTTACGGCTTCATCGCCCCCGACGACGGCTCCGCCGACCTGTTCGCGCACTACAGCGCGATCACGGGCAACGGCTTCAAGGAGCTCCGCGAGGAGCAGAAGGTCGAATTCGACGCCGAGCGTGGCCCCAAGGGCATGCAGGCAGCGAACATCCGTCCGCTCTGAATTTTCCTCAGCCGGGGCGGGCAACCGCCCCGGCTGACGACTCCCTGAGAGATCGATCGTATTCCGTTTCACGGATGCGTATCCGCGTACGCTGAACCGCAAGCACGAGGCATCCGCCTCACACTTCACGGCTGTAGCGGTCGACGATCGACAAGGTGTCGTTATTTCCTCCACCACCCTCGAGCCGCGGCTCGGACCCGTTCGCCAGACCTATTCCGGAACAGCGGAATTCCCCCCGATTGCCCGCGCGTACACGGACGTCTCGCAGGTCGTTCGAGAGAGTGGTCTTCTCAACCGCGCACGTGGCTTCTACGCCATCGTCGGTGCCGTCATCGCCGTCGGTTTCGGCGGCGCGATCACCGGTTTCATCCTGCTCGGCGACAGCTGGTTCCAGCTCCTCATCGCCGCAGCCCTCGGCATCCTCTTCACCCAGGTCGCCTTCCTCGGCCACGAAGCCGCGCACCGCCAGATCCTGGCGTCCGGCCCCGCCAACGACCGCCTCGCCCGCATCCTCGCGACCGGCGTCGTCGGCATGAGCTACTCGTGGTGGACCACGAAGCACACGCGTCACCACGCGAACCCGAACCGGGTCGACAAAGATCCCGACATCGAGATCGACACGATCTCATTCCTCGAAGAGGATGCAGCGAAGGCCCGCGGCATCCAGCGCCTCATCACCCGCAAGCAGGGCTGGTTCTTCTTCCCCCTGCTGCTTCTCGAAGGCGCGAACCTCCACTTCATCTCGGTGCGCCACCTGTTCGGCCGCGAGCCGGTCAAGGGGCGATTCATCGAGATCGCCCTCCTGTTCACGCGGTTCGCCGTCGTGCTGACGCCGATCTTCTTCTTCCTGCCGCTCGGCATGGCGTTCGCCTTCCTCGGCGTTCAGCTCGCGGTGTTCGGCCTCTACATGGGCGCATCGTTCGCACCGAACCACAAGGGCATGCCGGTCATCGCTCGCGATGCCAAGCTCGACTTCTTCAGCAAGCAGGTGCGCACCTCCCGCAATATCCGCGGCGGATGGTGGGCGACCTGGTTGATGGGTGGCCTCAACTACCAGATCGAGCACCACCTCTTCCCGAACATGCCGCGCCCGCACCTCGCCCGCGCCCGCGCGATCGTGATCGAGCACTGCGCCACGCTCAACGTGCCGTACGCCGAGACGTCGCTGTGGCGCTCGTACGCGATCGTCATCGACTACCTGAACCGCGTGGGACTGGCTGCCCGCGACCCGTTCGACTGCCCGATGGCTGCGAGCTACCGCCGCGTCTGACACGGCGAAGGCCCCGGTGCGAGCGTCTGGCGACGCGGGTGCACCGGGGCCTTTTCCTTTGCCCGAAACCCGGCAGGAACGCCGGACTTCGGGCATCGTCGCCGCGTCAGTAGACGCGCAGCGCAACCGGATCGATGCGCGCGGTGAACCGCTGCACGTCGCCGACCTCTTCGCCGTCGATCTCGAACGAGTGGGGCTGAGGAAGCTCGACCTCGATACGGACGGCCTGCCCGTGACGGGCGGCCTCAGTGCTCGTCGCCGTCTTCTGCTTGTCGAAGAGCCGCATGATGCCGTTGTCCCACACCGCGGCACGAAGCGTGTCCATCCATTCGACGGCACCCTCCGCGCTCACGATCAGCACATCGAGGACGCCGTCGTCGAGCTCCGCATCCGGGAACAGGGTAAGACCGCCCTGCAGCGTGCCGCAGTTGCCGATCAGCACCGTGTGCGCCTGCACTTCGCGGGGTTCACGATCGTCGACGGTCACCTTCACCGACACCATCTCGGACGCCGTCAGGGCCTGCCCCATCGCGGCGACGTACGCGAGCCATCCGGCCTTCGCCTTCGCCTCGTCGTCGGTCGCGGCGAGCATCTGCGCGTCGAGCCCGAATCCGACCATGACGACGAATGCCTGGGGCTCGCCGCCGTCGAGTTCGATCCACCCCATGTCGAGCTTTTTCGGCTCGGACGTGAGGATGCGGCGCAGCGCCGTGCGCGGATTCCCGAGCGGCACGCCCAGGTTTCGGGCGAGAAGATTGCCGGTGCCCTGCGGCACGATGCCGAAGGCCGCATCCGACCCGCCGAGCGCCTCGGCAACCGCACGCACCGTTCCGTCACCGCCGGCCGCGATGACGACATCGCACCCCGCATCCAGCGCCGCGCGCGCCGGCCCCTGGCCGGGATCCTCGACGGTCGTCTCGAACCATTCCGCCGTGGCGCCGTCGGCCTCCGCGTCCCACGCCGCTTCGAGTTGCTCTCGCGAGATCTTGCTCGGGTTGAAGACGATGCCGGCGCGCAGAGGAGTCATGCGCTTACTCTCTCACCCGCGTGGCACCGGCGAACTCGGGCTTGCACCGCGGCACGCCGACCGGTATTTCGCGGCCTCGGCCAGCGACAATTCTCCCGCTCGCGATCGCGGCGGACTCATGCTCGCAATCCGACCCGGACAGGTCCATACTTAGAGGTATGACCACTGCACCGTACAACGCGATCTCGAGCTACTCACGCGTGAAGATCCTCCAGTCGCTGCAGGTTCGCGGGCAACGAACGATCGCCGATCTGTGCGCGGCGACGGACCTGCACCCGAACACGGTGCGCGAACACCTGCAGCGTCTCATCAACGGCGGGTACGTCATCACCGAGACCGAGCACCGCACCACGCGCGGGCGGCCGCGCACGCTCTACAGCGCCGCCACCGGAGCCCACCGTGTCAGTCCCATCGCTCAGCGCAAGGCGCGCGAGGCCGCCCAGCGCGGAGACCTCATGCGGCGTGTGATGCCGTGGACCGATGACGCGGATGCGGACCTTCCGACCAGCGCCGTGCACCAGATCGATGCCCTCGTGGAGGACCTCGTTGAAGCAGGCTTCGACCCGGCCGTGGACGAACGCACCCTGACGGTCGACATCAGCCCTTGCCCCCACGCGAGCGCCGAGCCCACCCACCGCGAGACCCTGTGCGCCGTGCACCTTGGACTCATGAACTCGGTCCTCGCCCAGGCGGACGGCCCGCTCCGCGTCGACGCGATGGCCGCATCCTGCGACCCGAAGCAGTGCATCGTGCGCCTGATGCTCGCCGAGCGCGCCGCCACATCCACCCGCCTGCCCGTCGCCGTCTGACCCACCGCGCTCCGGATCCCCCGCAGGCTCAGGTCCGGATGCGGTCAGCCCGCGCGTAGACGTTCATCGACGGCGGTCGGAGAAAGCCGACGAGCGTGAGACCGGACGCATCCGCGAGCTCGACCGCGAGCGAGGACGGCGCAGAGACGGCGGTGAGGATCGGGATCCCCGCCATGACCGCCTTCTGCACGAGCTCGAAGCTCGTGCGCCCCGACACCTGGAGCACGGCGCCCCGGAGCGGCAAGCGGTCGTGGAGAGCCGCCCAGCCGATGACCTTGTCGACCGCGTTGTGGCGACCGACGTCTTCCCGAACCACGAGAAGCTCGCCCGTCGCCGCATCGAACAGCGCGGCGGCGTGGAGGCCGCCGGTCTTCGCGAACACCGCCTGCTCCGCGCGGAGTCGGTCGGGGAAGGTCGCGACCAGGGCCGCATCCACGGTGGAATCATCGCCGGCGACGTCGTAGCGCGACACCGTCTCGATCGCCTCGATCGATGCCTTCCCGCAGACACCGCACGAGCTGGTCGTGAAGAAGTTCCGCGTCGCTTCCGGGGCGGGAGGTGCGACGCCCGGGGCGAGTGTCACATCGAGCACGTTGTACGTGTTCTCGACGCCGCCCGTTCCCGGCCCGCCGCAGTGGATCGCGTTCGAGAACTCGTCACCGCGACCGATGATCGCCTCCGAGACGAGAAAGCCCGCGGCGAGCTCGACGTCGTGTCCGGGGGTGCGCATCGTCACAGCGAGCGGGCGACCGCCGACCCGGATCTCGAGGGGCTCTTCGGCCGCGAGCACGTCGGCTCGCTTGTGCGGTTCTTGCCCGAGGGTGATCCGAACCACGGGCCGCCGGGTCGTGATGCGCCCCACGTCAGCCGCCGATGGCGTTCATGCCGCGCGCGGGCTGCAGGAACGACGGGTCGTCGATCGCGTGGCCGGCGAGCTTGCCGTGCACGCAGGAGCGCAGCATCCGGTCGACGTCCGCATCCGTACCGTCCGCGCGAAGGATCGGCACGAGGTCGTACTCCGTCTCGGAGAAGAGGCAGTTGCGCAGCTGGCCGTCGGCGGTGAGGCGCAGTCGGTCGCAGTCACCGCAGAACGGCGCCGTCACCGAGGCGATCACACCGACGGTGTGGGGGCCCCCGTCGATCGTCCACCGTTCGGCGGGTGCGCCGCCGCGACCGGGCACGGGCGTGAGGGTCCAGCGCGCGGCGAGCGCGGCGACGATCTCTTCCCGCGTGACCATCGCGGAACGATCCCAGGTGTGTCCGGCGTCGAGGGGCATCTGTTCGATGAAACGCATCTGCGCCCCGTGCTCCATCGCGAAGGCCACGAGATCGGCGAGTTCGTCGTCGTTCACGCCGCGCATCGCGACGGCGTTCAGCTTGAGCGGGCGGAGACCGGATGCGGACGCCGCCGCGATCGCTTCGAGCACGTCGTCGAGGCGGTCCCGGCGGGTGAGCGCTGCGAACTTCTCCCGGTCGAGGGTGTCGATCGAGATGTTCACCCGCTTCAGACCCGCGTCGATGAGCGCGGGCAGGACGTCGGGAAGACGGATGCCGTTGGTGGTCATCGCGATCTGCACCGGGCCGTCGGGGGATTCGATGGCGGCGAGCTCGCGGACGACATCGACGATGTCGCGGCGCAGGAGCGGCTCCCCGCCGGTCAGGCGGAACGTCGTGATCCCGGCGGCGGCGGCGACGCGGGCGACCCGGACGATCTCATCCAGCGTCAAAATGCTCTGACGCGCCAGCCATTCGTTGCCCTGCTCGGGCATGCAATAGGTGCAGCGCAGCGAGCAGCGGTCGGTCAAGGAGATGCGCAGGTCGCGGTGGACTCGGCCGAACGTGTCGGCGAGCGGACCGCCTTCGCCGGGAGCGGTCATCGTGCCCCGGGCGTCGAGCGCCGCGCTCGGACGACGGCGCGCGATCGCGACCGGAACGACGCTCACGCGCCCGCCCGCCCGATGATCTCCGTCGTCATGTCTCGAGGGTACGCGGCGCAGGACCCGACGAGGGTCGAGACGGCGGATCTGCGCTTCCAGTGGTCTTACCTCTGTGTCATACTGAAGGCGACCCGTACCGGCGGCGCCGCCTCGAGATCGGCTCCGCTCTCGTCGGCACGGCCGAGAAGGAGATGTCGATGGAATTTCTGGATCCGCTCGCGCTTGCGCGCTGGCAGTTCGGGCTCACCACGCTCTACCACTACCTGTTCGTCCCCCTCACTCTCGGCATGGGTCTGGTCGTCGCGATCTTCCAGTCTGCGTGGGTGCGCACGGGTCACACGAAGTGGCTGCAGCTGACGCGCCTGTTCGGCAAGATCTTCCTCATCAACTTCGCCATGGGCGTGGTGACGGGCATCGTGCAGGAGTTCCAGTTCGGCATGAACTGGTCGTCGTACTCGCGCTTCGTCGGTGACGTCTTCGGAGCTCCCCTCGCCTTCGAGGGACTTCTCGCCTTCTTCTTCGAGGCGACGTTCATCGGGTTGTGGATCTTCGGCTGGGATCGGCTTTCGAAACGACTGCATCTCGCGACCATCTGGATGGCGTGGATCGGCGCCGTCATGTCGGCCTACTTCATCCTCGCCGCGAACTCGTTCATGCAGAACCCGGTCGGGTACCAGATGTCTGCCGACGGCCGCCGCGCCGAACTCATCGACATCGGAGCCGTGCTGACCAACCGCGTCGCTCTAGCGACCTTCCCGCACACCATGTTCGCCGCCTTCATGTTCGCCGCGGCGGTCGTTATCGCGGTCGCCGCCTGGCACCTCTCGCGTCACCGCAACCAGGAGACGATGCGTCCGGCGCTGCGGTTCGGCATGTGGATGATGCTCATCTCCTTCGCCGGTGTTGCGATCGCCGGAGACGCCCTCGGTCTCCAGATGGTGGCGACGCAGCCGATGAAGATGGCGGCGGCGGAAGCGTTGTACAACACCGCCTGCGGGCCGGATGCCTCGTTCTCCCTCTTCTCCCTCGGCACGCCCGACGGGACGAGCGAGATCTGGTCGCTGCGCGTGCCGTATCTGCTCTCGTTCCTGTCGACCCACACGTTCGACGGATGCGTCGAAGGCATCAACAACCTGAACGCCGATTACACCCAGAACTGGCCGATGTTCGCCGACCAGCTCGGCGGCGAACTTCCGTTCGCGCCCGTCATCTGGGTCACGTACTGGTCGTTCCGCTGGATGATGGCGTTCGGCGCGGCCGCCGCGCTCGTCTCCGTGGTCGGCCTGTGGCTCACCCGCACGAAGGCGAAGCGCGCGGTGCCGCAGTGGGCATGGCGGGTCGCGATCTGGTCGGCGCCCCTCCCCAAGCTCGGCAGCCTGGTCGGCTGGGTCTTCACCGAGATGGGCCGGCAGCCCTGGATCGTGTTCGGGCTCATGCTCACCGAGGACGGCGTCTCCCCCAGCGTCCCCGGATGGACGGTCCTGATATCGCTCGTCGCATTCACGCTGACCTACGCCGTGCTCGCGGTCGTCGAGTTCGGCCTCATCCGCAAGGCCGCGCAGGCGGGGCCGGAGCCCATCCCCGAGCCGGGTGAGGGCGCGGATGCGGATTCCGACGGCCACTACACCCCGACCACGGTCTACTAGGAGCGCGGCATGGATCTCGCATACGTCTGGTTCTTCATCGTCGGCATCCTGTTCGTGGGGTACTTCGTGCTCGACGGGTTCGACTTCGGCGTCGGCATGTCGCTGCCCTTCCTCGGTAAGGACGACATCGGTCGCCGGCAGATCATCAACACGATCGGACCGGTCTGGGACCTCAACGAGACCTGGGTCATCGTGGCCGGCGCGTGCCTGTTCGCGGCATTCCCGGAGTGGTACGCCACGCTCTTCAGCGGGTTCTACCTCGCGCTCCTGCTGATCCTGCTCGCGCTCATCGTCCGCGGAGTCTCGTTCGAGTACCGCCATCAGCGCGACAGCCTGAAGTGGAAGCGCGGCTTCGACACGATGATCGTGGTCGGCTCCGCGGTCCCCGCGTTCCTCTGGGGCGTCGCCGTGGCGAACATCGTGCAGGGCGTGCCGCTGGATGCCGCTCACGAGTTCACCGGCTCCCTGCTGACACTGCTGAACCCGTACGGCCTGCTCGGCGGCCTGACGACTCTGCTGCTCTTCTTCACCCACGGCGTGTATTTCGTCGCGCTGAAGACCGATGGCGCTGTGCGCTCCGATGCACGTCGACTCGCGGGCCGATCGGGGCTGCTCACGGTCGTCGTCGCCGCTGTGTTCCTGCTCTGGACCGTGCTGAACGCGACGAACGCGGGCGCACCGGCGCTCATGCTCGTGGTCGTCTGCGCGGGCCTCGCCGCCGTGCTGCTGATCGGTTCGTTGATCGCCAACCGGATCGACCGCGAGGGTTGGGCGTTCGCGTTCGGCGCCGCAACGGTGGCGTTCGCCGTGCTCACCCTGTGGTTCGCGCTCTTCCCGAACGTGATGCCCTCCACGGGAGACCCGGCGGGCACGCTCACGATCGAGAACGCGTCGAGCACCGACTACACGCTCACGATCATGACCTGGGCGGCGGTGATCTTCCTTCCGCTCGTCCTGCTGTACCAGGGCTGGACGTACTGGATCTTCCGCAAGCGCGTCACGCGGTCGCGCATCGAGAAGGCAGCAGCGGTCGCGCACTGATCGGGGTGCGGCGCCCGCCCGCGCCGCACTCCCGCAGTCCGTCCCCGCATGATGAGGCAGGATCGTAGAGTGACCACGGATGCTGCTCCCGCCGCCCCGCGCGTGAGCAATCGGCCGGTCGATCCGCGCCTGCTGCGGTACAGCACCGCGTCGCGCGGGTTCTTGCTGGTCACCGCGGCCATCGTGCTCGCCCAGACCGGCGTGATCCTCGGGTTCGCGTGGCTCCTGACCGTCGCCCTCGTCGGTGCGATCGCCGGCGAACCGGTCGCGGATCTCGTCCCCGCACTCGCCGGCGCGGCCGCACTCGCCCTCCTCCGCGGCCTGCTCATCGCGGCGTCCGAACGCACGTCGGCGATCGGCGCGGCGCGGGCGTCGCTGCAGCTCCGCGACCGGTTGGTGCGGGCCGTCGAGGCCCTCGGCCCGGGATGGCTGGCGGCGCGCAACACCTCGTCGCTCGCCGTCACCGCCGGCCATGGCTTGGAAGCCCTCGACGCCTACTTCGGGCGGTACCTGCCGCAGCTGGTCGCCACCGCGATCACGATGCCGATCCTCATCCTCGCGATCCTGGTCGCCGACCCGATCTCGGGGATCACGGTGATCGTCACCATCCCGCTCATCCCCGTCTTCATGGTGCTGATCGGTCTGGCGACGCGCGCGGTGCAGAACCGGCAGTATGCGACGCTCCACCGACTCGCGGCACGGTTCTCCGACACGGTCGCGGGCCTCGGCACGCTGAAGATCTTCGGCCGTCAGCACCGGGCCGCCGAGGGCATCGAGACCGTCACCCGCGACTACAAGCGCGAGACCATGTCGGTGCTGCGGGTGTCGTTCATGTCGGGCTTCGCGCTGGAGTTCCTCGCCTCGATCTCGGTGGCGATCCTCGCGGTGACGATCGGCTTCCGCCTCCTCGGCGGCGAGATGCCGCTGCTCGTCGGACTCTTCGTGCTCCTGCTCGCGCCCGAGGCGTATCTGCCGCTCCGCCAGGTCGGCGTGCAGTTCCACGCCGCGGCCGAGGGCGTGGCGGCGACCGACGAGATCTTCCAGGTGCTGGATGCGGCGCAGGGCGTCCCGGCACCGACGGCCCCGGAAGCGCGGGCCGACGCCGTGCCGGCCGGGCCGCTGGTGGCGGCGCGCTGCCTGGTCGTGCGCCGCGGCCAGCGCGTCATCGGACCGCTCGACCTCGACGTCTCCGCGGGCGAGATCTTGCTGCTCGAGGGGCCGAGCGGCGCGGGCAAGTCCAGCATCCTGTCCGCACTCCTCGGATTCGTGCCCGCCGAGGGAATCATCCACGCCGGCGCGACGTCGGCGCGTGAGGTGCTGGCGTGGGCGGGCCAGCGCCCGGGCCTGCTCTCCGGCACGATCGCGGAGAACGTCGCGCTCGGCGATCCGGCACCGGATGCGGAACGCGTCGCCCGATGCCTCGCAGATGCGGGCGTCGATGTGCCCGCATCCGTCGTTCTGGGCGCTGCCGGGGCGGGAATCTCGGGCGGGCAGGCGCAACGGGTCGCGATCGCGCGCGCGCTGTACCGCCTGCGGAGCGGACGTGCACGGGTTCTCGCTCTCGATGAGCCGTCGAGTGCCCTCGACGGCGCGACCGAGGCTCGGCTGTGGCAGACGCTTCGACGGGTGGCCGATACCGAGCAGGCGGGCGTGCTGCTGATCTCGCACCGCCGGTCCGCCCGCGACATCGCCGACCGCATCACCTCCTTGCCCGCGCTCGAGGGTGCGAGCGGAGGACGCGCATGAGAACCGCCGAGGTGCTGCGCTCCGCCCAACCCCCGATCCGTCGTTTCTGGGGACCGCTGGCCGCCGGTTTCGGCACAGCGGTCAGCGCGATCGCCCTGTTGGCCGCGAGCGCCTGGCTGATCACACGATCGGCCGAACAGCCCGCGGTCATGTACATCACGGCCGTCGTCGTCGCGGTACGCGCGTTCGCGCTCGGTCGCGGCGTCTTCCGCTACCTCGAACGTCTCACCGGGCATGACGCGACGCTCGGTCAGCTCGCCGGGGTGCGCGCGGCGCTGGTGCGCCGGATCGTGCCGCTCGCCCCGGACGGCCTGGGCGGCGCGCGGCGCGGCGCGTTGCTCTCGCGGCTGGTCGACGACGTCGACGAGTTGCAGAATCTGCCGCTGCGCGTGGTCATGCCGCTCGCGGTGGCCGGAACGGCGTCGCTCGCGAGCGTCGTCTTCGTCGCATTCCTCTCTCCCCTGGCCGCCGTCACCCTCGCCGCCTGTCTCCTCGTCGCCTTCGCTCTCGCGGTCTGGCTCGGCTGGCTCCTCGGCGCCCGCGCCGAGCGTCAGATCGCTCCGCTGCGCTCACGTCTGGCCGACGCGCTCGTCGACGAGCTGACGTCGCTCGACGTGCTGACCGCGTTCGATGCGACGGATGCGGCGCATGCCCGGGTTCGTGCCGCGGACGAGGCGCTGCGCCGAGCGATCGTCCGCCGCGCCGGAGCGCAGGGTTTCACCTCCGGCGCCGTATCACTGCTCGCGGGTGTCGCCTCGGTCGCTGCCCTGCTCGTCGCTCTGCCCGGGCTGAGCGCGGGCGCGATGGCCGGCCCGGCGTTCGCCGTGGTCGTGCTGTTGCCGATGGCCGTCTTCGAGATCTTCGGCCCGGTTCCGCTCGCGCTCGCGTCATGGCGCCAGGTGCGATCTGCGGCCGAACGCGTCGCACGGACCGTCCCGGATGCGGTGCCCGCCGGCATTCCGCAGAACGAACCGGCCGCGACCGGATCGGCGCCTGCCCTCGGCACCGGTATCTCGCTGCGGGGCCTCAGCGCACGCTGGCCCGACCGCGGCGGGAACGTCGATGGAGACGCCGTCGCGCCCACCGCGGCGACGCCCGCACCGCCGGTGGATGCATCCGACTCCGATTCGGGCCGACTCATCGCGGTCGATCTCGACGTCGCGCCGGGCGAGCGCGTGCTGATCACCGGGCCGAGCGGCGCGGGAAAAACGACGCTCGCGCACGTCTTGGTGCGCTTCCTGGACTACGGCGGGTCGTATCGGATCGGCGATGTCGAGGCCCGCACGGTGAACGGCGATGATCTGCGGCGCACCGTGGGGCTGTGCGAGCAGTCGCCGTACCTGTTCGACGAGTCCCTGCGGCAGAACCTGCTGTTCGCCCGGGACTCGGCCACCGACGACGACCTGTGGGCGGCGCTCGAACGCGTCGGTCTCGCGGGGTGGGCCGCAGAGCGCGGGGGGCTCGACGCGAGCCTCGGCGAACGCGGCGCGCTCGTCTCGGGCGGCCAGGCCCAGCGCATCGCCCTCGCGCGGGCCCTCCTCGCCGACTTCCCGGTGCTCGTGCTCGACGAACCGACAGCGGGGGTCGACCCCGCCGCCTCCGATGCGCTGCTCGGCGACCTGCTCGGCGCCGTCGGCACCGAACGCGCCGTCATCCTCATCTCGCACGTCGACGTGCCGGCCGGACTCGTCGACCGCGAGGTGCGCCTGGAAGCCGGGCGCATGGCCTGACCGCAGCCTCCGTCGCGGGCTAGAGGATGAGCCCGAAGGCCTGCTCCCCCGCGGCCGACGGCAGTCGCGTGAAGCCGAGCCGGTCGTAGAACCCGACGGCGGCGGTGTTCTCGGCGGACGCGACCAGGTGGATGCCCGTGACACCCCGCGAACGGAGCGTCTCACCGAGCCGCTCGATCAGGGCGCGCCCGAACCCCTGCCCCTGCAGGTCCGGAAGCAGATCGATGTGCAGATGGGCGGGATACTCCGCCGCGCGCGGATCGACGCGACTGCCCCGCGCGTCGGCGTACGCGAGCAGCCCGGCCTCGCGCGGGTCGGCGCCCTCGCGGGCGAAGCGGGCGGCGCGCACCGGCCACCACTCCGACCGGAACCACTCCTCGAAAGCGACCGTGTCAGGAGCGGCCACGGCGTAGCCGAGCACGCGTCCCTCTCCCTCGACCACGAACGCGGTGTCGGGGTGCCGCGCCACGTAGGGCAGCACGAAGATCTCGGCCCAGATGCCGTCGTCGGACAGCGTGCCCGTCGCATCCGCGCCGGCGGCGGCCGTCCGCACGCAGATGTCGGCGAGGTCGGTCTCATCGCCGACGCGGAAAGGGCGGATGCGGCTCATCCGCCGAGCCTACGACGCGGGCCCGGCTCTCCCGAGCCCGTCCGCTCAGACCGGCAGCAACCGCACGGTCGTCGCCGGCACCTGCACCACGATCTGAACACCGGGAACCAGGCCCGCATCCGCCAGCTCGTCGGTCGCGACGTCGACCGCCACCTCGATGCTGCCGCCCGCGGCCACCGTGTGCACGCGCACCCCGCCGACGGTCTGCTCGAGTCGTGCGACCACGGCGTGCCAGGTGGTCGTCCTACTGGTGCTGCTCCCGTGCACGTTCCCGGGCACGATGCGCGCGTCGGCGGGCCGGAAGACGGCGGCGACCGACTGGCCGTCCGGCACGCGGGCCCCGCGGTCCCCCGCGAACGCCACGTCGCCGACGCGGCACGCGCCATCGGCCGAGACGCCGACGACCCGGTTGAGACCGGCGAGCGAGGCGACGAAGGCCGTCGAGGGTGCACGCAGCACGTCGCGGACGCGCCCGGACTGGGTGATCCGCCCGTCCTCGACGACGGCGACCCGGTCGGCGAGCGCCACCGCATCGACGGCGTCGTGCGTGACGATGATGCACGTGCGGTCGGCGAGCTGGGCACTGAGCATCGTCCGGATGCCGCTCGCGGTCACCGGATCGAGCGACGTGAACGGCTCGTCGAGAAGGATGAGGCCGGGCGATGCGGCGAGCGCCCGCGCGACGGCGACGCGCTGCTGCTGACCCCCCGAAAGGGCTGCGGGGCGCCGGTCGCCCGCCTCGGCGAGACCGACGCGCGCGAGCAGCTCGTCGGCCGTCCGGCGCGCCTCGGCCACCGCGACACCGGCGGCGCGCGGACCGAAGGCGACGTTCTCACGCGCGGAGAGGTGCGGGAAGAGCCGCGGATCCTGCCCGAGCAGCACCGTGCCGCGACGCGCGGCGGCGATCCGCATCCGCCCGTCCGACAGGGTGCGCTCGCCGAGCCTGACGTGTCCGGCGTCCAGCGCCACCAGCCCGGCGATCGCGGCGAGCAGGGTCGACTTGCCGGCGCCGCTCGGACCCATGACGGCCACAGTGGTGCCGGATGCGGCCACGAGCCGCGCCGACAGCGTGAACCCGCTGGGGTAGTCGACCGTGACGTCGGCATCGAGCGTCTCGCTCATCGCACCGCCTCCGGTCGCCAGGCCCGCACGAGCACGAGCACGAGCACGGCGGTCACGAGCAGCAGGAGAGCGAGCGCGACGGCGGTGCCCTGCGACACCCCGGCGCCATTGAACGCGGTGTAGATCGCGAGCGGCATGGTCTGGGTCACGCCCGGCGCGTTCCCCGCGAACAGCGCGGTGGCGCCGAACTCGCCGATTGCCCGCGCGAAGCACAGAACCGTTCCGGTCACGAGCCCCGGGGCGGCCAACGGCAGGGTCACCCGACGGAGCACTGTCCAGCGCCCGGCACCGAGGGCGGCCGCCGCCTGCTCGTACCCGGTGCCCGTCGCCCGGAGCGCCCCCTCGAGGGCCAGCACGAGGAACGGCAGCGCGACGAAGGCCTGCGCGAGCACCACCGCCGCCGTCGTGAACGGCAACCGGACGCCCACGAGATCCAGGGCGCCGCCGAGCCACCCGTTGCGACCGAAGAGGAACAGGAGCGCGATTCCACCCACCATGGGCGGCAGCACGAGCGGCACCGTCACGGCCGCACGGAGGATCGCGGCGGCCCTCGCCCCGGAACGGGCGATCAGGAGCGCGAGCGGAACACCCACGAGCAGGCACAGGACGGTCGCCATGAGCCCGGTGCCGAGCGAGAGGCCGAGGGCCGAGAGCGCGGCCGGAGAGGTGACGTCCTGCCACAGCGTCGACCACTGCACGCGCGCGACGAGCGCGACCAGGGGAACGACGAGGAACGCCAGACCGAGTGCCGCGGGCGCGACAAGCGCACGCGGCACGAACGCGGGAGTCCGACGACTCACGCCGGTCCGAAGCCGAGACGGGCGAGGATCGCGCGACCTTCGTCTCCCGCGACGAACGCGACGAAGGCCGCGGCGGCGTCGGCATCCGGTGCGTCTGTGAGTGCCACGATCGGGTAGCGGTTGACGACGTCGGCGGCGCCGTCCGGAACGATTGATTCGACGTCGGCGTTGCCGAGCGCGTCGGTCGCGTAGACGAGCCCCGCGTCGGCCTCGCCCTCGGCGACCTTCGTCAGCACCGCCGTCACATTCTGCTCGGCGCTGGCGGGCGTCACCGTGACCCCCGCGTTCGCGAGCAGGGTCTGGGAGGCCGCGCCGCACGGCACCTCGGGCGCACAGAGCACGACGGTCGCATCCGGTGCCGCGAGATCGGCCAGCGACGAGATGCCGGCCGGGTTGCCAGCGGGCACGACGATGACGAGCGTGTTGGAGGCGAAGAGCGTGGGGTCTGCGGCGAGACCCGCGTCGACGACCTTCGCCATGTTCTTCTCGTCCGCCGAGGCGAACACGTCGACCGGCGCGCCCTCGATGATCTGGTTGGCGAGCGTCGACGATCCGTCGTACGAGATCGGGCGCACATCGACTCCCGGATGCTGCGCCTCGAAGACCGCGGCGATCTCGTCGAACGCGGTGCCGAGCGAGGCGGCGGCCGAGATCGTGAGCGATCCGGTGAGCTCGTCGCTCGCGGCCGTCGATGCGGCCGGGGCGGTGCTGCCCGCGCAGCCCGCGGCGAGGAAGGCAGTCGTGGCGAGGAGAGCGGCGAGGAGAGCGGCGAGGGCGGCTCGGCGGCGCATGTCAGTCCTTCGGGGTTTCGACGATGACGGTGGTGGCTTTGACGACGGCGACCGCGAGCGACCCGGGTTCGAGCGCGAGTTCGCGTGCCGACTCGGCCGACATGAGCGACACCACCCGGTGCGGGCCCGCCTGGATATCGACCTGGGCCATCACCCCGTCGATCTGCACGCGCGTCACGAGGCCGGTGAACCGGTTGCGGGCGCTCGAGAGCACATCGCCGGGGAGGGATGCGGATGCCGCGAGCGCGACGGCCCGCTCGGCCAGGGCGGCGCCCGGAATCTCCGCCGGGGTCGCGTCGGTCACGGGGAGCAGCCCCTGATCGATCCACCGGCGCACCGTGTCGTCGCTCACCCCGAGCAACCGGGCGGCCTGGGCGACCTTGTAGCTGTGCATCCCGCCACTCTAGTGCCGCACATACGGGTTAAGGCGCGAGATATCTCCGCATCTGCGTGCAAACCGGAGCTCGTGAAGGCGCGATCCTTCGCTCACGTGACGCGATCCGCGATCCCGGGCGACGGATTGCGACATGCGAGCGTTCCCGATCCGGGCGGATGCGGCGGGCCTACGCTGGATCCATGCCGTTCCCGCCGCTGGTCGAGCCCACCGATACTCTGAGCGACGCCGAGCGGGTGCGCACCGCCCGGCATGCGACGCTGGCCGGCTTCGGCGAACTCTCGCAGCGACGGCTCGCCGCATCCCGCGTCGCCGTGATCGGCGCGGGCGGCCTCGGCTCTCCCGTCGTGCTCGCCCTCGCTGCGGCCGGCGTCGGCGAACTCGTCGTGATCGACGACGACATGGTCGATCAATCGAACCTGCACCGGCAGATCCTGCATCGGCACGCCGATCTCGGCGCCCCCAAGGTCGACAGCGCGGTGCGCGCCGCGGCCGACCTCTCCCCCACCACGACCGTCCGCGCGGTACGGCAGCGACTCACCGCCGACAACGCGGCGGAGCTGCTCGCCGGCGCGCACCTCGTCATCGACGGTTCCGACACCTTCGAGACCCGTGCCTCGGTCGCCGCGGCGACCGAGGCATCCGGCATCCCGCTCGTGTGGGGCACCCTGCAGGAGTTCGACGCGCAGGTGACGGTCTTCTGGTCGAGCCCACCGCCCGGCCACGACGCCGTCGTGTTGCATGATCTCTATCCCCCCGAGAGCGTCGGCGAGGTTCCGACGTGCGCGCAGGTCGGAGTGCTGGGCGCACTCTGCGTGCAGGTGGGCGGCCTGCTGGCGATCGAGGCCATCAAGCTCCTCACGGGCATCGGCGAACCGCTACTCGGACGCGTGCTGCTGATCGACTCGCTCCGGGCCCGGCAGCGCGAGATCCCGCTGCGGTCATCGCCCACCCCCGCCCCAGCGACGGACGCCGCCTTTCCGAGCGGCAAGACGGGCCTGATGGGCGAGACGGGCCTGAGCGGCAAGACGGGCCTGAGCGGCGAGGCGGATTCGGCATCACCCGCCCGCGTGCCGGATGCGCCGGTGCCGGTGCACGTTTCCCCGACCCTCCTCGATGACAGCCGGGCCGCCGGCGCCACGGTGCTCGATGTGCGCGAGCCGCGCGAGACGGCGACGGGCACGATCGAGGGCGCGCGCCTGGTTCCCCTCGGCGAGGTGCTCGCCGACCCGTCGGCGCTCGGCACCGGCCCCTTCGTGGTCGTCTGCCAGGCGGGCGTGCGGGCGGAGCGAGCCGCGGTGGCGCTCCTTCGGGCCGGGGCATCCGCATCCGTCCTCTCCGGCGGAATGGATGCCTGGCAGGGCACCGGACACCGGGCGACCGCATGAGCGACGAGCTGCGTACCGTCGAAGAACAGGTGGCGCGCGTCCTCGCTGAGGTCGCCCCGACCGCCGCCGAGTCGGTGCCGCTCGCGCAGGCGCAGGGTCGCACGCTGCAGCGCGACGTGCGCGCGGCCGTCGATATTCCGGTGTTCGACAACTCCGCGATGGACGGCTTCGCGGTGCGCTACGCCGATGTCGCGGCGGCGGACCCGCAGCATCCGGTGACCCTGCGCGTCGTCGCCGACCTGCCCGCGGGCACCGCGCTCGACCCCGTCCTGCAGGCGGGCGAGGCCGCGCGGATCATGACAGGCTCTCCGGTACCGACGTCGGCCGACACGATCGTGCCGTTCGAAGACACCGTCGGCGGGCTCGCCGATTCGCTCACCGATGTCATCGTGCGGCATGCCCCGCAGGCGACCGGGGTGCACCTTCGTCGGCGGGCGGCGGATGCGTCGGTCGGCGATGTTATCGTCGCCGCCGGAACCGCGCTCGGCCCGTTGCAGCTCTCTGCCGCCGCCGCGTCGGGCGTTGCCGTCGTCTCGGTGCACGCGAGGCCCCGTGTGGCCGTCATCTCCACCGGGAGCGAGCTCGTCGCCGCCGGCGAACCGCTGGGTCGGGGCCAGATCCCCGAGTCGAACGGCCTTCTGCTCGCGGCGCTCGCGACGGATGCCGGCGCGGAGATCGTCTGGCGCACGAGCGTCGACGACACCGACGCGGCGTTCCTCGAGGCGCTGCGGCGTGCCGCCGAGGCCCGCGCCGACATCGTGATCACGAGCGGCGGGGTGAGCGCGGGAGCCTTCGAGGTCGTCAAGAACGTGCTGCAGGGCAGCGATGTCGCCTTCTCCAAGGTCGCCATGCAACCCGGAAAGCCCCAGGCGTTCGGCCGCCTCCCGACCGGCGCGCTGCTCTTCGGGCTGCCCGGAAATCCGGTCAGCTCCGCGGTCTCGTTCGAGGTCTTCGTGCGCCCGGCGCTCCTCCGCATGCAAGGGCGCTCGGAGATTTACCGACCGATCCTGCGGCTGCCCGCCGCATCCGGATGGCGCACGCCGCCGTCCCGCCGGCAGTACCTGCCCGCGGCGATCGACCGATCCGACCCGGCGCGGTGGACCGTGCGGCCGGCAACCGGCGGGGGGTCGGGTTCGCACCTGGCCGGCGGTTTGGCCCGCGCCGAGGCGTATGCCATCGTCGCTGCCGAGATCGACGCCGTGGCCGAGGGCGATCTCGTCGATGTCATGCTGATGGCATGAGTTTCACGCACCTGGATGCGGCCGGCCACGCGCGCATGGTCGATGTCACCGCGAAGCAGACCACGGTTCGCGCGGCGACCGCGCGCGGGTTCGTCCGCTGTGCGCCGGGCGTCGTCGCGGCGCTCCGCGACGGCAGCGTTCCGAAGGGCGACGTGCTCGCCGTGGCGCGCATCGCCGGCATCCAGGCCGCCAAGCACACCCCGGATCTCCTCCCGCTCGCGCACGTCATCGGCGTGCACGGCGCCACCGTGGACCTCGTCATCGTCGATGCGGGGATCGAGATCGAAGCGACCGTCCGGACCGCTGACCGCACCGGGGTCGAGATGGAGGCGATGACCGCCGTGTCCGTCGCGGCGCTGACCGTCGTCGACATGGTCAAGGCGCTCGACAAGGGCACCTCGATCGACAACGTCCGCATCGTGCGCAAAGAGGGCGGCAAGTCCGGCACCTGGACCCGCCCCGGCGAGGAATGAGCGCGACTCTCGGCGCGATCGTGCTGGCCGGGGGCCGGGCGACGCGTCTGGACGGCGTCGACAAGCCGGCGCTCGAGGTCGGCGGCATCTCGCTGCTGGAACGCGCCGTGGCCGCGGCGCAGGCGGCGGGCGCAGCATCCGTCGTCATCGTCGGACCGCCCGGCGCAGAACTGCCACACACGGTGCGCGTGCAGGAGCAGCCGGCGTTCGCCGGGCCGGCCGCCGCGATCGTCGCGGGGCTCGGCGCGCTGGGCGGGCGGGAGGCGGGCGCGGCAAACGATCCGGAGTGGATGCTCGTGCTGGCGGCCGATCTGGCGCGACCGGATGCGGCGGTCGCCCGACTCGTCGCCGACCTGGCTCTTCTGCCGGCCGATACCGACGGCGTGTGCCTCGCCGACGGCTCGTCGCGCCCGCAGTGGCTGACGGGGGCGTATCGCACCGCATCCCTCCGACGCGCCGCGAAGGCGATACCGGATGCGGGCCGCGATGCCCCCGTGCGGGCACTGCTGGACGACCTGTCGATCGCCGTCTTCCGCGTCCCCGACGACATCGTCCACGACGTCGACACGTGGCAGGATCTGGAGCAGGCGCGGCGGCTCTACGACGACACCGCGAATGCACAGGCCGTGGGCGGCCCGAGCCGCCTCGAGGAGGAGACCCCATGACCGAACATCTGCCCCCCGAGGCGCTGGACGCCTGGGCCGACGCCATCCGCGAGCGCCTGGGCCTCGGCGCTGACGACCTTCCGATCTCGCTCATCCTGGATCTCGCCGGCGACGTGGCCCGAGGGGTGGCTCGCCCCGCCGCACCGCTCAGCGCGTTCGCCGCCGGGCTCGCCGCCGGCCGCGCCGGAGGATCCCCCGACCAGGTGCGCGAGGCGGCCGCGGCCATCTCGGCTCTCGCCGCCGAGTGGCCCCGCTGATGGCCCGCATCCGCTACTTCGCCGCCGCCGAAGAGCTCGCCGGTCGCGCCGAGGAGACCCGCAGTGAGCAGACCCTCGGTGAGCTCCGCCGGGCACTCACAGCGGACCGGCCCGGACTCGGCGGCATCCTTCCCCGCTGCGCCGTGCTCGTCGCGGGTGCGCGGACCGACGACGACACCCCGCTCGGCACCGACACCGTCGTCGACGTTCTGCCCCCCTTCGCCGGCGGCTGAGCGCGGCGCGCCGCATCCCTCACTCGGGGGATACTCACGGCCCGATCCAGCCCGATCTACCCCGATCCGCCCGGCCCGATCTGCCTCGCCGAATCTGCCTCGCCGAATCTGCCTCGCCGAATCTGCCTCGCCCGATCTGCCCTGCCCGATCTGCCCAAGCGAGGAGATCTGCCGAAGCGAGGACCACAACCCCCACATCCGCCCTCGCCCCGGCAGATCACCTCGCTACGGCAGATGCCACACCCGGGCGACGATCCCAGTCCGAGCACCCACCTCACCCCCGCAGATCACCTCGCCCCGGCAGATGCCACACACGGGCGACGCCCAGTCCGGGCCCCCAGCTCACCCCGACCGGTCGAATCCCGGCCCCAAGCGAGGAGATCTGCCGGAGCGAGGACCACAACCCCCACATCCGCCCTCGCTACGGCAGATCACCTCGCTACGGGCGGGGCCGAGCGCGGCGCGGGGCTCGGGTCAGCCGCCGAGGCCCTTCCAGGCGGTGGTGCCGTCGGACTCGACCTGACGCTTCCACACCGGCAGCTCGTGCTTGATCTGCTCGATGACCTCGCGGCACACGGTGAAGGCGACGTCCCGGTGCCCGGATGCGACGGCGATCACCACAGCGGCATCGCCGACGGCGAGGCGCCCGATGCGGTGACTCACGGCGACGAGCGCGCCGGTGTCGCCGATCGCCCGCTCCGCGATGCCGCGGAGGATCTGCTCCGCATCCGGGTGAGAGGAGTATTCGAGCGCGACTACGGCGGTGGCGGCATCCGGATCGTTGTCGCGAACCCGACCCACGAACGTCGTCAGGGCACCGGATGCGGCGTCGTCGACCGCGCGGAGATGGGCATCGACGTCGAGGGCATCGGTCGAGATGGCCGCGTGCACGACAGGCATCAGTGGTCTCCTCCGGCGAGTTGGTCGACGACATGCCCGGCAACCGACAACACGATCGGGATGCCGGACGACACGGCAGCGGGCTTTCCGGGCAGGTTGACGATTAGGGTCTGCCCGACGACGCCCGCGACGCCGCGGGTGAGCATGCCGGCCGGTTTCTCCGCCGCTCCCCGGCGCCGGAGTTCCTCGGCCAGGCCGGGAAGTTCCCGCTCGATGACGCGCGCGGTGCCCTCGGGGGTCTCGTCTCTCGGTGACACGCCTGTTCCGCCCGTCGTCACGACGAGCTCGACACCGGATGCGACCGCGGCGCGCAGCGCGCGCTCGACGGAATCGGCGCCGTCGGGGATGACGACCGCATCCGGGCAGTCCCACCCCGCTTCGCGGAGAAGGTCTACTCCCACGGGCCCGGACGCGTCTTCGCGGAGCCCCGCGGCCGACCGGTCCGACACCGTGATCACTGTGGCACGCCGCATCTCTTCACCCTAGCTCCGCCCCGCGGTGCCGGCGCGGCCGCATCGTCGCACCCCCGCACAGCGCCGCTGCGCCGGCGCGGCCACGACCCCTACCATCCCGCGCAGCGTCAGTCGGCGACGCTCTCCTGCGCGGTCGCGGTGATGCGCGCGGCCATGCCCGGAAAGATCAGCGCGTGGAACGGGAGAACGAGCAGCCAGTACGCCCGGCCCGCCAATCCTCGGGGGAAGAAGACGGCCCGCTGCTCGTACCGCGTAACGTCCCCGTCGGGGACGACGCGCAGTTCCAGCCAGGCCAGACCCGGCACTTTCATCTCGGCGCGAAGGCGCAGCATGCGTCCCGGCTCGATCGCTTCGACGCGCCAGAAGTCGATCGCGTCGCCGACGACCGCCGAGGTGCGGCTGCGGCGTCCACGGCGGAGCCCCACTCCCCCGACGATCCGGTCCATGAATCCGCGGAGAGCCCACAGTCCCGGGGTCGAGTACCAGCCGTTCTCGCCGCCGATCCCGATGATCACGCGCCACAGGGCCGCGGGAGTCGCGGTCGAGGTCACCGTCCGCTGATCGACGAACACCGTGCGGCCGGCCCACTCCGGGTCGCTCGGAAGCGGATCGCTCGGCAGGCCCGACACCTCCGCATCCTGCCAACTGGTCTCGACGGCATCCGCGTCGACGCGGCCGATCGCGAGCTGCACCGACCGTCGGTACGACGTGAGCCCGCCCTCGGGCCGCGGAATCAGCGTGTCGATGTCGTGATCCTTCATCACGCATTCGTTCTGAAGCGACGCGATGAGCGGGCGGGCGATGGAGCGCGGCACCGGCGTGACGACGTTCACCCAGTGCGACGCGAGGCCGGGAGTAAGCACCGGCAGAGGAGCGATCGGCCGCTGCGGCAGCCCCGCCTCGACCGCGTAGCCGTTCATCATCTGGCCGTACCGCGGCGCATCCGGACCGCCGATGTCGACCGCGCGGTGCACCGACGGGTCGAGCCTGGCCGCGCCGAGGAGGTAGTGCATGACGTCGCGCACGGCGATCGGCTGCACCCGGTTGCGCACCCACTTCGGCGCCGGCATGTACGGCAGCACCTCGGTCAGGTGCCGGATCATCTCGAACGACGTCGACCCCGACCCGATCACGATTCCGGCCTGCAGCACGAGCGTCGGAACCGGGCCGGCGAGGAAGACGTCGCCGACCTCGACCCGCGATCGCAGGTGCGGCGAGAGCGGCACGTGGTCCGGATGCAGCGCCCCGAGGTACACGATCCGGCCGACGGATGCGGCATCCGCTGCCGCGACGACCGTCCGCGCCACGACCAGATCGGTCTCCTCGAAGCCCTTGCCGCCGCCCATCCCGTGCACGAGGTAGAACAGGACGTCCACGTCTTCGGTCGCACGCGCCACCGACGCGTCGTCGGTCGCCGATCCCTCGACGACCTCGACCTCCGCACCCCAGGGGAATGCGGCGACCCGCCCGGCGTCGCGCGCCAGCACGCGCACGCGGTACCCGGCCGCGAGCAGGCGCGGCGTGAGCCGGCCGCCGATGTAGCCGGTCGCCCCGAGGACGAGGGCGCGCGGGGCTGTTCCATCCGCGCGGGGCACCGCGCGAAGCGCCGGCTCGCGCCCGGTGGGGGTCGTCAGTTCCATCATGCGAGCGACGTTACGCCGACCTCATCCGCGAACCCGGGGGCTTGCGGATGGCGCATCCGACGCTCGCCGGCATCCAGCCGGATGGCGCATCCGACGCTCGCCGCACCACGCTCCGGCAGCTGCTAGGCCGCGCGCGCCTCGAGCCGCACGACGACCGACTTCGAGGTCGGCGTACCGCTCACGTCGGCGACGGAGTCGAGCGGTACCAGGACGTTGGTTTCGGGGTAATAGGCCGCGGCGTTCCGACGCGGTGTGGCGTAGGACACGATGCGGAACGCTTCGGCCCGGCGCTCCTGCAGAACACCGTCGACCCCCGTCCACTCCGACACCAGGTCGACGATCGTTCCGTCGGTGAAACCGAACTCGGCGATGTCGTCGGCGTGCACGAACACCACCCGGCGCCCGTCGTGAATGCCCCGGTAACGGTCGTCTTTGCCGTAGATCGTGGTGTTGTACTGGTCGTGCGAACGGAGGGTCTGCAGCAGCAGCCGGCCCGCCGGGATCCGCGGGTACTCCAACGGGTTCACCGTGAAATGCGCGAAGCCGTCACTGGTGGCGAACCGTCGCGCGTCTCGGGGGCCGTTCGGGAGGAAGAACGTACGGCCCTTGTCGATGCGCGCGTTGTAATCCTCGAAACCGGGGATCACGTTCTGGATGTGCCTGCGGATCAGCGCGTAGTCCGCCTCCATCGCCCGCCAGTCGGCCTGAGGCGTGTTCGCGGGGCGGGCGCTACCCGCCGCATCCGCCCTGACGGGGTGCTCGGCGGGAAGACGCTCGACCTGATCATGGTCGACATCGCCCGAGTGCGAGGGGGTGCGTCCCGGCCGGGCGCCCCGCCCGAACAGTGCGTCGCACAGGCGCGAGATGATGGCGACCTCGCTCAGCAGGTCGTCGGCGGGCGGCGAGAGCCGGCCGCGCGAGGAGTGCACGGCGCCCATCGAGTCTTCGACGGAGACGCGCTGCTCCCGCCCGCCGCGACGGTCGCGATCGGTGCGGCCGAGGGTCGGCAGGATGATCGCGCGTCGTCCCGTCATCACATGGGACCGGTTGAGTTTCGTCGACACGTGCACGGTCAGATCGAGCCGTGCCATGGCCCGCTCGACGACCTCGGTGTCGGGGGTTGCGCTGACGAAGTTGCCGCCCATTCCCATGAAGAAGCGCACCCGCCCCGCATCCATCGCGCGGATGGCGGCGACCGTGTCGAATCCGTGTTCGCGCGGGGCGGCGAAGGAGAACTCCTCGTCGAGGGCGTCGAGGAACGCCTCCGACGGCTTCTCGTAGATCCCCATCGTGCGATCGCCTTGCACGTTCGAGTGGCCGCGCACGGGACAGACGCCGGCGCCCTCGCGCCCGATGTTGCCCTGGAGGAGCAGCACGTTGACGACCTCGCGCAGTGTCGGCACCGAGTTCTTGTGCTGGGTGAGCCCCATCGCCCAGCAGACGATCGTCGACGGCGAGAGCCGGACGGCCTCGGCGATGTCGCGGAGTTCGAGCTCGTCGAGTCCGGTCGCGGCCTCGAGCTCGGGCCACTCCGCATCCGCCATCGCCCGCGCGTACGCATCGAGGCCGGTCGTGTGCGTGTCGATGAAGCCGTGATCGAGCACACCGCCCATGTGCGCGTCGGCCTCGAGCAAGTGCTTGCCGATCGCTTGGAAGAGCGCCTGATCTCCGCCCAGACGGATCTGCACGAACTGATCCGCGATCGGCGTGCCGCCCAGCAGCACACCCTTGACCGTCTGCGGGTTCTCGAACCGCAGCAGACCCGCCTCGGGCAGCGGGTTCACTGCGATGATCTTCGCGCCGTTCTGCTTCGCCTTCTCGAGCGCGCTGAGCATGCGCGGGTGGTTGGTGCCGGGATTCTGGCCCGCGACGATGATGAGCCGTGCGGCGTAGATGTCTTCCAGCGAGACGGTTCCCTTACCGATGCCGATCGTCTCGGTGAGCGCCGATCCCGACGACTCGTGGCACATGTTGGAGCAGTCCGGCAGATTGTTCGTGCCGACACCGCGCACGAGCAGCTGGTAGAGGAACGCCGCTTCGTTGGACGTGCGCCCGGAGGTGTAGAACACGGCCTCATCGGGGTCGGCGAGCGCGCGGAGCTGGTCGGCGATCTCGCCGAGCGCGTCGTCCCAGCTCACCGGGCGATAGTGCGTCGCGCCCTCATCGAGGACCATCGGATGCGTCAGCCTCCCCTGCTGGCCCAGCCAGAAGTCGTCGTGCCCGCGGAGCTCGTCGATCGAGTGCTCGGCGAAGAAAACCGGACCGACCGTCCGCACAGTCGCCTCCTCGGCGACAGCCTTGGCGCCGTTCTCGCAGAACTCGGCCACGTGGCGGTGGGCCGGATCGGGCCAGGCGCACCCGGGGCAGTCGTAGCCGTCCTTCTGATTGACGCGCAGCAAGGCCCTCGCCGAGCGGACCGCACCCATCTGCTCGATGGACATCTCGAGCGCGTGAACGACCGCGGGAACACCCACCGCGACCTTCTTCGCCTTCGATACGCGCAGCGCGGTCTCGTCGATGTCGTTCTGCGGAGGCTTCGTCACCATGGTCCGATGCTAACCCCGCGGTCCGACAGCCGGGCAGGGGATCCGCGCCGGGTTCATCCCGCGGGAACCGCTCGCCCCGGACGCCGTTCGCCGCGCAGCCGCTCCGCCATGAACGCGGCGCACGCCAGCGCGATCCCGACCCCGACGAGAGCGCCTCCGAGAGTGTCGCTGAGCCAGTGGGCGTGCAGGTAGGTGCGGCTGAGCGCCATGATCACGACCCAGACGGAGGCGGCGATCGCCGTCCAGATGCGCGGATGCAGAACCACCAGGATCGCCGCGAGGGTCGCCGCGTTGGCCACGTGACCCGACGGATACGACCCGTAATCGCTCACGACCAGGATGTCTTCCGGGCGCGCGCGCCCGAAGAGGTGCTTGAGGGCCTGCACGAACAGCGCCGACAGCACGAGGCTGGCGACCAGATACCCGACCGACCAGGGGCGCCGCTGGTACAGCAGCACCGCGATGGCGACGCCGGGGACGATGAGCGAGCTGGCGAGCACTCCGCCCGCGACGTTCAGGAACATCGCGAGGGTGTCGAAACCCGCCCCGTCGACGTCGATCATGCCGCGGTTCCAGGCTTCGTCGACGGCAAAGGGCTCCGGTCCGCGGTTCAAGATCCAGACGCCCAACACCACCGCGCACAGGAGCAGCGCTCCCCCGACCGCGCCGACGGTGACGGCGCGGCGCCGCGAAGTGCGGTGCGCGACGAGAGAAGAGTCGGTCATCGCCACATTCTGGCCCCACCGGACTCGCCGGAGCGGCCCCTTTCCTCAGGGCGTCAGCTGTGCCACCGACCGCGGGCGCACGATGAACCACAGGGCGAGAACTGCGATCGCGCCGCATCCGGCCATCACCGTCGCCATCGTCGTCGCGGTGATCCCCGAGTCATGCGAGATCAGCCCGACGAGCGGGGAGACGATCCCCGCCACACCGAAGTTCGTCGCCCCGAGGATGGACTGCGCCGTGCCGGCCGCGTTGCCGTGCCGGTCGAGAGCGAGCACCTGGGCGCACGGGAACGTGAAACCGCACGCGGTCATGAAGACGAACAGCGGCACGACGATGCCCCACAGCCCGAGACCGGCCTGGTCGGCCACGATGATCGCGACGGCGGAGATGACGAGCGCGGCGGTCGAGAACGCCATGACCCACTGCGGGCCGAACCGGGCGGCGAGACGCGAGGCGGTCTGAACGCCGACCACGACGCCCACCGAGTTGATGGCGAACAACAGCCCGTACTGCTGCGCATCGAAACCGAAGCTCTGCTGGAACAGGAACGAGGATGCGGACAAGTAGGAGAACAGCCCGCTGAAGGTCATGCCGCCGATCACAAGCACGCCGAGGAAGACGCGGTCGCTGAACACGCTGCGGTAGCGCTGCCAGACCGTCAGACCACGCTCGCGGCGACGCGCGGGGGGCAGCGTCTCGGGCACGAAGATGACCGCCGCGATCAGCATCACGACACCGTAGATCGCGAGCACGACGAACAATCCGCGCCAGGGCATGACGCCGAGGAGCCAGGATCCGACCAGGGGGGCGAGCACGGGCGCGACGCCCGACACGAGGGCGAGTCGCGACAGCATCACGACGAGGCGACGACCGCCGAAGAGGTCGCGGACGATCGCCGCAGCCACCACGCCGCCGGCCGCCGCCCCGGCGCCCATGAGTACGCGGGTCGCGCCGAGGAGCAGCAGGTCGGGGGCGAACGCGGCCGCGGCGCTGGCGACGACGTGGAGTGCGGTGACCGCGAGCAGTGGCACGCGGCGGCCCACCTTGTCGCTCAGCGGGCCGACCACGAGCTGTCCGAGCGCGAACCCGATCATCGTGCCGGTCAACGTCAGCTGGATCGCTGCGGCGGTCGTGTTGAAGTCGGCCTCGAGCACCGGGAAGGCGGGAAGGTACAGGTCGATCGTGAACGGGCCGAGCGCCGTGAGCGCGCCGAGCAGGATGATGTAGACCACCCGTCGCCAGGTGGGCATCGCATCCCCCGGATGCAGCACGATGGGCGCGGTGCGCGGATTAGACCCGAGCGTACGGATCGCGCCGGTCGAGGACCGCGGGGTCCGCACCGAGCCGGTCGCCGTACGCTCGGGGGCGGAGTCGGGCACGACAGGGATGGACGAGGTGTCGGTCACAGGGGGAACCACTTCACTGAAGGACGAACGGGGTGGGGACGCTCTCGCCGGCCAGGGCGGGGTCACGCTGCGCGGGAATCTCGAAACGATTCGACGCGTGTTCTCCCATGCTAGCGGACGACCCGGCCGCAGCAACCCCGCCACGGTGATCCGCCCCGAGGACGCCGGATGGAAGCCGCCCCCGTCCGGGCGCTCTCCCAGCCCCGGGCGTATGCGTTCACATAGGCTCGACAGGCGCCATCCGCTCCACGGCGCACGCCCGCACGGCCCCGCGGCTCGACCGCGCTGATCTGAGGACCTCCCGACATGAGCACGACGCCCGACAAGCGCCGGAGCGGAAACCCCGCCGAACAAGCCAAGATCGCCCTGACTGCAAAGCAGGAGCGTGAACAACGTCGGCAGGAGAAGCTCGCCGAGTACCAGCGCCAGGTCGCGCGCCGCAAGCGCGGAAAGCTCGTCTGGTGGATCGTCGGTTCCACGGCCGCGCTGCTGGTCGTCGCGGTCGTCGTCGCCTCGATCGTGTTCACCCCGCGGCCCGTCACCTACGGCGCGCAGGACTCCACCGGTGCCGTCATCGACGGCGTCGAGACGTTCGAGAACGTCACCACGCACGTCGAGGGCACGGTCGATTACGACCAGTCGCCTCCCGCCGGCGGCCCGCACGCGCCGATCTGGCTGAACTGCGGTGTCTACGACCAGCCCGTTCCCAACGAGAACGCCGTGCACTCGATGGAGCACGGCGCCGTCTGGGTGACGTACGACGCATCGCGCGTGGGCGCAGACGAGGTCGCCGCGCTCCGCGCCCAGCTTCCCTCGAGCTACGCGCTGCTCACGCCCTACGAGGGCCTGGACTCCCCCATCGTCCTCAGCGCGTGGAACGCGCAGCTGAAGGTCGACTCCGCCGAAGACAGCCGCATCCCCGAGTTCTTCGAAGAGTACTGGCGCAGCCAGAACGCTCCCGAGCCGAACGCCGTCTGCAGCGGCGGCGTCGACGCAGAAGGACGGCAGTGACCCGATGACGACCGACGCCGCCCGCCCTCGACGCTGGCCGATCATCGTGCTGGCCGTCGTGGGCGTGGCGGCGCTCGCGTTCGCCATCGGACGGTTCTCGCTCTTCTCGAACGGTCCTGCCGTGCCGAACGCGGCCGACATCGGTTTCGCCCGCGACATGCAGGTGCACCACGATCAAGCCGTGCAGATGGCCATGTCGATCTACCGCGTGACCGCGGACGACGACATCCGCGCGCTGTCCTACGACATCGCGACCGGGCAGGCCGCTCAGCGCGGCGAGATGTTCGACTGGCTCGTGCAGTGGAACGTGCCGCAGTCCGGCGATCTGATGTCGTGGATGGCGGACTCCGACGAGCACGCCCACTCGGCCGGGTCCGCGGCGACCGAGGACGAGCTCCGTGCGCAGATGGGCATGGCAACGGATGCCGAACTCGCCGCGCTCGATTCCGCCACCGGCACCCCCGCCGACTGCATGTTCCTCGGCCTGATGATCCGCCACCACCAGGGCGCACTCGAGATGACGGATGCGGTCGCCGATCTCGGCAGCATCCCGCGGGTGCTACAGGTCGCCGAGACCATGGCCACGAACCAGGGCGCGGAGATCGGCGCGATGCAGTCCATCCAGAACCGATTGGGCTGCGCGGGCTGAGGCTAGGGTGGTCGCGTGGCCACCCAGATCGCTCGGCGTCCCCTGCTGGTGACAATCGTCGTCGTCCTGGTCACTCTCAGCGGACTCGCGAACACGGCGCTCGGCATCCTGATCCTGTTGAGCCGGTACGACGTGCCGGCCGATGACGTGTTGTCCGTCTCCCTCATCGGGATCGGCATCATCCTGTTCGGGCTCCTGACCCTCGCGGTCGCCTCGGGGATGGCGAGGGGCAGCCGATTGTCCCGCCTGCTGCTAACGCTGTACCTCGCAGCGGAGCTCGTTCTGCACGCCGTGGCGATCGCGACGAGCGACGCGTGGGACGCCGTATCGACCGCTCAGATCGTTGTCCAGGTGGCGTTGCTGGTCATCGTCTGGATTCCCCCGGCGTCCCGCTGGTTCGTCTCTCGAACGGTAGCGGCAGACCCCTACGCATGAGCCGTCGCCGTGCGCAGCGCGCGGCGGACGAAGCGGATGTGGAAGATCCGCACGATCTCGATCGCACCGATCGCGCCGATCGTGAACGCCGTCAGCGCGTACGCCGCCTCGCGTCCCGGGTCGACGAGGGCGAAGAACTGCACCGACAACGGCACGGTGAAGATCGCGGTCAACGCGATGAACATGCCCCCGACGACCAGCACCTTGTAGCGGTTGAGCGGGCGCGACAGGATCGCCAGCACCCAGATTCCGACGACGGCGAGGATGATGGTCGCACCGGTTCGCAACTCGTCGACGCCGACCCCGAGCGACTGCGCGACGAGCGTGTATCCCGTGAGCGTGAGCGCGACGACGATACCGCTCGGGATGGCGAACGACAGGGGACGGCGGAGGAACCCCGGAATGTAGCGGCGCGCGTTGGGCATCAGCGCGAGGAAGAACGCCGGGATGCCGATCGTGAGCCCGTCGGTGATCGACAGCTGCCGCGGCAGGAACGGGAACTCCAGCACGAGCAGTCCGAACAGCAGCGCGAGCCCCGTCGCGTACACGGTCTTGGTCAGGAACAGCATCGACACGCGCTCGATGTTGGCGATGACCTGGCGACCCTCCGCGACGACGTCGGGAAGGTGCGAGAACCGCCCGTCGAGCAGCACGATACGGGCGACCGCCTTGGTGGCGGCGGCCCCCGAGTTCATCGCGATCCCCATGTCGGCCGTCTTGATGGCCAGTGCATCGTTCACACCGTCGCCCGTCATCGCCACGGTATGCCCGCGACTCTGCAGAGCGACCACCATGTCCTTCTTCTGCTCCGGGGTCACCCGACCGAAGACGGTGTGCGCCTCCAACACCGCCGCCATCGCCTCCTGATCGGTCGGCAGGGTGCGCGCGTCGTAGCCCTCGGCGACGTCGAGCCCGACCTCCCGCGCGATCGCAGCGACCGTGCGCGGATTGTCCCCGGAGATGATCCGCACACCGACGCCCTGGGCGCGGAAGTACGCGAGCGTCTGCGCGGCGTCGTCGCGGACCTGCTCGCGGAAGGTCACGACCGCGATCGGGCGGAGGCGGGCGGGCAGGTGCTCCGCATCCGCGTCCTCCTCCGACAACACCGTCGGCGCGTGTCCGAGGACGAGGGTCCGGAGGCCCCGGGACGCCAGCGTCACCACCTGGGCGCCGAGGTCGGATGCCGCATCCGTCGCGTCGTCGCCGAAGACCATCTCGGGCGCCCCGAGCACCCAGGTGCCGTCGCCGTCGAACGAGACGGCACTCCATTTGCGGGCAGAGGAGAACGGGATCGTGCGCACCGCAGCGCGGGTCTCATGCACGGGGTAGGCCTCGCGAAGGCTCCGCGCCGTCGCGTTCGCGTCGGGAGCCGCCGCGTACCACGCGAGCGCGTCACGCCATCCGCCCACCTCACCCGGCAGTGCGTGCACATCGTCGTAGGCGATCTCGCCCACGGTGAGGGTCCCGGTCTTATCGAGGCAGATCACATCGACGCGGGCCAAGCCCTCGACGGCGGGAAGCTCGTTGACGAGCACCTGCTTCGCGGCGAGCTTCGCCGCACCGACCGCGAAGGCGATCGACGTCATCAGCACGAGTCCGAGCGGGATCATCGCGGTCAGCGAGGCGATCGTATTGACGACCGCCTGCACCCAGCGTCCTTCACCGAAGATCGTCGCCCAGCCTCCCGTCACCATGACCTGGGCGTTGAGCACGAGCAGGCCGATCGGCCCGATGCCCCAGCTCACCCATTTCAGGACCCGATTGAGACTCGAACGCAGCTCGCTCGACACCAGCGAGAACCGCTTCGCCTCCCCCTGGAACCGGTTGGCGTACGAATCCGCCCCCACTCGGGTGACAATGGCGTCCCCTTCGCCACCGACCACGACCGAGCCCGAGAGCGCCTCATCGGACGGCTTCTTGTCGACCGCATCTGCCTCGCCCGTCAGCATCGACTCGTCGATCTGCAGTCCGCGGGAGGTGACGACGACCGCGTCGGCGGCGACCTGGTCTCCGGCGCGCAGCACCAGGACGTCATCCTGCACCACCTCCACCGGAGCGATCTCGACCTCGATGCCGTCCCGGCGGACCCGTGCCTGCGCGGCGTTCAGAAGCGCGAGCTTGTCGAGTGCCGACTTCGCCCGGAACTCTTGGACGGTGCCGATGATCGCGTTGGCGAAGGCCGCGAGGCCGAACAGCGCATCCTGCCAGCGCCCGACGAGCAGCAGGATGAGAAAGCACCCGCCGACGATGCCGTTGAAGAGCGTGAACACGTTCGCCCGCACGATGCTGCCGACGCTGCGGCTCGTGTCGGCGACGTAGGCATTGTCGCGGTCGTCGGTCTTGCGTTCCGCGACCTGCGCGGCGGTGAGACCGATTGCCGGGTCGACCTTCGGGGATCGATCGGTCGCGTCCGCCACTGCATCCCCCGCGTTCATAGGCTCACTGTAACGATGGCCGCATACGCGCGTCGCGCGGGCAAACAGTTCCGTCCGACCTGCTCGGTCAGAGCGACCGGATCTCTCCGCGCTTCATCTCCCACGACTGTGGGGCGAGCCAGGCGCGCGCGGCGACCACCAGGGCATCGACGCCGCGGGCGAGCGTCGGTTCGATGATGGGCGCGAAGTGCGGCGAGTGGTTAGATGGCACGTCACTGTCGAGCGTGCCCGCGGCGGCCGCAGCCATGTACAACGCGGCGTCCGCTCCACCGAGGATCCAGTAGACGAGGGGCGCCTGCGCCGCCGCGGCCAGGATGCCGACATCCTCGCTGCCACTGACGGCCCCCGGTGCCAGTACGCTGGCGTCGCCGAACGCCGCGCGGAATGCCGCGTTCGTGCGCGCCGTCCCGTCAGCGTCGTTGACCATCACGGGAAACGACTGTGCGTAGTGGATGCGCGGCTCGGGCGCACCGGAAACGGCGGCTTCGCCGCGCACGATGCGCTCGATCGCCTCGATGATGCGAATACGCACCGGCTCGCTGAAGGCGCGCACGGTGAGGCCGAGACTCGCCGTGTCGGGGATGATGTTGTTCTTCGTGCCCGCGGAGATACGCCCCACAGTGACCACCGCTGTCTCCTGCGGCGCTACCTCACGAGCGACGATGGTCTGCAGGCGGAGCACGATGGACGCGGCGAGCACGATCGGATCGATGGTCGTCTCCGGGCGGGATCCATGCCCGCCGCGCCCGTAGACCGTGATGTCGATGCTATTCGCCCCCGCGAAGGCCGGACCCGAATGGGCGCCGACCACACCGGCGGGGGCCGGACCCACGTGCTGACCGAGGACCACGTCCGGTAGGGGCACCTTCTCGTAGAGGCCGTCGTCGATCATCGTCTGCGCGCCGTCGCCGCTCTCTTCGGCGGGCTGGAACAGGGCGATCACCGTCCCTGACCACTCGTGTCGGGTCTGTGCGAGTCGATCGGCCGCACCGATCAGAGCCGCGACGTGCACGTCGTGCCCGCACGCGTGCATCATGCCCTCGACCGTGCTGGCGTAATCCAGGCCGGTGTCCTCGTGCACCGGAAGCGCATCCATGTCCGCGCGAAGCAGAACGGTCGGGCCTTCGCCATTGCGAAGCACTCCCACGACGCCCGTCCGGCCGACTCTCTCGATGACCTCGTAGCCGGAGTATCGGAGACGGGCCGCCGCGACGCCCGCCGTGCGCGTCTCTTCGAACGCCGGTTCCGGATGGCGATGCAGATCGCGGTAGAGGTCGGCCAGGGGCGCGGCGAAGTCGGTCATCTGCTCAGTCTCCCGCACAGTCGTCCTGATGCTCGGGAGCGGAGCGACGACCGCGGGACGAGCGCTTCGGGACATCCACTCACGCTGTCACGTCCATCGCCTGCGTTCGATCGCCGCGTGACGTCGTCTCGACGCGCCGCCACATACGCGTCGCGCGGGAGGCACCGGATGGTGCACTCCCGCGCGACGAGTACTGCGGATGCGGCGGATCAGCCCTTCGTCGCCCCAGCCAGAAGGCCCCGGACGAAGAACCTCTGCAGCGCGAAGAAGACGATCAACGGCACGATGATCGAGATGAACGCGCCCGCGGACTGCAGGTACCAGCGGTCGCCCCACGAGCCCGACAGCGAGTTCAACGTCTGCGTCAGCGGCAACGACGACGATGGCGCGAAGATCGTCGCCACGAGCAGGTCGTTCCACACCCAGAGGAACTGGAAGATCGCGAACGAGGCGATCGCCGGCATGGCCAGCGGCAGGATCATCCGGAAGAAGATCTGTCCGTGCCCGGCACCGTCGACCCGCGCGGCCTCGATGACCTCGCTCGGGATCTCCGCGATGAAGTTGTGCAGCAGGAAGATCGCGAGCGGCAGCGCGAAGATCGCGTGCGCGATCCAGACGGTCGCGAACGAGTGGTCCACATCGCGCAGCTCGAAGCCCGGGAAGACCCCGACGCCGTTGATCTCGAGTCCGCGCGAGAACAGCGTCAGCAGCGGCACGAGAGCCATCTGGATCGGAACGATCTGCAGCGCGAAGACGAAGACGAAGAGCAGATTCTTGCCCTTGAAATCGATCCACGCGAACGCGTAGGCGGCCAGGGACGCGAGCGCGATCGGGATGATCGTGGCCGGAATCGCGATGGCCAGCGAGTTGATGAACGACTGACCGAGGGTCAGCGCCGTTCCCCCCGAGGTCAACGCATCCGCGTAGTTCTGCAGGGTGAAGCTCGGGTTGGTGAAGACCGTCCACCAGCCCGAGGTCTGCGAGTCGGAGCCGGGTCGGAACGACGTCACGAACAACCCGAAGGTCGGGATGGTCCAGAAGATCGCGATGATGACCGCGATGATCGTGGCGGTCTTGGACGTGAGCTTCTTCTGGGCGATGTTCTCGCTGCGACGCGTGTCTCGCGCCGTCTTGCGGGTCGCCCGACGATCGAATGCCGGGGGCGTCTCGGCCGGAGCGATGGCGCTCATCGGATCTCCCTTTGCTGGCGCAGCTGACGCGCGTTGTAGATGATCAGCGGCAGAACGAACAGGAACAGCACGACGGCGAGCGCGGACGAGTGCCCGTAGCTCTGGAACCGCTGCTGCTGGTTGACCATCTCGAAACCGAGGACGGAGGTGTTCGAGCGACCACCGGTCATCACAGCGACGATGTCGTAGACCTTCAGCGATGCGATGGTGATCGTGGTCAGCACGACGATCAACGAGGCGCGGATGCCGGGAACCGTGACGTTGCGGAACCGCTGCCAGGGGCTCGCGCCGTCGAGCTGCGCCGCCTCGAGCTGTTCGGTGGGAACAGCCTTGATCGCGGCCGACAGGATGACCATCGCGAATCCGGTCTGGGTCCAGATGAACACCGCGAGTAGGGCGAACGTGTTCAGCAGCGGCTGCGCGTCCAGCCAGCCGACCGGCTGCCCGCCGAACATCGTGACGATCGCGTTCAGCAGACCGATCTGCTCGCCCTGACGGTAGTCGTAGACGAACTTCCAGATGATGCCGGCGCCGACGAACGAGATCGCGACGGGCATGAACACGAGCACCTTCAGGATCTTCTCGCCGCGGGCGCGGTCGATGAAGGCCGCGTAGGCGAGGCCGATGACGGTCGAGAGCGTCGGGGCGAACAGCGCCCAGATGATCGTGTTGACGACCGACCAGAAGCCCTCGGGGTTCGTGAAGGTCCAGATGTAGTTGTCGAGGCCGACGAACGTGTCACCCGTCTTGTCGAAGAACGACGAGAAGATGGTCGAGATCGCCGGGTACACGAGCCCGAGGAGCAGCATCAGCAGCGCGGGTGCCAGGAACACGACGAGCTGGAACACGTAGCCCGAGCCCTCGCGCGAGCGGTAGTCCGCGAAGAACAGCAGCGCGCCGACGCCGAGCGCGATCGCCACGACGTAGAGCAGCGCGTTTTGGTACGGCCGCAGCAGCATGAACGCCAGCACCGGGATGACGAAGCAGGCGGCCAGACGCAGCCACATGTAGCCCTTGCCGCGGCGCGGTGCGAACTCGATGAGAAGCAGCACCACACCGACGACGATGCCGAACACCACGACGATGATCGGGATCTGCACCAGCGGGTTCAGGTTGCCGATCCAGGTGAAGAAGCTGTTGAGCGAGAATCCCAGCGAGGTCGGCCGGGCGTCGTCCACGGGCGTGCTCATCAAGAGCAGGACGAGGGCGATGAGCGCGATCGCTGCGGCGGCGAGGGCGACGATGCCCGTCGTGCGGCGCGAACGCGCGGAAGCGGGGGGTGCGAGCGCGTCGTCGGGAACGACGTGCGGCTCCTTCGTGGTGGTCTGCGACATCACTGTCCTATCTCTCCGGCTGAGGGGTGCAGGCACGGGGGCCGCTCGTATCGAGCGACCCCCGTGCGGCGCAGCCCGGGTGGGCTAGTTCTCGTATCCCGCCTGGATGTCACTCAGGACCTGGTCGGTCGGGCGACCGTCGATCCAGTTGACCATGCCCTTCCAGAACGAACCGTTACCGACCGTGGCCGGCATCAGGTCCGAGGCGTCGAAGCGAACGACGGTGCTCGGGTCCTGGAGGATCGTCATGGCGTCGGTCAGGAACTCGCTCGATGCGAGCGACGGGTCGGCGCCCTTGTTGGCCGAGATGACCCCGCCGAGCTCGACACGAGCGTCAGCGAACTCCGGCGTCGACATGAACTCGAGCACCTTCTGCACGGCCTCCGAGTCGGAGAACGCGGTGACGAACTCGCCACCGGCTTCGACGTAGGTCTCGCCATCGGCCGTGATGCCCGGGAGCAGGAAGGCGTAGACGTCGCCGTCGGGGGCAATCGTCGGGGCCTCACCGGATGCGGTCTTCGCCTCGAGGAAGTTCGCCGAGAGGAAGGACGCCTGGTGCGTCAGAGCGCAGCGACCGTCCGCGACGGCGGCGGCGACGTCACCGAACGCGGTCGAGTTGATGCTCTTCACATCGCCGTAGCCCGCGTTCACGAAGTCCGGGTTAAGGAGGATGTCGCCGACCGAGTCGAAGGCATCCTTGATCTTCGAGTCGGTGAACGGCACGTCGCCGGCTACCCAGTCGTCGTACACGTCGGCGCCGGACTGACGCAGCACGAGGTCTTCGATCCAGTCCGTGCCCGGCCAGCCGGACGCGGCGTCGGACGAGAAGCCGGCGCACCACGGGGCGGCGCCGGTCGTGTCGCGGATGGTCTGCGTGAGCGTCAGCAAGTCGTCCCAGGTCTTCGGAACTTCGACACCCCACTCGGCGAAGCTCTTCGGGGAGTACCAGACGTATCCCTTGACGTTGGCGAGCATCGGCGCGGCGTAGAACGTGTCGTCGACGGTGCCGTAGCTCTTCCAGTCGGCCGACCAGTTCGCGTCGACGTTCGACTCGACAGCCTCGGGCGCGGCCTGGACCTCGCCCGTGTCGACGAGCGCCTTCAGCAGACCCGGCTGCGGAACGATGGCGATGTCGGGAGCAGAACCACCGGTCACCTTGGTGACGATGTTGCCCTCGAAGCTCTTGTCACCGGTGTATTCGACCTTGATACCGGTGTCTTCGGTGAACTGCGTGAACGAGGCGTTCAGGTCGTCTGCCTCGACACCCGTGATCCCTCCGGAGATCTGGACGGTCTGCCCCTCGACCGATCCACTGTCGCTGGAGCCGCCCTCCGCACAACCGGCGAGTGCGAGTCCCGCAACCCCCAGCAGCGCGATCGGTGCGACCAGGCGGCGTCGCTGCGATCTGATCATGTGATTCCTCCTCTTCGAGTACGCGCATGCTCCTTGCACCCACGCATCCGGCTCCTCAGGAACCGATTCCAGGCAAACGTAAACCAATCTGACAGACAACACAATGTCGCCGCATCACAACTCGGTAAAGCTGCGATGGGAGCGCTCCCTCGCTTCCGACCTGGGAATGGGAGCGCTCCCTCAATGCATTTCGTATGTGGAACCGGTTTCATCTTTTTCGGCCGACTCGTACTACGATGACTGCGGACCCGAGCCCATCAAGGAAGAGGGGTGGTGATGATGAGCGGGATCTCCGATGTGGCGCACCTCGCGGGTGTGTCGAAGTCGACCGCGAGTCGGGCGCTCAGCGGCGCCGGTTACGTCTCGGCCGCCACGAAAGAACGAGTCGCCGCTGCCGCCGCATCCCTCGGCTACGTCCCCTCGACGAACGCGCAGAGTCTGTCTACCGGCCGGACGCAGAACATCGGCGTCGTGATGCCATATATCAACCGGTGGTTCTTCGCGGAGGTGCTCGAGGGGATCCAGCAGGAGCTCCTGGAGCGCGGCCTCGACCTGATGCTCTACGACGCGAAGCCCGGAACCGAGAGCCGACGGCGGATCTTCGAGGATTTCCTCGCCCGCAAGCGCTTCGACGGCCTCATCGCCGTCGGTCTGGAACCCGCCGAGAACGAACTCGAGAGCATGCTGTCGCTCGGCAAGCCGGTCGTGAGCGTCATCGGCGATCACCCGAGGACGAGCGCCGTCTCGCTCGACGAAGGCAACACCGCGCACCGGGCGACCGAGCACCTGATCGCCCTCGGCCACCGCGACATCGCCTTCCTCGGTGCCGGCGCGGATCCGCACCGCCCGCACGTCGAGTCGGCGCGCGTCAGCGGTTACCACGCAGCAATGCGTCGTGCGGGGCTCGACGAGACGATCGCCCACGTACCGTGCGCGCTCACCATGCCCTCCGGCTACGCGGCCGCGGTCGACCTGCTCAGTGACTCGCGTGCTCGGCCGACCGCCATCGTCGCGGCGTGCGACGAGGTCGCGATCGGCGCCATCATCGCGGCGCGACGCCTCGGCATCCAGGTGCCGGCGGCCCTCAGCGTCGTGGGCATCGACGACCACGAGCACGCGGAGATGTTCGCACTCACGACCCTTCACCAGGACCCGCGCGAGCAGGGCCGCACCGCCGTCGACCTGCTCATGCGGCAGATCGAGGACCCGGATGCGGAGCCCGTCGTGGTGCGCGTGAAACCCCGGCTCGTGGTGCGCAACTCGACCGCGCCCGTGAACCCGTCCACATCCGTCGTCGTCGCCGACAACGGAATCCTGCCGGTCGGCTGACCGCGAGAGCACGAGAGCACGAGAGCGGGGCCCCGGCTCTCGCCGAGGCCCCGCTCTGTGTCTTCCCGATCAGCTGTGCCGGCGGCGACCCGTCGTGCGGGCGATGATGCCGAAGCCGATCAGCAGGGCGCCGAGGAGCGCCGCTCCACCGACCCAGCCGTAGTCGCCGCCCGTCGCCGGGAGCGCTCCGGAACGTGCCGCGATGGTGACCGGCTGCCATCCGATCACGTCACCGGCCGCGTCGAGCACCACGAGACGGTGCGAGCCCGACACGCCATCCGGCAGAGTGACGGTGACCGTACCGGCCGCGCTCACCTGCTGCCACCCGCCGAGCTGCTGCGGGGTGGAGTACAGCCAGATCGAGACCCACGCGCCGGCGTACTTGGTACCGACGTAGATGGTGATCTCTCCCCCGGCGACGAGGTTGCCGATCGTAACCTGGATCACGTTCTTCAGCGCCTCGATGAGCTCGGAGACGGACACCGGCTGCGGCGTGGTCGTCGGCGGCGTGCTGCCTCCGCCGGTCTCGGGCAGGGGCGGCGTCGTGGGCGTCGGCGTACCGGTGCCCGGTTCGCCGGTCGGCGGCTCCTCGACGGACGTCACCGCGATCGGAACACGCACCTCGGTGCCGCTCTGGGGGGCCTGCAGCACGATCGTGCTGGAGGCGGCAGCATCGGCCGGCACCTTCAGCGTGACCGTCGCCGAACCGCCGCTGACGGCGATCGGGTCGAACACCGTCGTGCTCCCCGCGAAGCTCGCAAGGAGCGTCGTGGTGGCCGGGCTGCCGACGGATGTGAGGTCGAGGCCCGACACCTGGAACGTGACGGTCTCGCCCTCGGCGGCGGATGCGGGCACGCCCGTCACCTGCGCGCTGCGGCTCGCGAAGTTCGGGGTGAGCGTTCCCGCTGCCTCGATGTAGCTGATCCACGCGTCGCGGTCGATGAGACCCGAGTCGCGCGTGTCGGTGCCCTGGGTGAAGGTGCGGAAGTTGTCGCCGCCCTGCACGAGGAAGCTGAACGAACCGACCCGGTACTGCTGGGCGGGGTCGATCGGCTCTCCGTCGATCCAGATTCCGGTGATGTGCGAGCCGCGAGCCGCCGACTCGTCGAACGTGTACTGCACGTTCTCGGAGAGGCCGAGCGCGAGGTAGGGACGCGACGGGATGGTGCCGTCCGCGTTGGTCTGCCACTGCTCTTCGAGCAGGCTCTTGAACTGCGCGCCGGTCAGGCTCGTCGTGAACAGGTTGTTCGCGAAGGGAAGGACGGCGTTCGCGTCGGCGACCGTGATGCCGTCGGCATCCTTCAGCAGCTCCGCGCGGAGTCCGCCCGGGTTGACCACGCCGATCTCGGCGCCGCCGAGGCGTTCCTCGGAGAGCGTCGCGACCAGGGAGTCGGCGACGAGGTTGCCGAGCGCCGACTGCTTCGCCCGGTTGTCACGCGTGCCGCCGGTGTAGACACCGTTGACGTACGTGCCTCCGGTGAAGGCCGTCGTGATGTCTGCCGACACATCGCCGACCTTCACGCTGCCGACGACCTTCGCCTCCGCGATCGCCTTGTCGACGATCGTCTTCACCGCGGCGACCCGAGGGTATTTGGCAACGAGCTGCGCATCGAGATCAGCGTTCTGCTGAGCGTCATTGGCAGAATTCTTGTCGTCCACGATCGCGACGCGGGCCACGTTCTTCGCGGTGTAGGACTGCACGTCGCCGGTTTCGGCATCGACCGTCAACACGACCTGGCCGATGTTCTCGCCGTAGTTACCGGTCTGCACGATCGGACGCGTCTTGTCGGTGCCCGGGATCGGCACGTTCCACGAGTACAGCTTGTGCGTGTGGCCGGTGAAGATCGCGTCGACGGCAGGAGAGGTCTTCGTCGCGATGTCGGCGAACGCCTTGCCGTCGGCGATCTCGTCTTCCAGTGTGGCCTTCTCGACCTCGCCGGCAGCAGCACCCTCGTGGTATTCGGCCACGATCACATCCGCTTCGCCGTTGGCGGGATCGCCGTCGGTCAGTTGGGCCGCGACGCGGTTGACGGCCTCGACCGGGTCACCGAACGTGACATCGGCGATTCCGCCGGGCGACACGAGCGTCGGCGTCTCCTCGGTGACGGCGCCGATCACGCCGACCTTGAGCCCGTCGACCTCGATGATCGTGTACTCGTCGAGCACCGGAGTGGTCGTGCCCTTCTCGTACACGTTGGCGCCCAGGTAGGGGAACGCGGCCACGTCGGACACGCGGCCCTTCAGATCCGCAAGCCCCTGATCAAACTCGTGGTTGCCGACGGCCGACGCCTGCAGCCCGAGCGCGTTCAGCACGTCGAGCGTCGGCTTGTCGCCCTGGAACGCCGAGGCGTAGAGCGACGCACCGATGTTGTCACCATCCGAAAGGAACAGCGTGTTGTCCTCGCCGTACTGCGCGCGGAGCTGCTCGATCGTTCCGGCGAACTTCAGCGTGGTGCCATCGATCCGACCGTGGAAGTCGTTGATGTTGAGCAGGTTGAGTTCAACCGTCGGGTCGAGGTCGAGGCCTACGACCAGGGGGTCGTGGTCGCTCGAGCGGAACGGCGAATCGTCGTAGAAGTTCGTCGCGTTGTAGTTGTAGCGGCTGTACTCCAGAGCGATCGACTCGACGGAGTTGATGTTCCAGACATCCGAACCCGTGACGAGCTTCTGCGCCTCGGTGGACGCGAGGATGTGGTCGAGCGAACCGACCTGGCCGCCGAACGAGTAGGTGTACTCATCCGTGGGGGCGAGGTTCGCGTAGCCGGCCTCGTAGAGAACCTGCATCGGGTCCTCCTGCGTGTACGAGTTGAAGTCGCCGAGCAGGAACACGTCATCCGTGCCCACCGAGGCCTTCAGCCCGTCGGCGAAAGCGACGAGCGCCTGCGCCTGACGCGTGCGGTCGCCGTTGAAGGCGCCCTGCACGCCGTTGGCGTTGTCGCCGGTTGCCGGCGGCTCGCTGTCGCCCTTCGACTTGAAGTGGTTGACGATCGCGATGAACGCGTCGTCGTCGCTCCCGCCCGTGGGCGTGAACGCCTGCGCGAGCGGCGGCCGCGCGTTGTCGAACGCGGCGTTGTCGAGAATCACCGATGCGCCGAGCGGCTCGACCGCGGCCTTCTTGTAGATGAAGGCGGTGCGGATGACGTCTTCGCCCGCGGGCACGGCCGCGGGCGACGGAGCGTAGGCCCACTCGTCCGAGCCGAGCGCCGCATTGAGTGCGGCCACGAGCGTCTTCACGGCCTCGTCGCGGTTCTCGCCCGCGATGGTGGAGTTCTCGATCTCTTCGAGCGAGACGACCTCGGCACCGAGTCCATTGATCGCCGCGACGATCTTGGCCTGCTGGCGGGCGAGATCGTCGTCCTCTGCCGCGCCACGGGGCCCGGCGCCGCAGTTGTTCGCGGTGACGCGGTTGCCCTCGCGGTCGGTGTAGTAGGTGCAGCTTCCACCGGCGGCCACCCAGTCCTGCGCGGTCGTGGTGAAGTAGTTGAGCACGTTGAAGCTCGCGATCTGCAGGTCGCCGCCGACATCCTTCGGGGCGGGTTCGCGCGTGTTCGCGAACGTGGCCGGCTGCACCGTGGCGGCGTTGTCCACCGTCAGCTGCTGGGTCGGCTGGAAGTTCCACATGTCGTTGCGGTACTCCGCGATGACCGGGGCCGCGAACGTGACGGGCGCGCCCACACGAACCGGCGACGTCGTCGACAGGTACGGCAGCGGGATGCCCTTGTTCGCCGTGGAGTTGAAGTTGATCGACGCGCCATCGTCGAGCGTGACCGCACGTGCGGCGTTGTCGGCAACGACCGTGTCGTACTCGGGCGTGCCGGGACGAGCCACGTCGGTCGGGTTCTTCAACGGGGTCGTGCCCGCGGCGAGACCGACGGATGCGTAGTAGTTGGTGTCGTACGTGTTCGTCACCGTGAAGTCACCTTCGGGGGCGACGAGCATGCCCTCGAGCACCTCACGCGCCTCGTCGGTGGTCGGCCAGGCGGCGGGCACCGGAGTGACGGGAGCCGCCTGCTCCGTGAGCACGGTGATGCCGGTCGCGGCCGGGGTGAGCTGCGTCATCGTGCGGAATTCGGCGACCGGACCGGTCACCTCGACGTACTCGCCGACCTTCACGAGGCCCGCGACAGCGGCACCGGTCGCACCGGAGCCGCCGTAGACGAAGACGGCGTCGGATGCGGTGTGCGATGCATCCAGCGTTCCGCCCGTGCCGGGGGTCTGGATGTAGAAGCCGTTGAGCCCGCCGGTGGGGTAGGCCGCCGTGACGACGCCGCGCGTCGTGACGGTCTGACCGACGAGCGGGCTCGTCGCACCCGTGCCCTGAATGGCGTCGATCGTCACGGTCGACGGCTCGGTCGGAGGCGTGGTCGGCTCGGGCGTGGGTGTGGGTGTGGGAGACGCCGTCGGGGTGGGCGTCGGAGTCGGCGTGGGCGTCGTGGCGCCGCCGGAGTTCTGCGGGGTGACCGCGGTCGAGACGGTGAAGTCGGCCGCGTTGTTGTCGGTGTCGACGAAGTTCGTGCGCACGAGCGAGTTCGGTTGGGCGGGCGTTGCGGCGGCCGCGCCCTCGAAGGTGTTGCTCGTTCCGTACCCGAGGAGGTCGACCACGTTCGCCGTGCCGATGACGGAGCCGACTGCGGGAGTCAGGTTCTGCGTGGTGTCAGCGAGGACGATCGTCCCCGAGGCACCGGCGGGGCCGAAGCTGGTGCCGGTCAGGTCGGGCTGGACCGGCAGGTCGGCGAGACCGTCTGCGCTGCCCGGGAGAGAGACGAGGAAGTAGCCACCCGGCGCGATGTCACCGCTGAGGTTCTGCACCTGTGTCTGTCCCGTGCCCGTCGCCGAGCGGTACTGCAGCGACCATCCTTGGAGGGACTCGGCCGCGGTACCGGGGTTGTACAGCTCGACGAACCGGTTCTTGTACAGCGCGCCCTTGCTGCCGTTGACGTACGCCTCGTTGATGATGACGCCCGAGCCGTCCGGCGCCGCCATGGCCGCCGTCGGAACGAGCATTCCACCGATCAGCGCTGTTCCGACTCCGAAGGCGAGCGCCGCTGTTCGACGCTGCCGCTGTGAAAAGGACATGGGTCTCCTGAGTTCTGACTGAGGGTTCCTCAGGAGGTTAGGCAGAAGTGATGAACGAAATGCGTACGAGCAGATGACGTTCCGGTGAGATTCCTCTCATCGAATCGTCATAGCTTTCTCATTCCGCGAGGTCCTTCGCACAGAACGTGATTACTTGAGGGTAACCGTCGCGCCGGCAGCCTCGAGGGCTTCCTTCGCCTTGTCTGCAGTCTCCTTGTTGGCGCCTTCGAGGACGGCCTTGGGAGCGCCGTCGACGACAGCCTTGGCCTCGCCGAGGCCGAGCGAGGTGAGCTCGCGGACCGTCTTGATGACCTGGATCTTCTTGTCGCCAGCGGCCTCGAGGATGACGTCGAAGGAATCCTTCTCCTCAACCTCTTCTGCAGCGCCTGCGCCAGCGGCACCGGCAACGGCGACGGGCGCGGCAGCGGTGACGTCGAACTTCTCCTCGAACGCCTTCACGAACTCGCTGAGCTCGACGAGGGTCAGGCCGGCGAACTGCTCGAGCAGCTCCTCAGTGGTGAGCTTAGCCATGGTGTATCTCCTAGATTGATGGGGTTTATGAGAACGAGATCGCCGGACGCTTACGCGGCCTCAGCGGTCTCCAGCTTTTCGCGAAGCGCGTCGATGGTCGCGGCAGCCTTGCCCATCGTCGCCTTCATCATGCCCGCAGCCTTCGCCAGCAGAACCTCACGGCTCTCGAGCGCGGCGTACTTGTTGACCTCGTCGGCGGTGAGGGAGTTGCCCTCGAACACGCCGCCCTTGATCACGAGAAGCGGGTTGGCCTTGGCGAAGTCACGCAGAGCCTTGGCAGTGGCGACGAAGTCACCGTGCACGAAAGCGACGGCCGACGGACCCTTGAGGTCGTCATCCAGCGCAGTGATCCCCGCGTTGTTCGCGGCGATCTTGGTCAGCGTGTTCTTCACCACGGCGTACTCAGCGTCCTGACGGATGCTGTTGCGCAGCTGCTTCAGCTGGGCAACCGTCAGACCGCGGTACTCGGTCAGCAGGACGGCGTTCGAGCTCTCGAATGACTTCGTGAGTTCGGAGACCGTTGCATCCTTCTGCGCCATGGTCACTCCTTGGTGGGTACGAGACACCTCACGGTGGTGAGGCGCCGACCGGAGACCAGGCCCGCAAAAACAAGAAAGCTCCGGCGCAAGCGCACGGAGCTCGGTTCTCAAGAGAATCGTTCGTACACCTGCGCGGGCCCCTGCTTTCGCAGTGCTTCGGTCATCATGCGCTTGCACGCACGACGATGACCAGCGGTCTTCGGCTTCCCTCACCATACGCCACCCCTTCCCCCGCGCCAAATCCCCTGCCCCTCCCTCTCCCTACTTGCCGTCCCGCCCCCAGCCGCGGGACGGTCCGCCGGCGGGGATGGGTGTCGCCGCGCGTCGCGGGCGGGGCGCGTCCGGAGGGACGCGTACGCTCGAACGGTGACCCCCGAACTCGCCGCCCGCATCGTCGCGGACTCCCGCGACCGGGTGGCCTGGCTGCGAGCGCGCTCCCGAGGGATCACGGCGACGGATGTGGCCACCCTCACGAGCGACCGTGCCATCGCGAAGGCCGCGGACCAGAAGCTGGGCGGATCGCGCTTCTCCGGCAACGCGTACACCGACCACGGGCGACGCCGTGAGCCCGAGATCGCCGCCTGGGTCGCCGCAACCCACGGCATCCTGCCCTCGAGCGCGCTCTTCCACGCCGTCGTCGAGAAGCGCCATCTGGCCACCCCCGACGGCATCGGCGTCGACGCCGACGGACGGATCTCGCTGGCCGAGATCAAGACCACCAACAAGTCGTGGCGATCCATTCCGCGCGGCTACCTCCGCCAGGTGTGGTGGCAGCAGCACGTCTTGGGCGCAGAGCGGACTCTTGTCGCCTGGGAGCAGCACGACGGCTTCGTGCCTGTCGACGACGAACCGCGCTGCGCGTGGGTCGACCGCGACGATGCCGAGATCGCCAAACTCGTGCGGCTGGCAACCTCACTGATCGACGAGTTGTACTTCCGCACGACCGGCGTCCGCCCCCAGGGTGCCAGTGCTCCGCGCGAAGAATCCCAGGCCACGGATGCGGCACTTCTCGCGGCCGCCGAAGCCGCCGCCCGCCCGACCCGGTCGCGAGCGCTCGACTCCGCTTATCGCGCCCTCGCCCTCGCGGACTGATCGCCCGCATTCCTCCGCGCCGCCCTTCGAGTCGCTAGCCCCCGCCCCGCGGTGGCCCGGCACGCCGCACGCCGCTCTCGCCGCTCTGTCCACCGGGGCCCGGTCACCCACGACCCGGCGACGACCACCCGCCCCCCTCCTGAGCCCACCCCGCTCGAGGCAGCGACACGCCGCGCCCGCTCGACACACCCCCCTCCCCATGCCCCGCGAGTCGTCGGACCGAACGCGGCCGAGACGCCTCATCCACCCCAGGACACCACTTCAGCCCCACCGGTCCGACGACTGCGGAGCCGACATGGACAAATCGACGGCGGCGGAGCCCACGGCGAGACCGCACGGCGGCCACGCCCACCCGCGGGAAGTCACGCCCACCCGTGGGAATAGTTGACGCGCCTCAACCATTAGACCTATAGTTGACCCAGTTCAACAGTTGACTCCGGTCAACTTCCGCGCGCCGACGTTGCCGCCTCCCCCACTCCATGCGAAGGATTCTCATGACTGCGATCGCGCCGGCCGATACGGCCGCTGCCGCTCCGATGAGTCGACGCCGAGTACTCGAAGCCCTCTCCGGCCTTCTGCTCGGCATGTTCGTCTCGATGCTCGCCTCGACCGTCGTGTCGACCTCACTCCCGGTGATCATCCACGATCTCTCCGGCAACCAGAGCTCGTTCACCTGGGTGGTCACGGCGACCCTCCTCACCACGGCGATCTCGACCCCCATCTGGGGCAAACTCGCCGACCTCTTCAACCGCAAGCTGCTGTTCCAGCTCGCGATCGGCATCTTCGTGCTCGCCACGGCCGCCGCCGGGTTCTCGCAGGACCCGTCGATGCTCATCGCCTTCCGTGCCGTGCAGGGCCTCGGCGCGGGTGGCCTCGCCGCCCTCAGCCAGGTCATCATGGCCGACATCATCAGCCCGCGTGAGCGCGGCCGTTACATGGGACTGTTCGGCGCCGTCATGGCCGTCGCCACGGTCGGTGGTCCGCTGCTCGGCGGTGTCATCACGGATGCGTGGGGATGGCGCTGGAACTTCTTCGTCGCTCTGCCGTTCGCGGTTGCGGCCCTGATCCTCGTGCAGCGCACGCTGCACCTGCCGGCGCGCACCAAGCGCACTGTGTCGATCGACTACGTCGGCATCGTGCTGCTCTCGGCCGCCGTCTCGCTGCTGCTCATCTGGATCACGCTCGCGGGTGACTCGTTCGAGTGGATGAGCGTGCAGACGCTGCTCATGGTCGGCGGCGCCGTGCTCGCCACCGCGCTGTTCATCATCGTCGAGCTGCGTTCCAAGGAGCCGCTCGTTCCCCTCACCCTGTTCCGCAACCGCACGTTCTCGCTGGCCGTCATCGCGTCGATCGCGACCGGTATCGCGATGTTCGGCGCGTCGGTCTACCTCGGTCAATACATGCAGCTCGCTCGGGGCGCGACCCCGACCGAGGCGGGCGTCATGACGATCCCGATGATCGCCGGCCTGCTGCTCTCGTCGATCGGCGTCGGCGCGCTCATCACCCGCTTCGGCCGCTGGAAGCCGTACCTCATCGTGGGCGCCGTCTTCCTGATCGCCGGATCGTTCCTGCTCTCGACCATCCACTACGACACGAACTTCGCGCTCGTCTCGCTGTACATGTTCCTGCTCGGCGCCGGCGTCGGCATGACCATGCAGAACCTGGTGCTCGTGGTGCAGAACACGTCCAAGCCGAGCGAGATCGGCGTCGCCAGCTCGGGCGTCACCTTCTTCCGCAGCCTCGGTGGCACCATCGGCGTCTCGATCATGGGCGCGGCGCTGTCGACGCGGGTCGTCGACCTCGTCGCCGAGCGCCAGGGCGACATCACGACGGCACTCGCCAGCCTCGGTGACCAGGCGCAGACCTGGGCGGCGCAGCTGCAGAGCGGCACCCTCCCGCAGGTGTCGGCGATGCCGGAGGCCCTGCGCGTGGTGTTCGAGGACATCTACGCGAACGGCATCTCGCACTCGTTCCTCATCGCGGTTCCGTTCGCGGTGCTGAGCCTGCTCGCGATCGTGTTCCTGCCGAACAAGTCGCTGACCACCATGACCACGAGCGAGCGCATCGCGGCGAGCGAAGCCGATCTCGCCACCGTGTCGGTGCCCGAGGCCATGGCGACGCTCACCGGTTCGGTGCGGACCACGGATGCGGCATCCGACGCTCACGGCTCGCGCCGCTAGGGTGAAAACGATGACCACGGATCGGACTCGAGAGGCGCGCACCGAAGCGGTGCGCGCCCTCGAGGGCGAGTTCAGCGAGCTCATCAACCGATTCCGGCGCGTCATCACCGAGAACGCGAACCGGGTGAGCCCGGGGATGCTGCCGGGCGCCTACAAGGTGTTCACCACGATCGCCCGCCGTGAGAGCGTGACCCAGTCCGCTCTCGCGGAGGCCCTGATGGTCGACAAGGGCCAGCTGAGCCGCACGGTGCGCGAGCTAGAACAGCTCGGGCTCGTCGAGCGCACTCCCGATCCGAACGATGGCCGCTCGAGCCTTCTCGCCCCCACCGCGTTCGGCCTCGAGCGCCTCACGGCGGCTCGGTTGCCGCAGGAGAACGCGCTGCTCGAGAACCTCGTCGACTGGCCGATCGAAGACATCCACAACCTCAGTCGCCTGCTGCACGCGCTGACGTCGGGCATCAATCCTTGACGAGATCGTTCCGAGCGGTATCACCGACGTAACACGGTTGAGACAATCTCGGGTTTGACTGGTGTCGTTCCAACGGCACGCGTTGCCGACGTCGACACGCACGGGAAAGGGCGACCGATGAACCACCGGCCGCTGAAACCGACCACCGCCACCGACCACTCCGCCGAGCCGGTCCCAGACCGGATGCGGGCGTCCGTCATCGATGCCACTGGCGGCACCGATGCTCTCCACATCCTCGACGTCCCGGTGCCGTCGCCGGTGTTGAGCGAACTCCTCATCCGGGTCGTCGCCGCGGGCGTCAACCCGATCGACACGAAGACCCGAGCCGGATCGGGACTGTCCGCAGCCATCGCGGCGTACCCGGCGACCCTGGGTTTCGACTTCAGCGGGGTTGTCGTCTCCGCACCGTACGAGGCGCATCCGCTCTCTCCGGGCACTGAGGTGTACGGCCTGGCGTCGTTCCCGCGGACGGGTGGCTCGTACGCCGAGTACGTCGTCGCTCCGTCGCAGTCGCTGGCGCGCAAACCCACGAGCCTGTCGCACGTCGAGGCCGCGGGTGTTCCGCTCGCCGCGCTCACCGCGTGGGGCGTCGTCGTGGAGACGGCGCGCGCACACGAGGGGCAGCGGATGCTGATCCACGCCGGCAGCGGCGGCGTCGGCCATTTCGCGGTGCAACTCGCGGCGTACTTCGGCGCACGGGTGACGGTGACCGCATCCGGCCGCAACGCGGCATGGCTCCGCGAGCTGGGCGCCGCCGAGGTGATCGATTACGCGACGACCCGGTTCGAAGACGTCGTCGCGGATGTCGACGTCGTGATCGACCTCGTCGGCAACACCGCCGATGAGGTGGGTACGCGGTCGCTGCAGGTACTGCGGCCGGGCGGGCTGTACGTGCTCGTGCCGACCGGCGCGTGGCCCGGGTACGCCGAGGCCGCTGAGGCGGCGGGTCTGCGTGCAACGAGCTACAAGGTGGCCCCGGATGGCGACGTCCTCGCCACCCTCGGGCGCCTGCTCGATTCGCGCGCGATCCAGGTCTACATCGATTCGGTGTTCGATCTCGGCGACGCGTCCGCCGCGCACGAGGCGGTCGAAAGCGGCCACACCCGCGGGAAGACGGTGCTGCGCGTCAGCGACGACTGACCGGGCGGAGCGCACGGCGCGCGCCGGCGGCGACAGCGTCTGCCGTCGCGCGCAGGAGCGGCGAATCGATGTTCCACTGCTGCCAGTAGAGCGGCACGTCGATCGGGGCGCCGCCGAGCCGCACGATCCGCCCCGCCGCAAGGGCGTCCTCCGATTGCACCTCCGGCAGCATCCCCCAGCCGAGGCCCGCGCGAACGGCGATCGCGAAGTCGTTCGAACCCGGCACGTAATGCCGGGGCGGGGTCGCCGGATCGATCCCCCGCTCGCGCAACCAGCGCGACTGAAGGTCGTCGCGGCGGTCGAAGTCGACGAGGGGAACGGATGCCGCATCCTCCCCCATGCGCTCGGCGACGGCGGGCGTGGCGACCGCCTCGTACCGCATGGTGCCGAGCGCGCTGACCCGGCAGCCGGCGACCGGCTCGGTCCGCGAGGTGACCGCCGCGACGACCTCCCCCGATTCCAGAAGAGCGGCCGTGAAGTCCTGGTCGTCGCGGTGCAGGTCGAACACGACGCGATGGTCCGTCGCGACGTCCGCGAGCGGAGCGAGGAACCAGGTCGCCATCGAATCGGCGTTGACAGCGAGCGGGATGCTGACGGCACGGTCGCCGGCCACGCCCGCGCCGTCGATGCCGAGCTCGACGAGCGTGTCGTGGGCGAGCAGCGCGTACTGCCGGGCGAGGCGCACCACCCGCGCGCCCGCCTCGGTCGCCCGGGCCGGCTTCGCGCGAACGAGGAGCACCTGCCCGACCCGCTCTTCCAGCGCGCGGATCCGCTGGCTGACCGCGGACGGGGTGATGTGCAGCCGGCGGGCAGCCGCATCCATCGTTCCGGTGTCGACCACGGCGGCCAACGTCTCGGCGAGGTCGATCGGGATTGTCATAAGCAGAGCTTACGACGCGATAGTAATTCGAACTGGTCTTCATCCTGCGCGACGCTTACCGTCAAGAGGTGACCACTGCTCTGCTCCCCGGATTCCTGCTCGGGCTCTCACTCATCGTCGCCATCGGCGCGCAGAATCTCTTCGTGCTGCGGCAGGGCATTCGCCGAGAGCACGTGCTGGCCGTGGCGGTGATCTGCGCGCTCTCGGATGCCGCACTCATCGTCGTCGGCGTTTCGGGCATCGGGTTCGCGCTGCAGTCCGTCCCGTGGGTCATCGAGGTGGTGCGGTGGGCGGGAGCACTCTTCCTGCTCTCCTACGCCTTCCTCGCCGCGCGGCGGGCTTGGCGCCCGAACGGCGAGGCGCTGACCGTCGCCGGCCCGGGCGAGGCGCTGACCGTCGCCGGCCCGGCGAACGCGCCGGATGCCGGACAACGCGCGCCGACGGATGCTGGCGGAGGCGCGGCGACGGATGCTCGGCCCCGCGCCGCGGCGACAGACGCTACGCCGAGCCCGATCACGACCGCCACCCGCGTGCGCACACCGCTTCTTCCCGTCATGCTCACCTGTCTCGCGCTGACCTGGCTGAATCCGCACGTCTACCTCGACACCGTGTTCCTGCTGGGCTCGGTCGCGGCGACCCAGGGCGACGGGCGCTGGTGGTTCGCGTCCGGGGCGGCGACCGCCAGCGTGGTCTGGTTCTTCGGACTCGCCTACGGCGCGCGCCACCTCGGGCGCTGGCTTGCGACACCGCGGGCGTGGCGCATCCTCGATGCCCTCATCGCCGTCGTGATGGTCGCCATCGCCGTCGGTCTTCTGCTCGGCTGACGCCCCGCACCGGCTTCACTCCACAGAGAAGTCGTGCACCGCGCGTCAGCGCCGGATGGGGTGCAGGATGGAGCGATGGTCCGCCGCATCCACGTCATCGTCCACGGTCACGTGCAGGGAGTCGGGTTCCGCTGGGCGACACGCAACGAAGCCCAGCGACTCGGGCTCACCGGCTGGGTGCGCAATCTCGACGACGGCACCGTCGAGGCCGAGGCGCAAGGACCCGAGGGAGACGTCGAACGGATGCGGACCTGGCTCGCCGCCGGCCCGCGCGGTGCCCGTGTCGCGCGCCTCGACGTCTCCGAAGCCGACCCGGATGCCCGGAGCACGGCGTTCACCCTGCGCGACACTCCCTGAACGCACCGCACCGCAGCCCGTCCGCCCGCACCGACCATCAGGTCAGGGTGCGTCGGGCTCCTGGACACGGCCCTCATCGAGTTCGCGCAGACGGCGGAACTTCGACCAGGGCACGAAGGCGATCCAGGCGATGGATGCGATGGAGGCTCCCATGATCATCGAGGCGATATCCATGCGTCCACCGTACGCACGGCGCCCGGACGCCACTTCCCCCTTGCGGGGGAACCGTTTCGCGCACGAAGAAGGGGCCCCGTCCGAAGACGAGGCCCCTTCTGGAACGCCTGAATCAGGCGAGGATGTTGACGTCCAGCGGGATGCCGGGGCCGAACGTGGTCGACACCGCACCCTTCTGGATGTAGCGACCCTTGGAGCTCGACGGCTTCAGGCGGACGACCTCGTCGATCGCTGCCTTGATGTTCTCGTCGAGCTGGTCAGCCGTGAACGATGCCTTGCCGACGACGAAGTGCACGTTGGCGTGCTTGTCGACGCGGAACTCGATCTTTCCGCCCTTGATCTCCTCGACGGCCTTGGCCGCGTTCGGGGTCACGGTGCCGGTCTTCGGGTTCGGCATCAGGCCGCGGGGGCCCAGCACCTTTCCGAGGCGACCGACCTGGCCCATGAGCTCGGGCGTCGAGACGGCCGCGTCGAACGCGGTCCAGCCAGCGGCGACCTTCTCGATGAGTTCGGCGCCGCCGACCTCATCTGCTCCGGCGGCGATAGCCGCCTCGGCTGCGGGGCCCGTCGCGAAGACGATGACACGGGCGGTCTTGCCGGTGCCATGGGGCAGGATGACGGTGCCGCGCACCATCTGGTCTGCTTTGCGGGGGTCGACAGCGAGCTTGAGTGCGACCTCGACGGTCGAGTCGAACTTCTTCGACCCGGTCTCTTTCGCGAGCGCGACCGCTTCGGTCGGCGTGTAGAACTTGCCGGCGTCGATCTTCTCGGCGGCGGCGATGTATGCCTTGGACTTAGCCATGTTCGTTATCCCCTCAGCCCTCGACCGTGATGCCCATGGAACGGGCGGTGCCGGCGATGATCTTCGAGGCAGCCTCGATGTCGTTCGCGTTCAGGTCGGGCTGCTTCGCCTCAGCGATCTCGCGCACCTGAGCCTGGGTGAGCTTGGCCACCTTGGTCGTGTGCGGGGTCGGCGAGCCCTTGGCGACGCCGGCAGCCTTCTTGATGAGCTCCGCCGCGGGCGGGGTCTTCAGGATGAAGGTGAAGCTGCGGTCCTCGTAGACGGTGATCTCGACGGGGATGACGTTGCCGCGCTGCGACTCGGTCTGGGCGTTGTACGCCTTGCAGAACTCCATGATGTTGACGCCATGCTGACCGAGCGCGGGCCCGATCGGCGGCGCCGGGTTTGCGGCACCAGCCTTGATCTGAAGCTTGATCAGGCCGGTCACCTTCTTCTTCGGTGCCATTCCTCTTCCTTTCATCGAGCGGATGCGGAAGCCGCATCCCTCTCCCGCATGCCCGGCGTTTCCGAGCCGCGGTCCGGTCCGTACCGCGACGAGCGCAGACGGACAACTTCCCCATCATACGCGACGGGGCTGCATCCGGTCCACCGTCCGATGGGCCCGACGGCCGGGCCGAAAAAGGAAGACGCCCCGACCGGAGTCGGGGCGTCTTCCGAGACGAGTGGGTCAGACCATCTTGGAGACCTGGTCGAACGACAGCTCGACCGGGGTCTCGCGCTCGAAGAGGGAGACGAGCACGGTGAGCTTGCCGCTCTCCGGCTTGATCTCGCTGATCGAACCGGGAAGACCCGCGAACGAGCCCTCCTTGATGGTGATCGTCTCGCCGATCTCGTAGTCGACCTCGGCGATGACGCGGGCCGCAGCCGGCGCTCCCTTGGAGCTGCCACCCTTGGCGGGCGCGACGTCCTCGACGACGACGAGGCTCTTCAGCATGTTGAAGGCCTCCTCGAAGCGGAGCGGGGTCGGGTTGTGGGCGTTGCCCACGAAGCCGGTGACGCCGGGCGTGTGCCGGACGACCGACCAGGTGTCTTCGTTGAGCTCCATGCGCACGAGCACGTAGCCGGGGATCCGGACGCGCGTGACCATCTTGCGCTGACCGTTCTTGATCTCGACGACGTCCTCCATCGGGACCTCGACCTGGTAGATGTCTTCTTCGACCTCGAGCGTGGACTTCCGCTGCTCGATATTGGCCTTCACCTTGCGCTCGAATCCGGCGTAGGAGTGGATGACGTACCACTTGCCCTCGAGGGCGCGGAGCTCGGCGCGGAACGCCTCGTACGGGTCTGCGTCCTCGTCGTCGGCATCCGCGTCACCCTCGAGCGGGATGTCGCCCGCTTCTTCGACCGACTCGGCGTCGTCGACGACGGATGCGGCGGCGTCGATCTCGGAGACCAGCTCCTCGTCGAGGACGGGAGCGTCGGGTTCGCCGTTGATGTCGGGACCGTCGTAGGGAGTCACTTCGTCCGCCTCCTCGGCTTCACGTTCTGCCTCTTCGTCGGCGAGCGACTCGGTGAGCACCTCGGCGGCGGCTTCGGCCTCGGCGGCCTGATCGATCTCGAGCGCGTCGTTCACGATGGCATCCGCCTCGGGGTCGTTGACGTCGACGATGTCGATCTGGTCGGCGTCGGAGTCGGTGTCCTCATCGTCGCCATCGACATCTTCGATGTGGAGGGCGGCGTGCTCAGCGGACTCGACAGAACGCTCCTCTGCGGCGAGGACGTTGCCCTCCTGGGCTTCGTCGTCTTCGCTCGACTGCTCGGCAGCGGTCGCCCAGTCGGCGTCGTCGGTGTATTTCTCAGACACTTACGTACTCTCTCGTTCGTGGCGGGGGCGAACCGCCCGCGTGCGCGATCTCAGACGGCGGGAACGCCGAAGACGACGGTCGTCAGCCAGACGAAGAGCACGTCAAGGCCGTACACCACCGCCATCATCACGATGACGAAACCGAGGACCACGCCGGTGAACTTCAGCAGTTCCTTGCGGGTCGGGGTGACGACCTTCCGGAGTTCCGCGAAGACCTGACGGATGAAGATGACGAACCGCGCGAAGACATTCGGCTTCTTCTCGCGCGCGCCGCCGCCCGTGGCGACGACCTCGCCCTTCGTTTCGTCCTGGACCATGCACCCACCTGAATCACTTAAGGGCTGCCAGCATGCGCTGGCGCGCAGGGCGGACAGGAATCGAACCTGCAACCTGCGGTTTTGGAGACCGCTGCTCTGCCAATTGAGCTACCGCCCTAGAGACCGAATGGTCTCGCGCCCGCACTCATGCCGTGTCCGTTGTCTGGGGTTACCCGTAGCCGGGCACGGCGAAAGAATGCAGACTTCAACTGCATGCTCCAGTGTACGGCATGCCCAGGGGCCTCGCGAATGCGGTCCCGCTCACTCGGTCAGGCACGGCGTGAACACGGCGACCACGATGGCGGGCCCTTCGGGCGTCAGGGTGACCACGACGTCGTGCTCTGAGATCCACGCCGACTGCTCGGATACGGCGGGCCGGATCGGCGTCCACTCCTCCGGATCGAGCGTGTCGCCGAGCGCATCGAGGATGCCGGCGGCCTCCGCCTCGTGCGCCGTGATCGACAGCGTGCCGGTCGCCGTGTACGACGTCACGGCGCCCTCGTCGTCTCCCGTGCACGCCTGATCCGCAGGAGGGGAGGTCTCCAGACTCCGGAGGATCGCCGCATCCGTCTCCCCCGCGTGCGACACCAGGTCTTCGAACACCGCCTCCGCCTCGCTCTTCACGAGCGCGGGGTCGGGGACGGCACAGCCCGCCAGAGCGATGAGAGCGGCGAGCACGAGCGGCGCGGCGAGCACCCGCTGACGCGTCACGGGCGCACCACCGGACTGACCTCGTAGGCCTCCGCGACGGGTTCGGTCACCGGTACCCCGAGGGAGGCCAGGTGGTCGAGGAACCACCCGTCGTACCATCCGTCCACATCGCACGGCGCCGAGCTGTTGGCGTACTGCCAGGCGGGGATGCCGTGCTGGTAGACCGCCCGACAGCTGGCGTCGGATTCGAGCTGAGCACCGTACGCGTCACCGTCGACGCCCACGCGTTGCGCGGCGAGGAACGCCGGGTAGAAGGTCTGGTACTGGTACCAGTGCATGACCTCGTGCACGAAGATCGCCCAGACACGCCCCTCGGTGCCGGGCTCCCAGGCGAGCATCACGGAGTTCGGGAACCGGGTATCGAAGCAGCCGCCGAGCACGAGCATGTACGGCCCGCTTCCGCCCGCCTCGTAGCCGCAGTTGTCGGTGCCGGCGTCGAACACGAGCTGCACCTGCGGTGCCCCGATCGAGTCCAGGAATGCGCGGCCGGTCGGGTCGCCGCCGGGCATCGCGGTTCCGCCCGGGTTCGGCACCGGATCGGGCGGCGCGGTCGTTCCCGTGCGCCACTGCGCAGCCTGTTCCTGCTCGGCATCCCACGATGCGCGGGCGTCGCGGTAGGCGGTCGCCTGGTCGCCGATGCGGGCGGTCGTCTCGGCGATCCGCGCGAACTCCGCATCCACCACGCTCTGCTGCGCCGCCGAGACCGTCCGCGCGGCGAGCGCCTCGGCGCGCGCGTCGAGCAGCAGGCGCGCGGTGAACGCGCCGGCGGCCCCGAGGACGAGGACGATGGCCAGGATCGTGAGGGAGACCCACACCCAGCGGCGGCGGCGCGGCGGGGGCGGACCCCACACCGCGACCGGATCGACACTCGTCTCCGCCTCTCCCGACGGCACCACTCCCGCGGCGGCGTCGGGGGCGCCCGCGACCGGGCCCGGCGCGGAGAAGAACTCCGGCCCGGGTCCGTCGCCCGAGGGGCGCTGGTCGCTCATGGGTTCATCCTGCCCTGCCCGGGCGCGCCGCGCCGCCACCGTGCGCGCGTCGGCGCGGGCAGCGTGCGCTCAGCCGGCGACGCGGACGAGCTTCTTGTTGACGAACTCGTCGGCCGCCAGCAGACCCATCTCGCGAGAGGTGCCCGAGCGCTTGACCCCGCCGAAGGGCAGTTCGGGCGAGTCGGCCAGCACGCAGTTCACGTAGACCATGCCCGCATCGATCGCGTCCGCGACACGGTCGGCCTGCTTCGGGTCGGTCGTGAATACGTACGAGCCAAGTCCGAAGCTCGTGTCGTTCGCGAGGTGCACGGCCTCTTCCTCCCCCGCGACGCGGTAGACGACGCCGGCCGGGCCGAAGAGTTCTTCGCGATACACGTCCATCTCCGGCGTGACGTCGGTGAGGACGGTCGGGGCGAAGAACGCGCCGTCGCGCGTTCCGCCGGCGACGAGCCGCGCTCCCTGCGCGACGGCCGTGTCGATCTGCTCCTGCAGGCGCTCCGCCGCCGCCACCGACGACAGCGGGCCGAGGATCGTGTCCTCCGCGAACGGGTCGCCCACCTTCGACGACGACATCGCGCGGGTGAACTTCTCGAGGAAGTCGTCGTACAGCTCGTCGGCGACGATGAATCGCTTGGGCGCGTTGCAGGACTGCCCGTTGTTGTCGAGGCGCCCGTCGACCGCGGCGGTCACCGTCGCGTCGAGGTCGGTCGTGGAGAGCACGATGAACGGATCCGATCCGCCGAGCTCGAGCGCGACCTTCTTCAGGTGCCGTCCGGCGAGTTCGGCGACGGCCGCTCCTGCACGCTCCGACCCCGTCACCGAAACCCCCTGCACGCGGCGATCGGCGATCACCGTGGCGGCCTGGTCGTTCGTCGCGTAGAGGTTCACATACGAACCCTCGGGCAGACCTGCATCCGCGTACATCTGCTCGATCGCGGCCGAGGACTCCGGGCACTGCGGCGCGTGCTTCAGCAGGATCGTGTTGCCGATCGCGAGGTTCGGCGCGGAGAACCGGGCGACCTGGTAGTACGGGAAGTTCCACGGCATGATCCCGAGCAGCACGCCGATCGGGGCCTTCCGCACGACCGCGGTTCCGTCGCCGAGGATGTCGAGCGGCTGATCGGCCGTGATGCGCTCGGCGTTGTCGGCGTAGAACTCGGTGATGTCGGCGGCGAAGTCGACCTCGCCGAGCGCCGCCTCCGTCGTCTTGCCGACCTCGCGCACGATGATCCGCGCGAGTTCATCGCGCCGCTCGCGGTGGAGCTCCGCGACGCGGCGCAGCAGCGCCGCCCGCTCCGCCACGGGGGTGTCGCGCCAGACGCGGAACGCCGCATCCGCCGCGCCGATCTTCTCCTGCAGCTCCTCGTCGGTGAGGGTCGGGTAGGTGGCCAGCGTCTCGCCCGTCGCCGGGTTCACGACCGCGTATTCGCTCATGGGGGTACTCCTCGTGGGTGGGGGTCGAGTGGATGCGTCAGCGACGCGCGCGTCGGAGGCTCGGCGGAGCATCCAACGAGAGGGTCTTGCCGCGGAAGAAGTCGGGGCGCACGACGGACTGCCAGATCATGATGGCGACGCCGAGCAGGATCACGGTGACCCCGAGGATGAACACGAGGCCGAGGTCGCCGATGCGGGAGCCGCTGCCGTAGTCGGGGTCCATGCTGTCGATCAGCGTGCGCACGAACAGCACCGCGAGGATGACGCCGCCGATCAGCGGGAAGAGGAACGTGAAGAAGACGTTCCGCACGGAGTCGAACCATTGCTTGCGGAAGTACCAGACGCAGGCGAAGGCCGTGATCCCGTAGTAGAAGCAGATCATCATGCCGAGTGCGGTGATGGTGTCCCAGAGCACGTTCTCGCTGACGAAGCGCATGACGGCGTAGAACGCGGATGCCACGACGGCCGAGACGATCGTCGCGTACCCGGGCGTGAAGAACCGCGGATTGACCTTCGCGAACGCCGGCGGAAGTGCGCCGTAGTGTCCCATGGCGAGAAGCGTCCGCGCGGGCGAGACGAAGGTCGACTGCAACGACGACGCCGAACTCGTCAGCACCGCGAGCGAGACGAGGAACGCGAGTGGTCCGAGGATCGGACCGGACAGCGCGAAGAAGACGTTGCTCTGGATGTCTTCGTTGCCGAGCCCGAACTCCCCGTCACCCACTCCCGCGTACATGATCAGCGCGACCGCCAGCAGCAGGTAGAGCGCGACGATGATGACCACGGTGAGGGTGGCGGCGCGCCCCGGCGTCTTGTCGGGGTCCTTCGTCTCCTCGTTCATCGTGAGGGTGACGTCCCACCCCCAGAAGATGAAGATCGACAGGGAGAGGCCCGCGACGAGCGCCGTCACCGACGACACCGCGAACGGGTCGAACCAGGCGATGTCGAACGGGGTCGCATCGAACGCGGAGCCGTTCAGGGTGGCGACGATCGCGGCACCCGCGAAGAACACCAGCACGATCACCTGGAACCCGACCAGGAAGTACTGCAGCTTCTGCGTGGTCTGCATGTCGCGGTACGACACCAGCGTCGCCGCCAGCATGAACAGGAGACAGACCGCCACGTTGATGAACGGGTTGAACGCCAGGTCGGCGATCGAGGGGTTGTTCGTGATCTGCGCGATCAGGAGGAACAGGAACTCCACGGCGATGCCGGCCAGGTTCGAGAGCACCAGGATGGTGGCGGCGATGAGGCCCCAGCCCGCCATCCAGCCGATCCAGGGGCCGAAGGCGCGCGTCGCCCACGTGAACGAGGTACCCGAGTCGGGCATCCGGTTGTTCAGCTCGCGATAGCCGAACGCGACCAGCAGCATCGGGATGAAGCCGACGAGCATGATCGCCGGCACCTGCACGCCGACCTCGGACACGGTCGGGCCGAGCGCCGCGGTCAGCGTGTAGGCGGGGGCGATACAGGAGATGCCGATGACAATGGCACCGATGAGGCCCACCGTTCCGGCGCTCAGTCCCTTGCTGGAGAGCCCGCCGGTCTCTTCGGACACGGGAACCTGTCGTTCGGGTGCACTCATGATCGGGCTCCTTCTCCGCCGCGCGTACGCGGAACGACCACCATCGGAACGGGCAGAACGTGCAGCATCTTGGCCGCCGTCGACCCGAGGAACAGGCGTCGCGGCTGGGCGAGTCGGCTCGAACCGACCATCGCGATCTCGCCGGGCAGCCAGTCGATGCGCTGCACGGCCTCCTCGATGCTGTCACCGGTCGCGGTGACGACATCGGCCTCGACATCGGCGGGAAGCGCGGCGCGCGCCTGGGCGAGCACGGCGTCGGCGTGGGTTTCGCCGGTCAGACGGATGACGCCGGTGTCGACGCCCGCGGGCAGATCGACGGTGGCGAGCGACAGGAGCCGGAGCGTTGCGCCGGTCGCTGCGGCGAGGGCGACCGCCTCCGCGAGCAGCACGTCGCCTCCCGGGCGGGTGCCGACGGCGGCCGTGACGCGGGACACACCCTCGGCGACGTCGACCTCACGCGCCCCCTCGGGGGCGAGGACGACGGGCACATCGGAGTAGTGCATGAGTTCGCTGGCGACCGTGCCCAAGCGGTGGCGGCCGCTGAGTCCGCCGTTGGCCGCTCCCACGACGATGTACGAGGCATCGAACTCGCCCGCCGCCGCCACGAGTCCCTCGGCGAACGACTCGGCGTGCCGAACGTGCCCGTGGTGGCGCACCGCATCCGACACCGTCTCGCGCGCCCGCTGCAACCACTCCGCCGCGGTATCGCGAAGGTGCCGGTTGTAGCTGGCGGCGGGTGGGGTGATCACCGAACGGTCCTCGTTCGGCAGCACCATGACGACGTCGAGGACGGATGCGGAGGCCGCCGCCATCCGGACGCCGAGGGCCAGCGCATCGGCGCCGGCGTCGGTCGCGGTGTAGCCGACGACGATGCGGCCGCTCACGCGCGCAGCTCCCCGACGATGTTCTCGGCGGCCAGGCGCCCCATCCGGATCGCGCCGTCGACGTGCTGGTAGCCGGCGCCGGCGAGGTCGCTGCACGCGAAGTGCATCGGACCGACGGGTGTGCGGAGGTCGGCGCCGTAGCGGTGCAGTCCGCCGAGGTCGAAGCTCGCCGCGTACGCACCGCGGGTCCATTCCTCGCTCCCCCAGTCGCTCTCGTAGTAGACGACCGTGTTCTTCGCTTCGGGCCCGTAGTAGTGCGAGAGCGATTCGAGGATGCGGTCCTTGCGCTCCTCCGCGCTCAGCCGGAAGACGTCGTCGGCGTGCTGGTCCGAGACGAAGCCGACCAGCGTGCCGCGTTCGTCCTCGTGGTTCGTGTTGTCGTAGGCCTCGTGCACGAGTTCGTACGGGCTGAAGGCCGTCGCCGACAGGCCCTGCTCACGCCAGAACGGGCGGTCGTACACGGCGTGCACCTTGATGACGAAGCCCATCGACAGGTGCTGGTGCATCTGGTGCTGCAGCCGGGGCAGGGCGGGAACGAACGAGATCCGGTCGTAGAGCACCGGTGCGAGGGCGAGGATCACGCGGCGACCGCGCACCGTCATGCCGTCGGCGACGACGGTCGCACCCTCGTCGCTCCACTCGATCGAGCGCACCGGCTGATTCAGGTAGACGTCATCACCCAGCCGCTCGGCGAGCAGCTGCGGCACCTGCTGCAGGCCGCCGACCACGCGCTTGTCGAGGATGAAGTCCGCGTCGACGAGGTGGGAGAAGCTGCCGGCGCTCGCCGCCATGAGGAGCGCCTGCAGCGTGGAGAACGTGTGCGCGGGCTTCGTGAGCATGGCGCCGGCGATGAACAGTGCGATGTTCTGCACGGCTTCGGCGTCGTCGGTCTGCTCTTCGAGCCAGGACTGGAATGAGACGCGGTCGAGGGCCTCAGCGTCGGGCGTCTCCCAGGGGCGGTCGGGGTCGACCTGGGCGACCAGCGCATCGAGTCGGTCGATGAGGTCGACCATGATCTTCTCGGTCTCGGGGGCGACCGGGAAGATATCGCCGGTGAAGCGGGTCAGGGCGCCGTTCGGTCCGATGTAGACGCTCTCGCCGTCGCGGTACCGGCTGTAGGTCTCCAGGCCCAGGTCGGCGACGGTGTCGATCAGCGCGTGCTGGTCGGGTGAGACCCACTGTCCGCCGATCTCGAGCATTGCACCGTCGATGACGTCGGTCCACAGGCGCCCGCCGACGCGGTCGCGCGCCTCGAGCACCGCGACCGAGAGGCCGGCCTTCCGCAACTCGTTGGCGGCGGTGAGGCCCGCGGCCCCCGCGCCGACGATGACGACATCTCTTGTGATCTCACTCATACTGACTCCTTCGTCTCGGGTGCCCCGTCGCGGACGGGGCAGGGTGTTCGTCAGTTGTCGGCCAGGGCCGCGGCGACGACATCGAGGCCGTCGTTCAAGAGGTCGTCGCCGATCGACAGCGGCGGCAGGAAACGGATGACGTTACCGTACGTACCGCACGTCAGCACGATGACGCCCTGCGCGATCGAGGCCTTGGCGACGGATGCGGCGAGCGCCGCATCCGGTTCTCCGGTCTCGGCGTCGATGAACTCAGCCGCGACCATCGCGCCTTTGCCGCGCACGTCGCCGATCCGCGGGTCGCTCGCCTGCAGCTCCCGGAGGCGCCCCGTGAGGATCTCACCGACCTCGCGCGCGCGTTCCAGCAGCCCGTCGTTCTCGAAGACGTCGATCGCGGCGAGCGCCGCGGCGCAGGCGATGGGGTTACCGCCGTACGTGCCGCCGAGGCCGCCGGCGTGGGACGCGTCCATGATCTCGGCGCGCCCCGTGACGGCGGCGAGCGGGAGTCCGGCGGCGATGCCCTTCGCGGTCGTCACGAGGTCCGGCACGATGCCGAACACGTCGCTCGCGAACATCTCGCCCGTGCGGGCGAACCCGCTCTGCACCTCGTCGGCGATGAAGACGACGTTGTTCGCCCGGCACCACTCGACGAGCGCCTCGAGGAATCCCTCGGCGGGCACGATGAAGCCGCCCTCGCCCTGGATCGGCTCGATGACGATCGCCGCCAGGTTGTCGGCGCCGACCTGCTTCTCCATCATCGTGATCGCGCGGCGTGCCGCATCCGGGCCGCTGAGCCCATCGCGGAAGGGGTACGACAGCGGGGCGCGGTAGATCTCACCGGCGAAGGGACCGAAGCCGCTCTTGTACGGCATGGCCTTCGCGGTGAGCGCCATCGTGAGGTTGGTGCGACCGTGGTACCCGTGGTCGAAGGCGACGACCGCGGGCTTGCCGGTGTACTTGCGGGCGATCTTGACGGCGTTCTCGACCGCTTCGGCACCGGAATTGAAAAGCGCGGTCTTCTTCACGTGATCGCCGGGGGTCAGGCGGTTGAGGGCCTCCGCGACGGCGACGTACGACTCGTACGGCGAGATCATGAAGCACGTGTGGGTGAACTGCGCGGCCTGCGCCTGCACGGCGGCGACGACCTTCGGATGCGCGTTTCCGACCGTCGTCACGGCGATTCCAGAGCCCAGGTCGATGAGCGAGTTGCCGTCGGCGTCGACGACGATGCCGCCACCCGCGGCGACCGCCTGGATCGGAACGGTGTGCCCGACGCCCGCGGGGACCGCATCCGCCTTGCGAGCGAGGAGTTCCTGCGACCGCGGACCGGGGATGGCGGTGACGAGACGGCGCTCCTGAACGAGCGAGGGTCCGCCGAGCGGCACGGCGGTGGCGTCGATGAGGGTCATGGCCGCGAGCGTATGGCCGGCGCCGAGCGCGACGCACTCGCCAGTTCGTATACGCTGCGTTGCGGATGCGCCACGATGTACACCGCCGTGTGTCGTACGCGCGCCTCCGACCGAGGGGAACACCCATGACCGCACCGCCGGTGGAGAAGCCGACACTCGACACTCTGCTCGCCCGCACCGATCTGCACCTGCGGCTCGAGTACGAGGGGGCGGACGGATCGCTCGACCGGCGCATCCGCGGCGTGCACAGTTCGGATCTTCCCGACCCGACACCGTTCCTCTCGCAGGATCTCGCCCTGCTGACCACCGGCACGCAGTTCGTCGCCGTCGACGACCCGGGCCCCTACGACGAGTACGTCCAACGGCTGCGGACGCGCGGCGTCGCTGCGCTCGGCTTCGGCACCGAGGTCGTCCGGGACGGCATCCCCGCGCCGCTCGCCGACGCGTGCCGTGCGCACGGCCTGGCCCTGTTCGAAGTGCCGTACCTGACGCCGTTCATCGCGGTGGCTCGCGCGAACAGCGAGACGATCGCCGCCGAGCAGTACGCCCGTCGCAGCTGGGCGCTCGCGGCGGGCCGCGCTCTGTCGCTCGCGGCGCTCCGGGCAGACGGGCTGTCGGCCACCCTCGACGAGCTCTCCCGCCAGCTGGACTGCTGGGTGGGGCTGTTCAACGCGACGGGAACGCTCGCGCACGAGCGCCCCGAGGGGGGGCTCGCCGCATCCGTCGCCGCGCAGTTGCGCACCGAAGTGGGAACGGTGCTGCGGCGCGGGGCGCGGGCAGGTTCCGCCCTCCGGATCGACGACGTGCCGTTCACGCTGCAGACGCTCGGGCGCGGCGGCCACCTCCGGGGGGCGATCGCCATCGCCTCGGGCGACCTCGACCAGGAGGCCCGCGGCGTCGTCACGACGGTCGTCGCGATGGCCGGACTCGCGCTCGAGCAGCAGCGGAGCCTCGTCGACGCGCACACCGCGCTGCGGGCGGGACTCGCCGCATCCGTCGCCGTCGATGAGTCGACCCTTCCGCGCCGCGTCGCGCGCGCCGTCTGGGGCGGCTTTCCCGCCGCACCGGTCGTCGTCGGGCTGGCCGGACCGGAGGTGCTGCGCCGCGACGACGCGCTCGCGTGGCTGGAAACCACGGCAGCGGAGACCGGCGGCGGGTTGTTCTTCGGCGGAGCGGCCGGTGGGATGCTGCTGCTCGTGGGCGCGGACCGCCACCACCTGCTCGGCGAGTTCGCCGAGCGCTTCGAGATCTCGGTGGGGGCGTCCGAGCCGACCACGCTCGACGCCGTTTCTGCGGGGATCGCTCAAGCGCGGGTGGCACGCGAGCGTGGCGGCAGCGGGCTGAGCGATTTCGCGGCCGTGCGCGGCAGCATCCTGAGCGTGATCGCCGAGGAGCGCACCCGGGTGCTCGCCGCCGCCGAGCTCGCACCGTTAGTGGCCCACGACGACGCGGAGGGCACGCGCCTGGTTGCCACGCTTCGCGCCTGGCTCGACAACGACGCGTCGCACGAGTCCGCCGCCCGGGCACTGGGCGTCCACCGCCACACGGTGCGGGCGCGCCTGGCGCTCGTGGAACAGGTGCTCGGCCGTGACCTCGCCTCGTTCGCCGCCCGCGCCGAGCTGTGGTTGGCGTTGCAGTCGTTGGGATGACGCGGGGCCCGGGTGGCGCCGTCTAGCGGCCGGCCGCCATTCGGGGCCAGGATGAATCGCACGCTTCCATCGACCGAGTGAGGAGTGACACCGCCATGACCCACCGACGAGCGTGGTCCGCGCGAGCGGCAGCAGCTGTCCTGCTCAGCGCCGCCACCTTGGTACTCGTTCTCCCCACCGACGCCGTCGCGTACGACGACACGGCGCCTCCTGACGTCGTCTCGGCATTCGACCCGTCACCCCAAGATCCCGATGTGCCCGATGTCATCCGGTACAGCGAACCTCGGCCCGTGCATGCCGTCCGCCAGGAATACCTCCAGAACACGTCCGTCAATCCACTGGGCGAGGTAGAGGAATGGATCGCTGTCGCGTACGGCAACGACGATGCCCCGATCGGCACAACGGCCGCTTCCCCCGATGGTGACGGATGGTTGCTGAGCCCGCTGGACACCCGCCCGGATTTCACACGCCTCGTGGAGAACCATCTGTCCGGCGAGTTCCTCGAGCTACCGATGAACGGCGGCGCCTTCTACGCCGTCGACGGGGCGACACTCGTCGGCCTGAACGAACCCGCGCGCGAGATCGCCGAGCAGCCGCGGCTCGCGTCTGAGGCGCGAGCCGACATCGCCGAAGCGTACTCACGCTCGTCGGGGCAAGCTGACCGCTTCGAGTTCGGAAGCAGCGCTTACATGCTCCCGGCTGCGTTGCTCGCGATCCTCGCAGCAGTCGCGATCGGGGCATTCAGCGTCTACCTCCGTCGCAGCACACGAGTGTGAGCTCTGCGTTCAACGCGTGGCCCCCGGCCATCGTTCGGTCCGATTGAGTGCCGCGGCGCCCGGATCGAAAGCGCTGAGGCGTTATGGGGCAGGAGACCCCTCACTGCGCACCCAGCCGTTGGAGTCGCGGGACCAGCGCCACTGCTGGCGCGGCCCGCTCCACTCGCGGGCGACGTCGCCGAGCCACAGGGTCGAATCGGGGCCCCACCCTCCGATGACGGAGCCGTACTCCGCGTCGATCTCGATCAACCGCGTCGATGCCGAAAGATATCCCAGCGTCGTGAGGTGCACAGCATCCCACCGCTCGGCGACGCGCTGCCAGTCGGGGATGAGCCACCTGCCTACCCTGCCCGTCACACGGAACCAGTCGTGCCGCCGGGATGCGGACACCTCCATCGGGTACTCACGGCAGAGGTCAGCCCAATCCGCGACCGATCGGATCTCGAGCGTCGAGCCCGATCCGCGTACCGGGATGACCGTCGCGATCTCCCAGCCGAGCGGATCCTCCACACGCTCCAACGCGGACACAACGCTTCCGCGAGTCGAGAGGAGCCGCTGCGGTACCGACCACCACGTTCCGACCAGTTGGCGTATGGGTCCGCCGGTCGGTCTCGTGCGGATCTCTCCTCATCCGCTCGCTGCTCCCGAGTCCACGCTTCGAGATCACGAGCAGGCGTGGTCTCCAGCGGTGCACTGTCGGCCACGGGAGACCACTCAACTGCCCACTGCTCCGCTCCCCGCGCGGCGGTGATGGTCGGCAGCGCCCGCGCGATTAGCTCGGCGACCGGACGGAGCGCCTCTTCCACCCTCGGGAGCGAGGCGACCGCATCCGTCCCGTCCGGCTCCTGCCAGTACCGAGCCGCATCGACCGTGGCACGGAAAGCCAGGCGCACCTGATCATCCTGCGCTGACGAGAGGTCGACACGACCGATCAGCGCCGCGATCTCATCCCCGGTGAAACTGGGGTCCTCGGAGTCATCGAGGTCCGTCGCCCCGATCCTGATGATCGTCCCCGGATTCGGGTCGAGCCCATGGGCGGCCCAGAACATAGCCGACTGCAGCGGTTCGTCCACTCCGCGGACGTACTCCAGACAAAGGCGACGCCCCCGCGGGCCGCTGAGCAGCAGGTGAGCGATATGTGGCACGTCCCCAATCTGCCGGATGCCGGCGGCGGATTCCACATCCGCCGCTGCCGAATCCCGCATCCTGAGCTCATGTCCCGATATTTGCGGAGCGTGTCCCACTTTTTGTCGCTATGAGTCCGGGATAGCGGCAAAAACTGGGACATGCCGGGAGGTGCTGGGACACGGAGTATCGTTCGCTCATGCTTCCGATCGAAAACCTCCTGGCGTTCATCCTCGCGTCGGTGGTCATCATCGTGATTCCCGGCCCGAGCGTGCTGTTCGTGATCGGGAGGTCGATCGCTCTCGGCCGCCGCGCCGGCGTGCTCAGCGTCGTCGGCAATGCGCTGGGCACGATCCCCGCGGTGCTCGCGGTCGCCTTCGGTGTCGGCGCGATCGTCGCGTCTTCCGTGGCGGCGTTCACCGTGATCAAGATCGCGGGTGCGGCATACCTCGTCTACCTCGGCATCCACGCCATCCGCCATCGGAACGCGCACGTGCCGGGAGCAGAAATCGCCCCCCGTTCCGCCCGCACACTCCTCGCGCAGGGCTTCATCGTCGGGCTGACCAACCCCAAGACGATCGCCTTCTTCGTCGCCGTGCTGCCGCAGTTCGTCTCCCCCGCGGCGGGTGCCGTGTGGGCGCAGCTTCTGCTGCTGGGCATCACCTTCCAGCTCCTCGCCCTCGCGTGCGACAGCGTGTGGGCCGTCGCCGCCGGCACCGCCCGCACCTGGTTCGCGCGGTCGCCGCGACGCATCTCGACGCTGTCCGGCGCCGGCGGGGTCATGATGATCGGGCTCGGCGGCACCCTCGCCCTGACCGGGGCGAAGAGCTGACCCCGCCGCGCTGAGTCGGGCCCCGCTCAGACCGGCGCGTGCGCGGCGAGGAACTCGTACACCTCGGTCGTATCGACGCCGGGGAACGCGCCGGTCGGCAAGGTCGCCAGCAGCGTTCGCGGCGTCCGCACGTTCGGCCACGAGTTCTCTCGCCACGCCGCCTCGAGATCGGCCGGCGCGCGACGGCAGCAGACCTCGACCGAGTGCTTCGAGACGCCGCGGTTCGGGGTGTCTCGACCGAGGAACCACTTGGTGTCGTCGAAGCGCACGCCGACGCTCACCGAATGCTGGCCCTCGCTCGAGTTCTCCACACGCGCCGTGCACCAGTACGTGCCGTTGCCGGTGTCGGTGTACTGGTAGTACGGATTGAACCGGTCATCGACGTCGAACACGACCCGGCTCGTCCAGCGGCGGCAGCACAACTGCCCCTCGATCGCTCCCAGCCGGTCGGCGGGGAAGTTCACGTCGTCGTTCTCGTAAGCCTTCGTGATCGTGCCCGACTCGTGCACCTTCAAGAAGTGCACCGGGATGCCGAGGTGCACGCTCGCGAGATTCGTGAAGCGGTGGGCGGCGGTCTCGTACGACACCGAATACAGGTCGCGGAGATCCTCGATCGAGATCGCCCGGTCGGCTTTCGCTTCGGCGAGGAACGGCACAACATGGGCCTCGGGGATCAGCATCGCGCCGGTGAGGTAGTTCGTTTCGACGCGCTGCCGCAAGAACTCGGCGTAGCTCGTCGGCTCCCGATGCCCCAGGATGCGGCTCGCGAGCGCCTGCAGCACGGCCGTGCGCGAGTCGCCCTTCTGCGTGACCTTGCTCGAGAGATAGAGCCGGCCGTGGGCGAGGTCGGCAACGCTCCGGGTGGTCTGCGGCAGATCGGCGACGTAGTGCAGTGTGAACCCGAGATGCGCCGCGATGTCGCTCGCGGAGCGCTGCGTGAGCGGCCCGCCGGGATGGCCGACCGCATCCAGGATGCGGCGTGCCTGCTCCTCGAGGTCGGGGAAGTAGTTGTTCTGCTGCCGCATGAGGTGACGGAGGTCGACGTTCGCGCGCCGCGCCTCCTCGGGCGTCGCGGCGCGTTCGTCGCGGAGGCGTTCGATCTCGCCCTGCAACGCCAGCATGGCGCGAAGCGCGTCATCCGGCACCGACTTGCCGACCCGGAACGGCGCGATCCCGAGGGCCTGGAAGGTCTGCCCGCGCATCGCCCGCTCCAGCGAGATCTCCAGGGACGCGCGCTCGTCCAACGGTTCGGCCTCGAGCAGCGCATCGATCGTCGATCCGAGCGCCTTCGCGATCGACCGGAGAAGAGTGAGCTTGGGCTCCCGCTTGCCGTTCTCGATCATCGACAGCTGGCTCGGGGCACGGTCGACCGCGGCCGAGAGCTCGTCGAGGGTCATCCCTCGCTGCGCACGCAACTGCCGGATGCGGCGTCCGATGGTCAGCGCGTCGGCTTCGGCATCCTCGCCATGCAGATCTTCTGTGATCGTCATGGACCGGATTGTGCCACGAGAACAGAAGAACGAGCAATCTTCTCCTCACGAATGCCGGTTTCGGGGGCTGTTCTTCACTCAGAGTGGAGCCACGAACCCGCCGGGACAACGATCGTCCCCGCATCCGATCACAGGAGACCGACATGACCATCCACGCGACCCCCGGCCAGCCGCCCCTCCGTGCGGGCGACCAGACGCAGACGGCGACGGAGCTTCAGGAGATCTGGGACACCGACCCGCGCTGGGATGGCGTCTCGCGCACCTACACCGCCGACGACGTCGTCCGGTTGCGCGGGTCGGTCCGTGAGGAGAGCACGCTCGCGCGCCGCGGCGCCGAGAACCTCTGGAACCTGCTGCACACCGAGGACTACATCCGGGCGCTCGGCGCCTACACCGGCGGCCAGGCCGTGCAGCAGGTGCGCGCGGGCCTGAAGGCGATCTACCTCTCCGGCTGGCAGGTCGCGGCCGACGGCAACCTCGCCGGGCAGACCTACCCCGACCAGAGCCTCTACCCCGCGAACTCCGTGCCGTCGGTCGTGCGTCGCATCAACAATGCGCTGATCCGTCAGGACCAGATCGAGCACGCCGAAGGAGAGATCACCCGCGACTGGATCGCGCCCATCGTCGCCGACGCCGAGGCCGGATTCGGCGGACCGCTGAACGCCTACGAACTCGCCCACTCGCTCATCCAGGCCGGAGCCGCCGGCATCCACTGGGAAGACCAGCTCGCGAGCGAGAAGAAGTGCGGCCACCTCGGCGGCAAGGTGCTCGTGCCGACGCAGCAGCACATCCGCACGCTCAACGCGGCGCGTCTCGCGGCAGATGTCGCCGACGTCCCCACCGTCATCATCGCGCGCACCGATGCGCTCGCCGCCGACCTGCTCACGAGCGACGTCGACCCGCGCGACCGCGAGTTCACGACCGGCGAGCGCACCGAGGAAGGGTTCTACCGGGTGCGCCCAGGACTGGATGCGGTCATCAGCCGCGGCCTCGCGTTCGCGCCCTACGCCGACCTGCTCTGGGTCGAAACCGGCGAACCCGACATCGAGCTCGCCCGCGCATTCGCCCACGCGGTGCACGCCGAGTTCCCCGGCAAGATGCTCGCGTACAACTGCTCGCCGAGCTTCAACTGGAAGCGTCACCTCGACGATGCGCAGATCGCGACGTTCCAGGCGGAGCTCGCGGAACTCGGCTACGCGTTCCAATTCATCACGCTCGCCGGATTCCACGCCGTGAACTACTCCATGTTCGATCTCGCCTCCGGTTACGCCGACCGCGCCATGAGCGCCTACGTCGAACTGCAAGAGGCCGAGTTCGCGGCCGAGTCCCGCGGCTACACCGCGACTCGGCACCAGCGCGAAGCCGGGACGGGCTACTTCGACCACGTCTCGACCGCGCTCAACCCCACCAGCGCCACCCTCGCGCTGCACGGCTCGACCGAGACCGCCCAGTTCCACTGAGCGCACCGCGGGCTCGGGCTCGCGCTCGGGCCTCGCTCCCACATCCCGCTCACGTGTCGCAATCCGTCGCTCGAACGGGCAGATTGCGACACGTGAAGCACCTCCTTCCCCGCTCACGTGTCGCAATCCGCCCCCACCCCCGACAGATCGCGCCACCCGAAACACCTCCTCCCCCGCTCACGTGACGCAATCCGCCCCCACCCCCGACAGATCGCGCCACCCGAAACACCTCCTCCCCCGCTCACGTGACGCAATCCGTGCTCGGACGGGCGGATTGCGACACGTGAGCCCGCCCTCGGGCGTCGAACAGAAAGCCAGATCATGACCCTCACGGACACGGGCTCACCGCCCCGCACCTCTGCACCGACACCCGCCTCCCGGCCCACGATCGAGATCCTGGGCCGACCCGGCGACCGCTACGACGAGATCCTGACGCCCGACGCTCTGGTGTTCCTCGCCGAGCTGCACCACCGTTTCTCCGGACGACGCCACGACCGGCTCGCCGAGCGGATGCGGCGCCGCTACGAGATCGGCAACGGACACGATCCGTCATTCCGCGCCGACACCGCCTGCATCCGGAACGACACGACCTGGCGGGTCGCGGGCGCCGGTCCCGGTCTCGAGGACCGTCGCGTCGAGATCACGGGGCCGACCGACCCGAAGATGACGATCAACGCACTGAACTCGGGCGCCAAGGTCTGGCTCGCCGACCAGGAGGATGCCACGAGCCCCACCTGGAAGAACGTCATCAAGGGCCAGCTATCACTCCGAGACGCGATCCGCGGCGAGCTGTCGTTCACGAACGCCGACGGCAAACGATACGAGGTCACCGCGACCGCGACGCCAACCATCGTGATGCGTCCGCGCGGGTGGCACCTGGTCGAGAGCCACCTCCGGTTCACGGATCGCCGCGGCCGCGCGATGGCCGCATCCGGTTCGCTCGTCGACTTCGGCCTGTACTTCTGGCACAACGCCGCACGACTCATCGCGAACGGCCGGGGCCCGTACTTCTACCTCGCCAAGATCGAATCGAGCGAAGAGGCGGCACTCTGGGACGACGTCTTCACGTTCAGCGAGCAGCAGCTCGGCATCCCGCACGGCACGATCCGCGCGACCGTTCTGATCGAGACGCTGCCGGCGGCGTTCGAGATGGACGAGATCCTGTACGAGCTGCGCGATCACTGCGCCGGGCTCAACGCCGGACGCTGGGACTACATCTTCTCGATGATCAAGAACTACCGCGGCCGGGGCGCACGGTTCGTGCTGCCCGACCGCAGCCAGGTCACCATGACGGTGCCGTTCATGCGGGCGTACACCGACCTGCTCGTGCAGACGTGCCACAAGCGGGGCGCGTTCGCGATCGGCGGCATGAGCGCCTTCATCCCGAACCGCCGTGATCCCGAGGTCACGCGGCAGGCGTTCGAGAAGGTGGCGGCCGACAAGAAGCGCGAGGCCGGCGACGGGTTCGACGGCACCTGGGTCGCTCACCCCGACCTCATCCCGGTGGCGCGTGCCGAGTTCGACGCCGTGCTCGGCGAGCGTCCGAACCAGCTCGACCGGCAGCGCGACGACGTGCAGGTGAACCCGGCCGACCTGCTGGACGTGCACATCGGCCTGCCGATCACCGAGGCGGGAGTGCACGGAAACGTGTCAGTCGCGGTGCGCTACATCGAGGCGTGGCTGCGCGGCCTCGGCGCCGTCGCGATCGACAACCTGATGGAGGATGCGGCGACCGCCGAGATCAGCCGCTCGCAGGTGTGGCAGTGGATCCACCAGGACCGCGCCACCGAGAACGGCACGCGCATCACCCGCGAGTACATCGAGGGACTCATCACGCAGGTGCTCGGCGAGGTCCCCCGCTTCGACGGCGATCGGTTCGAGGATGCCGCCGACGTGTTCCGCGAGGTCGCGCTGGGCGCCGAGTTCCCCACCTTCCTGACGCTGGTGGCCTACTCCCGCTACCTCGTGGAGGTGTGACCGCACCCGTCACACCGCGAGACGGGATCTTAGGGCCGAGACCGTGGGGTTACTCCGCAGTCTCGGCGCCCGGATCCCGTCTCGCGCTTCAGAGCCTGCGCCGGTCGGATCAGGGCTGGAGCAGTGCGAGCATCTCGGGCGTTGCAGCGCGGGCTGCCAGGTCGGGGCCGACGACCCGCTGGCATCCGTCGAGCTCGATCGTGAAACCCGCCGCGGCGTCCCCGGTCGGATGCGCGACGACGAGGACGGATGCGGTCGCGACGCAATGACCCGCGGACGGCGCCCCGGCGAACGACGCGAGGACCTCCCCCGCGGCGACGGCATCGAGCTCCTCGGCGTCGGTGAACGCCCCGAGATCGCTCGACGTCAGCGGCCCGCCGTCCGTCGACAGAACCCCGACTGCATACCGGCACAGCTGCATCCCTCGCACTTCGGCGGCATCCGGCAGGGCCGGCGGTTCCCAAGGAGTCACCTCGACCGGGTCGCCGCCGAGCTCGGACGCTTCCGCCACGACCCCCGCGCCGGGTGCGGCGCCGGTCAACGCCACCAGCATCCCGGCCGTGGTGGCGCAGCCGGCCGCGGTCGCTGCATCCGACTCCACCAGCGCACGCTGCACGAACGTCTCCTCCGTCACCGTCAGCGCGGCCAGCGCGGCCTCGATCCGCTCGAGCACGTCCGGCCGGGGCTCAGGGCACGCTCCCATCGGGTAGGGCACGCGGATGTAGCGGCCCTCGGCATCCGCCAACCAGAGTTCGGGCCCCATCCACATGACCGCCGAGCACGCACCCATGGTCGGTGCCTCGTCCGGCTCCGCCAGGGCCGCGAGCAGGTCGGTCAGGTCTCCCTCGAGCCGCTCATTGAGCGGGCCGGCCCACGTTCCGATTTCATCCCGCTGAGACGCCGACAGGGTGCAGCGGTGCACGGCCACCGGCGTGAACCCTTCCGGCACGTTTCCGGCCACGACGCCCTCCGCGGGGCCGAACTCGTCAGCGCAGACCACGGCGTCGACGGGCACGGCATCGGGCCGAGGTGCGCCCGCAAGGAAAGGGATCGTTCCGGCGGCACACGCGGTTAGCACACCGACGAGGGCGAGAACCGCGACAGCGTGGATTCTCCGCATGCCTCCACGGTAGGCACTGGCTAGTCCGTGATCGACAACGAGTGGCTAACGATCGGGCACGCCCGGCGGCGTGCCCGGTACCCGCTCCCAGCGCCTGTGCGCTCAGTCCCGCGCCATCCGCCCCGACGCTTCCGCGCGCCCGCCCGCTCAGTCGCGCGCCGCGCGGCCGGCGGCGAAGCCCTCCGCGTAACCTTCGGCGAGCGCCTCGTCGGTGCCGAGGCGGAACATGTCGGCCGGGCCGGTGCGAACCAGGGTCCGCGCCCCGGGGGTATCGACCTCGGGGGTCACGTACTCCGCCATCCCGCGGACGACCGCGACGGGGCGACCCGTCACCTTGCCCTTCACGAGATCGGATGCCGCGGCCATCTCATCTGCCACCACCGGCACCGTAACGAGCAACGGACGCCCTTGCGCGTCGGTCTCGCCGCGCAGATCGTCAACGACCTGGACCCCGGCCGCGCCGATCGCGATGTCGGTCTGCCCGAGCCGCCACGCGCGACCGAGCGTGTCGCTCACGATGACGCCGAGCGGCACGCCGAACCGTTCGCGGAGCGCCGCACAGAGCGCGCGGGCCGACGCATCCGGATCCACCGGCAGCAGCAGCACCGTGCCCTCGGGAGTGTTCGACGCGTCGACGCCGGCGGCCGCGCCCACGATGCCGAGCCTGCTCTCGACGATCCGCGTCGTGCCACGGGTCGCGACGACCCGCACGGTCTCCGCCGTGATGGCGTCTTCGCGGTCGGATGCGGGCAGCATCCGCCCCTCCGCCTTCGACACGATCTTGCTCGTCACGACGAGGATGTCGCCGTCGCGGATGCCATCCGCATCCGCCGCCCACGCGTCGCCGATCAGCTGAGCGAGGTCGTCGTCGCCGGTCACCTCGGGGATGCCGTCCAGCGCCCAGACCTGCATGCGGCGTGCACTCATCCGTTCATCGTTCCACACCGCGGACGCCGAGCGCGGCGCGCGCCCTGCGCCACGGCCCGCCCGGAAGATACGCTTCAGGCGTGACCGAACGCGCTCCCCTCTCCCGCAAGTTGTCCGCCATCGCCGAGTCCGCGACCCTCAAGGTCGACGCGAAGGCCAAAGCCCTGCAGGCGGCGGGACGCCCCGTCATCTCCTACGCGGCCGGCGAACCCGACTTCGCCACCCCGCAGTTCGTGGTGGATGCGGCAGCGGAAGCACTGACCAACCCGGCGAACTTCCGGTACACCCCCGCCGCCGGGCTGCCCGTGCTGCGCGAGGCCATCGCCGCGAAGACGCACCGCGACTCGGGTCTCGACGTCGAGCCCAGCCAGATCATCGTCACGAACGGTGGCAAGCAGGCGGTGTACCAGGCGTTCCAGGCGGTCGTGAATCCGGGCGACGAGGTGCTGCTGCCGGCCCCGTACTGGACGACCTACCCGGAGGCGATCCGCCTCGCCGACGGTACGCCGGTCGAGGTCTTCGCGGGCGCGGACCAGGACTACAAGGTCACCGTCGACCAGCTCGAAGCGGCCCGCACCCCCCGCACGACCGTGCTCGTGTTCGTGTCTCCTTCGAACCCGACCGGCGCCGTGTACACGCCCGAAGAGACCCGCGCGATCGGCGAGTGGGCACTGCAGCACGGCATCTGGGTCATCACCGACGAGATCTACCAGAACCTGGTCTACGAGGGTGCGCGAGCGGTCTCGATCGTCGAGGCCGTGCCCGAACTGGCGGGCCAGACCCTGCTCGTCAACGGCGTCGCGAAGACGTACGCCATGACCGGATGGCGCGTCGGCTGGATGATCGGCCCGAAGGACGCCATCAAGGTCGCCGCCAACCTGCAGTCCCACCTGTCGAGCAACGTCAACAACATCGCCCAGCGCGCGGCGCTCGCCGCGCTCACCGGGCCGCAGACGGAGGCGGAAGAGATGCGGGTCGCCTTCGACCGCCGCCGCCGCCTAATGGTGTCGGAGCTCGCCAAGATCGAGGGCGTTGCTGTGCCGAACCCGCTCGGCGCGTTCTACGTCTACCCCGACGTGCGCGGACTCCTCGGCCGCGAGTGGGCGGGCAGCACGCCGACCACGAGCCTCGAACTCGCCGACCTCATCCTGGAAAAGGCCGAGGTCGCGGTCGTGCCCGGCGAAGCCTTCGGCCCCTCCGGCTACCTGCGGCTGTCGTACGCGCTCGGTGACGACGCACTGCTCGAGGGCGTGCAGCGCCTGCAGACGCTCTTCGCCTGAGACGCTCCTCGCCTGGGGGCGCTCCTCGCCTGGGCGGCTACATCCGCATCCACTCCAGTCGTCGGATCGGATGCAGACTCACCGCCTCAACCGTCACAACCGTGTACACCAGCCCCACCGATCCGACGACTGCGGAACCACAAGGGCCGCGCGGGCACTGTCGGGCCGCTCGAGCGGCGGTCGCCCTCGTCCGGCGTCGCTGACGCGTCGCCGGCGCCTACCGGCAGCACCCGCCCCAGTCGTCGGATCAGACGCGGACTCACCGCCTCAACCGTCACAACCGTGCACACCAGCCCCACCGATCCGACGACTGCGGAACCACGCGGGCCGCTCGGGCACTGTCGGGGCTCACGGGCCGCCCTCGACGTCACGGCGGGCACACCGCACGCGGCACGCGGCACACCGCACCCGGCGCGCCGCCGCCGGGGCCTAAAGCTCGACGCCGACCAGCACGGGTTCGGGCTGCAGGATGAGCCCGAACTCCTGCTGCACCCGCTGCTGGATGAACCGGGCGAGCTCGGCGAGCTCCTCGGCCCTCGCTCCGCCGCGGTTCGTCAACGCGAGCGCGTGCTTCGACGAAACCGCCGCACGCGAGCGCGGCAGGTGGAATCCCTTGCCGATCCCCGCGTGTTCAATGAGCCACGCGGCGCTCACCTTCACCTGCACGGGCTGATCGACAGCAGGGGGCACGTAGCCGTCGAAGCTGTCGAGCGGAATGATCCGCATCGGCTCGATCACGGCCTGCATCGGCCAGCGCGGGCACGCGTCCGGAAGCGTGCGGGCGAACCGCTCCGACACGATCGCATTCTGGAAGAACGAGCCGGCGGATGCGGTGTCCGCATCCGTGGCATCGAGCACCATGCCCTTGCGGCGACGCGTCGCGAGCACGTGGTCGCGCACCCAGGCGAGCGTCACGGTCGCACCGGGTGCGAGCCCGAGCGCCTGCCGCAGCTGCTCGCCGCGGATGGGGAACTCGTCGTGTCCGACCTCGACGAGTTGCAGCGTCACCGAAAGGATCACCGCACGGCGCGCGGGCACCGAACCGTAATGGTGCTTGAGTACCGAGGTGCGGAATCCGAGCTCGAGGTCGGCCGCCGGTACGGCCGAGATCTCACCGGTCGCCTCGTCGATGAGTTCGACCTCGACGAGCGTCTCGGAGATGTCTTGCCCGTACGCGCCGACGTTTTGCACGGGAGCGGCGCCCACAGTGCCCGGGATGCCCGACATCGCCGCAATGCCCGACAGCCCCTCGGCCACCGTGTACGCGACGAGCTCATCCCAGTCGTGTCCCGCCTGAACGCGCAGGCGCACGGTCCCCTCGGGGCCGCCGCCGACTCGTTCGATGCCGCGCGTGAGCATGCGGACGACGGTGCCGTCGAAGGGCTCGTCGCCGACCAGCAGGTTCGATCCGCCACCGATCACGAACCACTCATCACCCGCGGCCCAGATCGACCGCAGCGCCTCCACGAGCTCGTCGCGCGTGCGCGCTTCGGCCATGCTCGTGGGCGCCGCGCCGGTCTGCAGCGTCGTGAGCCGCGAAAGCGGGAGGGGGTCGATCTCGGTCATCTCAGACCAGCCGGATCCGCACCTGCGCCTTGCCGAGCACGGTCGTGTCGGCGTGCGTCACGGTGAGGTCGATGCGGGCGGACTCGTCGTCGAGCGCGCCGACGGCCGCGACGACGCGCACATCGGCGCCGTCCTCCGGGTGCACGACCACGGGCCGGGTGAACCGCACGCCGTACTCCGTGATGCGTCCGGAGTCCTCGAGCCAGGGCACGAGCGTCTCGATCGAAAGGCCCATCGTCAGCATCCCGTGGGCGAGCACACCCGGCAGTCCGACGCGGGCCGCCACGTCGTCGCGGTAGTGGATGGGGTTGAAGTCTCCGGATGCGCCGGCGTACCGCACGAGCGATTCACGCGTCAGGTGCACGTCGCGTTCTGCGACGACCTGTCCGATCTCGAGCACGGCGCTCACTCTTCTCCCCCGATCAGCAGGACCGAGGTCGTGGTGACGACGTGGGCGCCGTCCGCATCCGTCACGTCGGCTTCGCTCGTGACCATCGCGCCCTTGCCGATGGCGCGGACGCCGGTGACCCGCAGCCGGGCGACCAGTTCGTCGCCGGCGACGATCGGACGCGAGTAGCGGAACCGCTGCTCGGCGTGGATGGCGCGCTCGAGCACGATGCCGGAGTCGGGCTCGGCGAGCAGCTGCTGCATCGTGAGATCTTGGATGACCATCGCGAACGTCGGCGGAGCGACCACGTCGGCGTACCCGAGGGCGGCGGCGGCGCTCACATCGGTGTGCTGAGGATCCGTGGCGAAGACGGCACGAGCGAACTCGCGCACCTTCTCACGGCCGACGAGGTACGGCGGCGTCGGCGCGAAGGCGCGACCGAGCAGCTCGGGATTCACGGGCATACCGCCATCCTACCGAGCGGTTCCGACGGCGCTCCGGCCCGGCGCCGGACGAAACCGCTGACGCCCGACCACGGCGGATCACCGCTGACGCCCGACCACGGCGGATCACCGCTGACGCCCGGCCACGGCGGATCACCGCTGACGCCCGAGCGCGGCGGATCAGCGCTGACGGCCTCGGATCGCCTTGATCGACATCTGCGTGCCGATGAACACGAGGAACGCCGCGAACAGGATGTTGGCGACCGCGGGGTCGAGGAGGGTCGCGATCCAGGCGCCGAGCGCCGTCGTCGTACACGCCGCGATGCCGACGGTCGCGGCGGCCACGAGGTCCACGTTCTTCCGCCGCAGGTTGCCGATCGTGCCCGACACCGCGGTCGGAATCATGAAGAGCAGCGACGTGCCCTTGGCCTGCAGGTCGCTCGCACCGAACAGCAGCATCAGGATCGGCACGACGATGACGCCGCCGCCGACACCGATGAGTCCCGCCATGATGCCGGTGAACACACCGACGACCACGAGCGCGACGCCCGACCAGATCGTCAGTTCGATCTCGGAGTCACGCGAAGGAACCACGATGAACAGACTCACGATGACGACGACGATGAACGCGACGAAGCCCCAGCGCAGCGCCGTCTGCGAGATGCGCGGCAGCAGCCAGGTACCGATCTGCGCCCCGACGACCGCGCCGACGGCGAGCAGGATGGCGGGAACCCACGCGACCGAGCCGTGCACCGCGTAGGAGATGACGCCCACGGTCGCGGTCGGCACGATCGCGGCGAGCGACGTGCCGGCGGCGAGCCGCTGATCGAACTTCAGGAACATCACCAGCAGCGGCACGATGACCGTTCCGCCGCCGACGCCGAAGAGTCCGGAGAGGAGGCCGGCCAGCAGGCCGGTGCCGATGCAGGCCGCGAAGAATGCGGGGGTGCGCGCGGCGAACACGCGTGCGGGGGCGTCTGTCACGGAGGCGAGCCTACCGCCGTCGCCGACCTCGGTCTGTCCGCCGTCGCTGCGTTTCGCGCCGAAAGGCGCTCACGGGCTGCGATGACGGACCGACCGGGCTCACGCGTTACTGGACGGACCAGCCGCCGTCGGAGGCGAGGATCGCACCGTTGATGTTCACACCGTCATCCGACAGCAGGAACGTGATGGATGCGGCGAGCTGCTCCGCGGTCGCGATCGTCGGGATCGCGGACTGGAACGGCTGCAGCCGCGCCTGACCGGCTGCCGACACGTTCGGGGGGAACGGGATGCCGGTCGCGACGCCGCCGGGGGCGACCGCGTTGACCCGGATGCCGGCCGGGCCGTACATGAAGGCCGCCGACTTCGTCATCCCGACGACGCCGTGCTTGGAGACGGTATAGGCGTTGCCCGACGCGTTGCCGCGGAGCCCGGCTTCGGAGGCGACGTTCACGATCGAGCCGCGACCGGCGTCGACCATCGCGGGCAGCACCGCACGGCTGAGCTTGAAGGAGCCGGTCAGGTTGACCCCGATCACCCGGTCCCACATCGCGTCGGTCGTCTCGTGCAGCGGCGAGAAGTCGTCGTTGATGCCGGCGATGTTCGCGAGCGCGTCGATGCGCCCGCCGGCGGTCGCGACGATCTCGTCGACCGATTCCTGCCGGGTGATGTCTCCGGCGACGGTCACGATGTCGGCATCCGGCAGTTCCGCCGAGAACTCCGCGAGACGCTCCGCCGAGATGTCGACGGCGACGACCTTGCCGCCCTCGCGCGCGACGCGCGACGCCGTGGCCCGCCCGATTCCGGATGCCGCGCCGGTCACGATGACGGTCTTCCCGGCGAAGCGGCCGGAGGACAGGCGCTCGACCCAGCCCGCCGCCTCCGATTCTTCGGGGATGACTCCGCCGTTCACGGCGCGGACGAGGTCGTCGATCACCGATTGCGGCAGCTGACCCTGGCTGAGCGCGACGAGTTGCTGCAGCGGCAGTCCCTTGACGGGCGCGAGGCTCTCCTCGGTGCCGCCGGACTGCGCGAGCAGCCCGCGGACCAGGTCGCCGCCGACCGAGTGCTCGAGCCAGGCTCCGATGGTGCTGTTCGCGGTGAGGACGGTGTTGTCGCTCATGATTGTTCCTTTCGTAGTGGTGCTGCCTGCTCACGCGGACACCCACGGCATGAGGGTTTAATCCCGCGCGGGAAATACTACGCTGGGGCGGATGGGAACTCCAGGTGAATCCGTGGGCGCTGTGCCGCAGCGGCGCGGCCGCGGCGAACGCGCCGGCCTCGACCGCGCGACGATCCTCGCCGCCGCTCGCACGGTCGATGCCGCCGAGCTCACGATGCAGGGCCTGGCCGACCTCCTCGGCGTCGACCGCAAGGCGCTGCACCATCACGTGAGCGGGCGCGAAGCCCTCCTCGAATTGCTCGCCGAAGACACCTTCATCGCCAGGATGAGCGCGGTCGGCATCCCGGACGACGCCTCCTGGAAAGAGGCCTGCCGCATCTTCGCCGATGCGATGCGGCGCGCGCTCGTCGACTCCGGCCCGCTCATGTCGCACTTCCGGGTCTCATCGCAGGTGACCCTCGCGTCGGTGCGCCCGGCCGAGATCGTGCTGGAACGGATGCTGGCCGCGGGCTTCGACGACGATGCTGCGGGCCGCGGGCTGCTCCTCCTGACCACCGTCAGCGTCGGGTTCGCGCGCGAGCAGCTCTCCGCATCCGGCGCCGACGGACATCCGCACGTCCGCAACTTCCGCGACATGCTCGCGCACGCCGACGCGGACGACCTGGGCGCGCTGCGCCGACTCGACCGCCGTGACTTCGACGCCTACGGCGACGAGCAGTTCCGCTTCGACATCGACGCGTTCCTCACGGCGATGTCGACGTACATCCCCTGACACCTCACGTCACGACACCCGCCGACGGGGTGGCGCGGAGGATCAGCGGAGCGTGCGCCGGGCGCTGATCTGACCCGTGTCGAAGCCCATCAGGTGCAGGCCGCCGTGGAAGCGGGCGTGCTCGATCTTGATGCAGCGATCCATGACGACCGTGAGGCCCTTCGCCTCGCCGTCGCGGGCCGCATCCTCGTTCCAGATACCGAGCTGCGCCCACACCGTCGGCGCGCCCACGGCGAGCGCATCGTCGATCACCGAGGGCAGGTCGGACGCCTTGCGGAACACGTCGACGATGTCGGGCACCTCCGGGAGGGACGCGAGATCGGGGTACGCCTTCTGCCCGAGGATCACGTCGGCGTTCGGGTTCACGAAGTACACGCGGTAGTCCGAGGACTGCTGCAGGTAGGTCCCCACGAAGTAGCTGGATCGTGCGGGATTCGCGGACGCCCCGACGATCGCGACGCTCTTCGCGGCCCGGAGGATGCGGAGCCGCTCCTTCGCGGAGGGGCCCTCCCAGGTGCGCTGCGATTTCAGCAGCTTCGCGAGCGGCGAGTTCGCCGGCAGCGCGCACGTGAGGCCGTTCGGGAGCCGCGTCGAAATCGTCTCCGCCTCGGTGGCGTGGTCCAGGGCGATCGGATCGGCCATCATGCCTCCTGCACGGCGGCGAGCGCCTGATCGAGGTCGTAGAGGATGTCGTCGACATCTTCGATGCCGACGCTGATGCGGACGAGCCCGGGAAGCACTCCCCCGTCGAGCAGCTGCTGCTCGGTGAGTTGCGCGTGGGTCGTGGAGGCCGGATGCAGCACCAGTGTCTTCGCGTCGCCGATGTTCGCCAGGTGGCTGGCGAGGTCGAGCGACTCGATGAACGTCTTACCCGCCGCGCGTCCACCCTTGACGCCGAACCCGAAGACGGCGCCCGGCCCCTCCGGCAGGTACTTCTTCGCGCGCTCGTGATGCGGATGCTGCGGCAGCCCCGCCCAGTTGACGTACTCCACGCGCGGGTCGGCGTCGAGCCACTCGGCGACGATGCGGGCGTTCTCGACGTGCGCCTTCATGCGGAAGGGCAGCGTCTCGACTCCCTGGGCGAGCAGGAATGCGGAGTGCGGCGCGAGCGCCGGGCCGATGTCGCGCAGCTGTTCGGCGCGCAGGCGCGTGAGGAAGGCGTACTCGCCGAAGTTTCCCGACCACTCGAGCCCGCCGTAGCTCGGTACGGGCTCGGTGAACAGCGGGAACCGGTCGTTCTGCCAGTCGAATCGGCCCGACTCGACCACCACTCCGCCGAGGGTCGTGCCGTGCCCGCCGAGGAACTTCGTCGCGGAGTGCACGACGATGTCGGCGCCCCATTCGATCGGACGACACAGGTACGGGGTCGCGACCGTCGAGTCGATGATGAGCGGCACGCCCGCATCGCGGGCGACCGCGGCGAGACCCTCGATGTCGGCGATCTCACCGGACGGGTTGGCCACCGTCTCGGCGAAGATCGCCTTGGTCTGCGGCGTCACGGCGGCGGCGTACGCGGCGGGGTCGGAGGAGGCGACGAACGTCGTCTGCACACCGAAGCGGCGAAGCGTGACGTCGAGCTGGGTGATCGACCCGCCGTACAGGTTCGCGCTCGCGACGATGTGGTCGCCGGCGCCGGCGAGCGAGGCGAACGTGATGAACTGCGCCGACAGTCCGCTCGAGGTGGCGACGGCACCGAGGCCCTGCTCGAGTGACGCAATCCGCTCCTCGAAGGAGGCGGTCGTCGGGTTCGCGAGCCGGCTGTAGATGTTGCCGTACTTCTGCAGCGCGAAACGGGCGGCGGCATCATCCGTGTCGTCGAAGACGAAGGATCCCGACTGGTAGATCGGCAGCGCGCGGGCGCCCGTCACCGGGTCGGGGATGTTGCCGGCGTGGATGGCACGCGTGCGGAAGCCGTATTCGCGGTCTGCCATGGTGCGGACCCTTCGGGTCGGAGTCTGGGGGCCTCCCGAGCCTAGCCGCGCCGCGGATGCTGCCGGCCGATCGGCGACCCCCGCCGTAATAGTGCGGCGGGGGTCAGTCCGCCGCGGCCGACTCCTCCGCGAGTGTCAGCACACGAGCGGCGGAGGCCGTCACATGCGAGGTCGTGCGCGGATCGAGGAGGAGTGCGGATTGTCGCGCTGCCTCGACGCCGTCGACCCGGAGCTCGCCCTGCAGCAGCAGCACGAGAGATATGCCGACGAGGTCGGTCGGATCGTCGAGGGTTCGGAACGACAGGCGGGGCGGGGGCCCGGATGCGGCGGCGGTGAGCACGACCACGACACTGGCGCCAGCGACCCGCAGCCGCGGACGCTGGAACACGATCGTGGGCGACCTTACCGACAGCGCGCGGTCGCGCCCGAGGGCCGCGACGCGATCGACCGCGTCGCCGACGCTCACCTGCGGCCCGGACAGTCCGACGATGCGTTGGTGGGTACCGGCCGGGGCGAGGAGCGTGGCACGCGGGCCCTTCAGCTCGACGAGCTGCAACTGCCAGCGCAGATCGAGCCCGGGTGCGGTCTCGACATGGATCTCGCGGACGGTCCCACGCCCGTCCTGCAGCGGCTGTCGCGGGAGCCCTCGGAAAGGAACGAGCCGCGGGAGGTCGTGAGAGCCCGCCGGGGAGCGGAGTTCAATGCCGTTCTCGGTCATCGGAGGAGCGGGTTCCCTGTCAGAAGCCAGAAGTGGGGGGGGGGGGGGGGGGGGCCCCCCCCCCCCCCCGGGGGGGGGGGGGGGCGGGGGGGGGGCGGGGGCCGGGCCCC